>NZ_JBIVUT010000020.1:0-190267 GCF_044757365.1 Streptomyces sp. NPDC091289
ACACCACCCCCACCTCGGGGGTGTTGCGCGCGGTCGGGGGGGGGGGGGGGGGGGGGGCGCGGGCGCGGCGGGCGCCCCCCCCCCCCCCCACGCCCCCCCCCCCCCCCCCCCCGCGACTCGTAGTAGCGGAGTGTCCGCGTCGTCGTACCGGCCCGTGCGGCCAGCTCCCCGATTCGCATGGGACGACCGTATTCCTTGACGCCGACGTCAACGCAAGGTCAGTTGCCCCGGACGGCGGACCGCCGGCGCACCGCCCAGAGGATGCCGCCGCCCGCTGCCACGGCCGCGGCCGCCATGCCGGCGAGCGGCAGGGTGGAGTCCGAACCGGTCTCCGCGAGGTTGCCGCCGGTCTGCGGGGTGGCGCCGCCGGTCGTCGAGCCGCCGCCCGTGTCGGTGGTGCCGCCCGTGCTGCTCGTGGAGCCGGTGGAGCCCGAGCCTCCGGTGGACGAGGAGCCGCCCGTACCGCCGGTGGAACCCGAGGAGCCGGAGGAGCCGGAGGTGTCCGAACCCTTGCCCGTGTCGATCACGATCTGCGCGGTGTCGTTGGCCGCGTTGCGGTCGAAGGGACGCTCCTGGCCGCTGAAGGAGACCTCACCCGTGGTGCGGCCCACCGCCTTGTCGATGCGCAGGACGAAGGGGTAGCTCTCGCCGCCGTCCACGTCGACCCAGGACTGCGAGGTGCCGCAGCGGTAGTGCGTCTTGGTGACCGCGTCGCAGAATCCGTGCGCCTTGACGACGGACGTGCCCTTCGGGATGCGGATGTCGACGGTGGCCACGCTCTGGTCGCGGACGCCCTGCACCCGGGCGGGGCCGGCGTTGGTGAACTTCACCGTGGCGGTGACCTTGTCGCCGGCCTCGCCCTTCAGCTCGGCGCCGGTCAGGCCGAAGTCGGCGGTGTTCGCCGCGGTGACGTCGGCCGATGCGGCCGGCTCGGGGTGGTTCTTCCGGTCGGCGTCGGTGGCCGGGCCCTTCTCGACCAGGGTGAGCGGGTCGCCGGTGCCCGGCACCGGCTCGGTGGAGCCGCTGTCGCCCGCGTCCGGGTCGGGCTCGGTGACGCCGATCGTCACCCGCAGGTCGTCGTTGAGGGCGGAGTCGAGCGCCTGGAGGGAGACGGGCTTCGCCGTCCCGTAGACCACGCCCGGCTTCAGCGGCTGGTCGATCCTGCAGGCGGCGACCTGCGAGTCGGGCATCTCGTCGTGGGAGGGGATCGTGTAGTAGCCGCAGTTCTTGTACGTCTCGTCCGCCTTCAGGCCGGGCGACACGGCGTACGTCACATAGGAGACGGGCACCTCCTCCGTCCCCTTGTTGAGGAAGGTCAGGGGGGTGGAGAACGCGCTGCCCGCCTGAACCCCCTTGATCGGTGCGATCGTTCCGACGCCGAGATCCGGCTCCGGTTCGGCGGCGAGCGACGGCGCGGCGCCCAGCGCCACCAGTGCGGTGGCGGCCAGGGCGGCGGTCCCGCCGCGGAGGGTCCGGCGGCGGGAAGGGGTGATGCGCATGGAAGTCCTTCGGTCGTGGGGCGCGTGGGGGCGGACTGCGGTCCTTCACCTCTCAAGACCCGTGCGGAGCAAGGAGGGTTGCACCGGTCGGCCGGACCGTGACGCGGTGGTGACGCGGGCGGCGAAGCGGGCGACGACGCAAGAACACCCGTACCGGGGGATACGGGTGTTCCTGCGTGGGGGGTGCCGCAGTGGCTGTGGGGTGTGGTGCCGGTCAGACCTTGGCGGGCTGCTCGGGGGCGGTGTCCCGCTGGTCGGGGACCTCGGCGGAGCCGTCGGATTCGCCGGCCGGTGCGTGGTCGTCCACGAGGGTCTTCTCGTCGAACGGGACGCGGCCGGCCAGCACCTCGTTCACCCGGTCCTTGTCGATCTCCTTGGTCCAGTGCCCGACCAGGACCGTGGCGACCGCGTTGCCCGCGAAGTTGGTCAGCGCGCGGGCCTCGCTCATGAAGCGGTCGATGCCGACGATCAGGCCGACGCCGTCGACGAGGTCGGGGCGGTGCGACTGGAGCCCGCCGGCCAGGGTCGCCAGGCCCGCGCCGGTCACGCCCGCCGCGCCCTTCGAGGCGATGACCATGAAGACCAGCAGCGAGACCTGCTCGCCCGCGCTCAGCGGGTCGCCCATCGCGTTGGCGATGAACAGCGAGGACATCGTGAGGTAGATCGCGGTGCCGTCGAGGTTGAAGGAGTAGCCGGTCGGCACGGTGATGCCGACGACGGGCTTGCTGACGCCCAGGTGCTCCATCTTGGCGATCAGCCGCGGCAGGGCCGACTCGGAGGAGGAGGTGGACAGGATGAGCAGGAACTCGCGGCCCAGGTACTTCAGCAGCGAGAACAGGTTCACCCCGGCGACCAGGCGCAGGATCGCGCCGAGCACCACGAAGACGAACAGCGCGCAGGTGACGTAGAACCCGATCATGATGATCGCCAGCGACTTCAGGGCGTCGAGGCCGGTCTCGCCGACCACCGCGGCGATCGCGCCGAACGCGCCGACCGGGGCGGCCCACATGATCATGGCGAGGATGCGGAAGACGAGGCGCTGGATGTGGGTGATGCCGCGGATGATCGGCTCACCGGTCTTGCCCATCGCCTGGAGCGCGAAGCCCGCGAGGAGCGCGACGAGCAGGGTCTGGAGGACCTCGCCCGCGGTGAAGGCGGAGACGATCGTGGTCGGGATGATGCCGAGCAGGAAGTCCACGGTGGACTCGCTGGCGCCCGCCGCCTGTGCCTCGCCCGCGGCCCGCGCCTGCTCGGTGATGTGGAGGGTGGAGCCGGGCTCCAGGACATTGCCGACCAGCAGGCCGATGGCAAGGGCCACGGTCGACATGACCAGGAAGTAGCCGAGCGCCAGCCCGCCGACCGCACCGACCTTGGCGGCCTTGCGCACCGAGCCGACGCCCAGCACGATCGTGCAAAAGATGATCGGCGAGATCATCATCTTGATCAGGTTCACGAAGCCGGCCCCGATGGGCTTCAGCTCGACGGCCACCCCGGGGGCGACGAATCCGACGAGGATGCCGAGCGCGACGGCACCGATGACGGCGATGTACAGATAGTGGGTTCGGTCCCGCTGTTTGGCTGCCACTGCCACGGCTGGCTCCTCGGCTCGGTCACGGCGCCCCCGTCCCTGGGGGCTCCGGTGACTATCCACCTCCCTGTGACCCCGGTCACCCTTGCGTTCATATCGTTCACAGTCGCTTTCCGGCCATCCGGAAGACACCCGGCCGGGCCAGGCAGACTGTGGGGTATGCGCCTCCCCCGTACCCTCCCTCGCAGCCTGGCGGGCCAGCTCTTCGCCATGCAGGTCGTGCTCATCGCCGCCGTGGTGGCCGGGTGCGCCGTGTTCGCGTACGCCTCGGGCAGCGCGCAGGCGGAGGAGACGGCCGCCCGGCAGGTGCGGGTGGCGGCCCTCGCGGTGGCCGATTCCCCCTCCGTACGGGAGGCCATCCGTACGGAGGACCCGTCCGCCGTGCTCCAGCCGTACGCGGAGCGGGTGCGCGAGGACACCGGGATCGCCTTCGTCACGATCATGGACACCGAGCGGGTGCGCTGGACGCATCCGGACACGGCGCAGATCGGGGACACCTTCCTCGGGAACACCGCGAAGGCCCTGCGCGGGCAGACCTTCACCGAGACGTACACCGGCACGCTGGGCCCCTCGATACGGGTGGTGACCCCGATCCGCGACGACGGGCGGATCGTCGGCCTGGTCAGCGCGGGCATCACCGTGGACCGGGTCTCCTCGCAGGTACGGGAGCAGCTCGGCGCCCTCGCGCTCGCGGCGGGCGGGGCGCTGGCCCTCGGCGGGATCGGTACGTACGTGGTCAACGCCCGGCTGCGGCGGCACACCCACGGGATGAACGCGGCCGAGCTGAGCCGGCTGCACGACTACCACCAGGCCACGCTGCACGCGGTGCGCGAGGGGCTGCTGATGCTGGACGGGCGGCGGCGGATCGCGCTGATCAACGACGCCGGGCGGGAGCTGCTGGGTCTGGGGCCGGACGCGGAGGCGGTCGGCCGTACGGTCGACGAGCTGGCCCTGCCCGCGCCGCTGACCGGGGCGCTGCTGGCGTCGGAGGCCCGGGTGGACGAGCTGCACCTGACGGCGGACCGGGTCGTCGTGGTCAACACCCGTCCGGTGGTGGGCGGTGAGCGGCGGGGCACGGTGGTGACCCTGCGGGACCACACCGAGCTGCAGGCGCTGACCGGTGAGCTGGACTCCGAGCGCGGTTTCACCCAGGCGTTGCGCTCGCAGGCCCACGAGGCGGCGAACCGGCTGCACACGGTGGTGTCGCTGATCGAGCTGGGCCGGGTGGAGGAGGCGGTGGACTTCGCGACGGCGGAGCTGGAGCTGGCCCAGGTGCTGACCGACCGGGTGGTGGGGGCGGTGGAGGAGCCGGTGCTCGCGGCGCTGCTGCTCGGCAAGGCGGCGCAGGCGAACGAGCGGGGTGTGGAGCTGGTGCTCGCGGAGGACAGCCTGATCGACGACGGGGCGCTGCCGGACTCGCTGGCCCAGCGCGATCTGGTGACGATCCTGGGCAATCTGATCGACAACGCGGTGGAAGCGGCTTCGGAGGGCCCGGACGGCACGGAGGCCGGCGCCGGGGACGGCTCCGGTGCGGTCCCCGCGCCCCGTGCGGCCGGGGGCCCGGCGGGGCGGGCCCGGGTCACGGTGACCGCGCTCGCGGACGAGCGGGAGCTGTTGCTGCGGGTCGCGGACACCGGCGCGGGCATCGGCCCGGAGGCGGCGGACGAGGTGTTCCGGCGCGGCTGGTCGACGCACGGGGCGGGGCGCGGGCTCGGCCTGGCGCTGGTCCGGCAGGCGGCGTACCGCAACGGGGGCACGGTGGAGCTGGACGCGGGTCCGGGCGGCGGCGCGCGGTTCACCGTACGGCTGCCGCTCGGGGACCGTACGGCGGCAGGGGTCCGGGCGAAGGAGGTCACGGCATGATCAGAGTCCTGGTGGTGGAGGACGATCCGGTGGCGGCCGACGCCCACCAGATGTACGTGGAGCGGGTCGAGGGCTTCACGGTGACGGCGGTGGCGCACACCCGGGCGGCGGCGGTGCGGGCGCTGGAGCGGACGCCGGTCGATCTGCTGCTGCTCGACCTCTATCTGCCCGACGGGCACGGGCTCGGGCTGCTGCGTTCACTGCGGGCCTCCGGCCACGGGGCGGACGTGATCGCGGTGACCTCGGCCCGGGATCTCGCGGTGGTGCGGGAGGGAGTGTCGCTCGGCGTCGTGCAGTACGTGCTGAAGCCGTTCACGTATCCCACGCTGCGGGACCGGCTGGTGCGGTACGCGGAGTTCCGGGGGGCCGCCGGGGAGGCCAGCGGGCAGGAGGAGGTGGACCGGGCGCTGGGCGCGCTGCGGGTCGCGCATCCGGCCGCGCTGCCCAAGGGCCTCAGCGGTCCGACGCTGGAAGCGGTGACCCGGGTGCTGAAGGAGTCGCCGGAGGGCGTGACGGCGGCCGCCGCCGGGGAGCGTCTGGGCATCTCGCGGATCACGGCCCGGCGCTACCTGGAACATCTGGTGACCGTCGGCAGCGCCGCGAGGCGTCCACATTATGGGCAGGTCGGCCGACCCGAACTGCACTACAGCTGGCTGGCGGCGGGGCGCTGACGCCACCCCGCCGGGGTTCGGCACAAGCGCTTGCCGGTCGTTTTCGCAGCTCTGCCGGGCCTCTTTGTGCGGGGAAAAGAAAGCGCTGGTGGGGCGGGGTTCCCGTACCGCCCGCCCGGTTCGTAGCTGGAGGTTCCTACGAAGCGTGATCTTTGGGGAACGTACCGTAGCCAGGGCGGAAATGGACTTCTACGGTGGGCCCGTGCACCCCTCCCCGCCATTCAACGCCCCCGCCGCGCGCCGTCTCCGCGAGGCACTGGGGATGGCTCCCGGCCATGTCGCCTACGGGCTCGCCGCCCAGTACGGACTCCGGATCAGCGCAGAGACCGTCATCGCCTGGGAACGCGGAATCGCGACCCCCGAGGAACGCGAACTGACCGCCCTCGCCGGCGTCCTCTGGTGCGCCCCCGGGGAGCTGCTGGCGGCGGCCGCCACCTTGCGCGAGCACCGGATGACCCGGGACATGACCGTGGACGACCTGGCCCGGCAGCTGGGGATGACGGGCGCCGCGTACCTGCGGATGGAGGAGTCGGGGCGCTGGCGGGGCAACGAGAAGCAGTCGGCGGCGCTGTGCCGGGCGCTGGATCTGTCGGCGGCGCAGTTCCTCACCGCGACGGGCCGCGACGAGGAGCTGGCGGAGTTGCTGAGCAGCGCGGTCACCACGCGCTGGCAGGCGTACGTCCGGCCGGTGGCCAAGCTGGTCCCGCTGGACCGGGCGCTGATCCAGGACGTGCTGGAACAACTGCACACCGATTACCAGGCGTTGATGGTCTCCACACTGAGCTGGAGCAGCACGGGCCAGGAACGCTCCGGGTCGACGGGCGACGCGGGCCGGGCGTTCCTGTCCCGGGTGGTGGAGCAGTTCTGGCGGACCGCCGGGGTGTGAACCCTGTGACCCCGCACAGGCCGCACGGGCCACGCGTGCGGCTCGTGCGGCCCGTGCGGTGGTGTGTCAGAAGACCGACTCGGCCTCGTACATCCGCTCGGTGGGCACCCGCTTCAGCTGGGTGACGGCGTCGGCGAGCGGGACCATGGCGATGTCGTTGCCGCGCAGGGCGGTCATCCGGCCGAAGTCGCCGCGGTGCACGGCCTCCACGGCGTTCCAGCCGAAGCGGGTGGCGAGCACCCGGTCGTACGCGGTCGGCGTGCCGCCGCGCTGGACATGGCCGAGAATGACCGGCCGGGCCTCCTTGCCGAGCCGGGTCTCCAGCTCGACGGCGAGACGGTTGCCGATGCCCTGGAAGCGCTCGTGGCCGTACTGGTCGATCGCGCCCTTGGCGTACGGCATGGAGCCCTCGGCCGGGTGCGCGCCCTCGGCGACGCAGATGACGGCGAACTTCTTGCCGCGCGCGAACCGCTCCTCGACCATCTTGACCAGGTCGTCGACCTCGAAGGGGCGCTCGGGCAGGCAGATGCCGTGGGCGCCGCCGGCCATCCCGGACTCCAGGGCGATCCAGCCCGCGTGCCGGCCCATGACCTCGACGACCATCACCCGCTGGTGGGACTCGGCGGTGGTCTTGAGACGGTCTATGGCCTCGGTCGCGACGCCCACCGCCGTGTCGAACCCGAAGGTCCGGTCGGTGGCGGAGATGTCGTTGTCGATGGTCTTCGGGACGCCGACGACCGGCATGCCCGCGTCGGAGAGCATGCGGGCCGCGGTGAGCGTGCCCTCGCCGCCGATCGGGATGAGCGCGTCGATGCCGTAACGGCGGGCCAGCTCCTCGCAGTTCTCGGCGGCCTCGCGCAGCCGGTCGCGCTCCAGCCGGGCCGAGCCGAGGATGGTGCCGCCGCGGGCGAGGATGCCGCTGACCGCGTTGAGGTCGAGGGGGCGGAAGTGGCCGTCGAGCAGCCCCTTGAAGCCGTCCTCGAAGCCGATGACCTCGTCGCCGTGGCCGACGACGGCCCGGTGGACGACCGACCGGATCACTGCGTTCAGGCCGGGGCAGTCGCCGCCCGCGGTGAGAATTCCGATGCGCATCGAGGTGTGTCTCCTGCTCGTTAGTAACCGCGCTTTCCGGGGAGCCGACCGAGGGCCTTTCGTTTGGATCAGGCCGGGCTCGCGGGCCCCGGCACGCGCATCTGCGGCGTTGTCGTCAATCACCAACGCTCCGCGTTGACTCAATCCTCCGCCTTGCAGCTGCACGCACCGGACCCCGCTCCCTGATCCGGCCTGATCCAAACGAAAGGCCCGAGGCGGCTCCCGTGCCCTGAACCTCCACGATTCTCCCACGCCTCGCACGGACCCGGCGCTTTCGGCCGGGCCGGGGCCTCCGGCGGGCGACGTAGCGGCCCCCGCAGGTATCGTCAAGAGGCAATGCAGGCCAATGGCCGCACCCCTCGGAAGGCCGGGGACAGCGCGGGGAGATCCCCCACGTCCTGGACGGACCGCGGGTCGCGGCACCGCACAACGACGGGAGACCACGCGTGGCGCGCAGCGTGTACGTGACCGGGATCGACCGGGGGGACGGCCGTCAGGTCGTCGAGCTGGGAGTCATGGAGCTTCTGACGCGTCAGGTGGACCGGGTCGGGGTCTTCCGCCCGCTGGTCCATGACGGACCCGACCGGCTCTACGAGCTGCTGCGGGCCCGCTACCGGCTCTCGCAGAGCCCGGCCACCGTCTACGGCCTGGACTACCACGAGGCCTCCACCGTGCAGGCGGAGAAGGGTACCGACGAGCTGGTCTCCCGGCTCGTCGAGCGCTTCCACCAGGTGGCCCGGGAGTACGAGGTGGTCCTCGTCCTGGGCAGCGACTTCGCCGCCACCCAGCTCCCCGACGAGCTGGCGCTGAACGCCCGGCTCGCCAACGAGTTCGGGGCGTCGGTGATCGCGGTGGTCGGCGGCAAGGGCCAGACGGCGGAGTCCGTCCGCGCCGAGACCCGTAACGCCTACCGCGCCTACGCCGGTCTCGGCTGCGACGTGCTGGCCATGGTGGTGAACCGGGTCGCCGCCGAGGACCGCGCGACGATAGCGGAGCGGCTCGCGGCCCGGCTGCCCGTACCCGTCTCCGTGCTGCCGGACGATCCGGCGCTCTCGGCCCCCACGGTCGCCCAGATCACCGCGGCGCTGGACGGCACGGTGCTGCTCGGCGACGACTCGGGGCTCGCGCGCGACGCGCTGGACTTCGTGTTCGGCGGGGCGATGCTGCCGAATCTGCTCAACGCGCTGACGCCCGGCTGTCTGGTCGTCACCCCCGGGGACCGGTCGGACCTGGTGGTGGGTTCGCTGGCCGCGCACAGCGCGGGCACCCCGCCCATCGCGGGTGTGCTGCTGACCCTGGACGAGCGCCCCGGCGAGGAGATACTCACGCTGGCCGCCCGGCTCGCACCGGGGACCCCGGTCGTGTCGGTGGCCGGCGGATCCTTCCCCACCGCTGCCGAACTCTTCACCCTCGAAGGGAAGTTGAACGCGGCGACCCCGCGCAAGGCGGAGACCGCGCTCGGCCTGTTCGAGCGCCATGTCGACACCGGCGCCCTCCTGGAGCGGATCTCGGTGGCCCGCAGCGGACGCGTCACACCGATGATGTTCGAGCACGAGCTGCTGGAGCAGGCCCGCTCCGACCGCAAGCGCGTGGTGCTGCCGGAGGGCACCGAGGAGCGGGTGCTGCGCGCCGCCGACGTCCTGCTGCGCCGGGACGTCTGCGACCTCACGCTGCTCGGCGATGTGGACGTGATCCGCAAGAAGGCCGCCGATCTCGGCATCGACCTCGCGGACACCCAGCTGATCGACCCGCACACCTCGGAGCTGCGAGGGGCCTTCGCCGAGCGGTACGCCGAACTGCGCGCGCACCGCGGGGTGACGGTGGAGCTGGCCGTCGACGTGGTGGCGGACGTGAACTACTTCGGCACCCTGATGGTGCAGGAGGGGCTGGCCGACGGGATGGTGTCCGGGTCGGTGCACTCCACCGCCGCGACCATCCGCCCGGCCTTCGAGATCATCAAGACCAAGCCGGACGCCTCGATCGTCTCGTCGGTCTTCTTCATGTGCCTGGCCGACAAGGTCCTCGTGTACGGCGACTGCGCGGTCAACCCGGACCCGAACGCGGAGCAGCTCGCGGACATCGCGGTGCAGTCGGCGGTGACGGCGGCCCGCTTCGGCGTGGAGCCCCGGATCGCGATGCTGTCGTACTCCACGGGGACCTCCGGTTCCGGCGCGGACGTCGACAAGGTGCGCGAGGCCACCGAGCGGGTGCGGGCGGAGCGGCCGGAGCTGCGGGTGGAGGGGCCGATCCAGTACGACGCGGCGGTCGAGCCGTCCGTCGCGGCGACGAAGCTGCCGGGGTCGGAGGTGGCCGGGCAGGCCACCGTGCTGATCTTCCCGGACCTGAACACCGGCAACAACACCTACAAGGCCGTGCAGCGTTCGGCGGGCGCGGTGGCGGTCGGCCCGGTGCTCCAGGGTCTGCGCAAGCCGGTCAACGACCTGTCGCGCGGCGCGCTCGTCCAGGACATCGTCAACACCGTGGCGATCACGGCGATCCAGGCGCAGGGCGAGGAGCGCCCCGTATGAGCACCCCCACTCCCCCGGCCACTCCCTCCGGAAACGAAAGCACGGCAGCCCCTGTGGAACCGCACCGCGTCCTCGTCCTCAACTCCGGCTCCTCGTCGGTGAAGTACCAGCTCCTCGACATGCGTGACCGCTCCCGGCTCGCCTCGGGCCTGGTCGAGCGGATCGGCGAGGAGACCTCGCGCCTCGTGCACACGCCGCTGACCGGCGGTGGCGCGGAGCCCCGTGAACGTACGGGCCGGATCGCCGACCACACGGCGGCGCTGGAGGCGGCGGCCGAGGAGCTGGCGGCGGACGGCCTCGGCCTCGACTCCCCCGAGCTCGCCGCGATCGGGCACCGGGTGGTGCACGGCGGGCTGAGGTTCAGCGCGCCGACCGTGATCACCGACGAGGTGCTGAAGGAGATCGAGCGCCTCGTCCCGGTCGCCCCGCTGCACAACCCGGCGAACATCACCGGCATCGTCACGGCACAGGCGCTGCGGCCCGATCTGCCGCAGGTGGCGGTCTTCGACACGGCGTTCCACACGACGATGCCGGAGGCGGCCGCGCGGTACGCGATCGACGTGGAGACCGCCGACGCGCACCGGATCCGCCGCTACGGCTTCCACGGCACCTCGCACGCGTACGTCTCGCGGAAGACGGCCGAGCTGCTGGGGAAGACACCCGAGGAGGTGAACATCATCGTGCTGCACCTCGGCAACGGGGCGTCGGCCTCGGCGGTCGCGGGCGGGCGGTGCGTGGACACCTCGATGGGGCTGACGCCCTTGGAGGGGCTCGTGATGGGTACGCGCTCCGGGGACATCGATCCGGCGGTCACCTTCCATCTGAAGCGGGTGGCGGGCATGTCGGCCGACGACATCGACGTCCTGCTGAACAAGAAGAGCGGGCTGGTCGGCCTGTGCGGCGACAACGACATGCGGGTGATCCGCCGTCGGATCGACGAGGGCGACGAGCGGGCCGCGCTGGCCTTCGACATCTACATCCACCGGCTGAAGAAGTACATCGGCGCCTATACGGCGGTGCTCGGCCGGGTGGACGCGGTGGCGTTCACGGCGGGGGTCGGGGAGAACGCGGCTCCGGTGCGGGAAGCTGCCATCGCGGGCCTGGAGGAGCTGGGCATGGCGGTGGACGCCTCGCTCAACGCCGTACGGTCCGGAGAGCCGCGGCTGATCTCGCCGGAGTACGCCCGGGTGGCGGTCGCCGTGGTACCGACGGACGAGGAGCTGGAGATCGCCGACCAGACGTTCGCGCTCGTGGAACGGCCGTAGTCCACGGTTCGGACAGGTCGACAACTGAGCACCCCCGCGCCCCTTTGTATCTTCCACCAGACGGAATATTCCGCAGCGAAACAAACCGATAGGATCCGCCTCATGCGCCGTTCCAAAATCGTCTGCACCCTCGGTCCCGCCGTCGACTCCCATGAGCAGCTCGTCGCTCTGATCGAGGCCGGCATGAGCGTGGCCCGTTTCAACTTCAGTCACGGTACCCACGAGGAACACCAGGGCCGTTACGACCGTGTCCGCAAGGCGGCCGCCGAGACCGGCCGCGCGGTCGGCGTCCTCGCCGACCTCCAGGGCCCCAAGATCCGGCTCGCGAAGTTCGCCGAGGGCCCGGTCGAGCTGGTCCGCGGGGACGAGTTCACCATCACCTCCGAGGACGTCCCCGGCGACAAGTCGATCTGCGGCACGACCTACAAGGGTCTGCCCGGCGACGTCACCAAGGGCGACCCGATCCTGATCAACGACGGCAACGTCGAGCTGAAGGTCGTGGCGGTCGAGGGCCCCCGGGTGAAGACCATCGTCATCGAGGGCGGTGTCATCTCCGACCACAAGGGCATCAACCTGCCCGGCGCGGCGGTCAACGTCCCGGCCCTGTCCGGGAAGGACGTCGAGGACCTGCGCTTCGCGCTGCGGATGGGCTGCGACCTGGTCGCCCTCTCCTTCGTCCGGGACGCCGACGACGTCAAGGACGTCCACAAGGTGATGGACGAGGAGGGCCGCCGGGTCCCCGTCATCGCCAAGGTGGAGAAGCCGCAGGCCGTCGAGCACATGGAGGGCGTCGTCGCGGCGTTCGACGGTGTGATGGTGGCCCGTGGCGACCTGGCCGTGGAGTATCCGCTGGAGAAGGTCCCGATGGTGCAGAAGCGCCTGGTGGAGCTGTGCCGGCGCAACGCCAAGCCGGTGATCGTGGCGACCCAGATGATGGAGTCGATGATCACCAACTCCCGCCCGACCCGCGCCGAGGCGTCCGACGTCGCCAACGCGATCCTGGACGGTGCGGACGCGGTCATGCTGTCCGCCGAGTCCTCGGTGGGCGCGTACCCGATCGAGACGGTCAAGACGATGGCGAAGATCGTCGTCGCCGCGGAGGAGGAGCTGCTCTCCAAGGGCCTCCAGCCGCTGGTCCCCGGCAAGAAGCCCCGTACGCAGGGCGGTTCGGTGGCCCGCGCGGCCTGCGAGATCGCGGACTTCCTGAACGGCAAGGCGCTGGTCGCCTTCACCAAGTCGGGCGACACCGCCCGCCGTCTCTCCCGCTACCGCACGGCCCAGCCGATCCTGGCCTTCACCACGGACGAGGCCACCCGCAACCAGCTCGCCCTGAGCTGGGGCGTCGAGGCGTTCGTCGTCCCGCACGTGGACAACACCGACGCCATGGTCGACCTGGTCGACGCGGAGCTGCTGAAGCTGAACCGCTACAACGACGGCGACACGATGGTCATCACGGCCGGCTCGCCCCCCGGCATCCCCGGCACCACCAACATGGTCCGGGTGCACCACCTGGGCGGCGAGCAGGGCTAGTCCCGCACGCCGCACCGCATGACCGTGGGCCGTACTCCTGTTGAGGAGTACGGCCCACGGTGCTGTGCGGCTCCCGGACGGGTTCGGGGGGGCGGGCGGCTGTCAGCCGTTGCCGCCGTCGAGGTAGTTCTTCAGTCCCGGAACGGTGAGCGTGCCGCCGAACTGGCCGGCCTGGGTCACCTTCACCTTGGTGAAGAAGGCGAACGGGACGTTCAGCGGCGGCGGGGTCTCCGGGCTGAAGGTGATCGGGATGAGGCCGAAGAGGTTGCCCTTCAGCTCCTCCGTGTACATCGTCACCTCGCCGTTGCGGATCGTCGACGTGGATCCGGGCCGCGACTTCACATGACCGGTCGTGCCCGCCGGACCGACGGTCAGCTGGTGCAGGTCCTTGATGTCGATGGAGCTGGCGGTGAACTTCAGCACCTTCTTGATGCTGCCGTCCGCCTTCTTCACCTCGACGATGCCGTGGTAGTCCAGGCCCGTCAGCGTGAGCAGCGTCGACTCCAGGATCCACGGGTCGGACGGGAGCAGCGGCATGCCGGGCTCCAGTTCGGCCGCGGCGAGCGCGTCCGGGTCGGGCTCGGGGCACGGGAAGCGCGGCTTGGCGCCGTCCGGGATGTCCTCGTCCTTCTTGGGGTCGAGTCCCTTGACGTCCTCGTCGAGCTCCTCGACGCTCTTGCCGGCCTTCTCGGCCGCCTCGCGGATGGCGTCGGCCGTCTTGTCGGACGTCTCCTTCGCCTTGTCCGCCGCGCTCCCGGCCGGGTCCTTCGCCGGGTCCTTCGCCGAGTCCTTCGGGGGGGCGGACGGCTTGGGGGCCTCGGTCGTGGGGCTCGGGGACGGGCTCGCCGGCTTCTCGGCCTTGTCCTCGCCCTTGTCCTCGTCCTTGCCCTTGTCAGGCCCGTCGAAGAGGTCCTTCAGCGCGTCGCCGAGGCCCAGCGGGTCGAGCGGGTTCTTCGACTTCGTGGGCGTCGGGGTCGCGGAGGGCTCCTCGGCGGGCTTCTCCCCGGCGGACCGCGCCGACTTGTCCTCGGCGTCGGGCTTCGCACCGGCCGGGTCCTGGGCCGCGCCGGAGGCGGAACCGCTCGCCGAGGGCTTCGGGGTCGCGGCGTCGTCCTTGCCGCCGCCCTCGCCCTTGTCCTTCTCGTCCTTCGCCGTGGCCGACGGGGACGGGGTCGCCTCGGGCGACTCGGACTCGCTCGGCTCGTCGGACCGGGTGACGCACGGTCCCGGCGCGAACGGTATGTCGCCGTCGTCGGCCATGGCCAGCTTGGGCGTCAGCCCCATGCCCACGAAGACCGCCGTCGGCATCGCCGCGAGCGCCAGCGCCTTCTTGCCGCTGGGCAGGTGGAGCTTGGTCAGCAGCGACTTCCTGGGGGCCGCGTGACGGGGGCCCTTGCGCTCGCGGAGATCGTCGCCGGGGTAGGCGTTCATCTGCTGTCCGTCGTCACCCCGCACGATGCCTCCCGGCGTCGGCGTCGGCATCGGCTGCCGGGCCTGACCCGGCGCCCTGCTGCTGGGGCACGGCCGCGGCGTAGACCTCGTCCTCGGACGGCTCCTCGTCCGCGTGCTCGGCGACCGGGGCCTCCTCGGCGCCCTTCGGATCGCCCGGGGCCCAGGAAATGGACAGGGCTCCGCCGACGAGGGCGAGGAGGAATCCGACGACGAAGCCGCCGATGTTGGCGACGGGTATGGAGATCAGCGCGAGCAGGATGGCGGCGACACCGGCGAAGACCCGCACGATGCTGTGGTACCACATCGTCAGGCCGAGCGTGATCAGCAGGACCCCGATGATCAGGGATCCGGCGCCGGCCGTGGTGGACATCGCCAGCGTCATATTGCCGAGCGACATGGTGGCGTACGGGAAGTAGGCGATGGGAACGCCACCGGCCATGGTGAACAGTCCGGCCCAGAACGGACGGTTACCCCGCCAGGCGCGGAAGCGTCGCCGAAGGACGCGGATGTAGTGCTCGTTCTGCCCTGTGGACTCGGGGCTCATGGAAAACAGCTCCCTGGAACCGGTACTGCCGTGAGAAGGGGAGGGTGGGTGGCCGGAAAGCCCTGAGGGGACGTTCCGGCCACCCTGGCCGGAGTGCTAGAAGCACTCCTTGACGCCCGTGTGCAGCCTCAGCTTCAGGTCACTGAGCTTGAAGGTGCCGGCGGTGGTCGCCCACGCCGTCTGCTCCACGTTGGTCAGAATGGCCCGGTCGGCCCGCTGTGCGAAGCCCGCCTCGTTGGCCTGGGTACCAGGCTGGATGCCTATCCCGTTCGGCCTGTCCTTCTTCTTCAGCGAACCGGCCGCGACACCGATGTCGATGTTCTCGAAGTCGGCGTCGGCGTCCAGCTGTGCGACGTCCAGGTAGAGGTTGGTGGCCTTGACCGGCTTATCCGGGTTGGTACCCGCCCTCAGCTGAAGACTGACGCTCTTGCCGATGAAGGGGACCTTCGGCGTGACCACCGACTGGCACATGTTGGTGATCGTGGCGCTGCTGAAGCCCGACACCGCGACCGCGTGGTGCGCGTCCTTGCCTTCGAGGTCCTTACCGCTCGCGACACTGCCGTACTGGACGAAGTCGTGGCCGTCCAGCTTGTCGGTGCTGACCTTGAAGCTCTGCCCGGACACACTGAACGACGCCGCCAGCGCGCCCTGTGCGAGGCCGACGCCCACCGCCGCCGTGGCGACGACGCTCGGCACCATGACCAGAGCGAACCGCTTCCATCTCGTCCCACCGCGAACCTGGGAACTCATACTTGCTCCTTCTTCTCGGACGTACATCTCCGGCCGGGCATCGTGCCCGTCCTGGGATGGGAGAAGTGCTACGTCCTCGGGAAGGAGAGCGCCCGTATCGGAGACGTGTCCCGCATCCGATCCACCGGCGTTCACCCCCGAGCGACAACCACTGGCCGCGCTTTCCGCACGGCCGGCCGGACAGGCCCCGCCCGTGAGCGGGAACCCCCCTGTCCGCGGTCGGCGCCACTGCCGCCGACCACTCGGTGGGGACCCAACAGTCCCTCAGGCACCGGCTGGAGGCCGGGCTGGAGGTATTGGACCGAGCGTGGCCGATCGTGGTGCATTCACGCCCGCGACACAAGGGGGATCGTTACTGGCTAGTAACGGCCCGATAACCACAGCACGACAGGGCGGCATCACGCGGCGACGCAGGGTGGCACGAAAGGGACATCGGAATGGCGGGAAACTTCACGGAAACGGGACAGAATCACCAGCCCGCCTTACTGCGAGTAACAGCTCGCATCTTTGTCAAGATTTGGTAAAGCGAGGGCTTCTCGCTCCACTCTTTGGCGTCAGAACGGCAAAACGGCCGCGCCGCCCGGGAGGCAGTGCGGCCGTCTTGTCACATCGGAACAATCGGGCTCGTCCGGAGCGGACGGCGGGCCGGTGTCAGAACAGGACGCGGGCCAGCGAGGTGCGCGCGGCGGTGACCCTGGGGTCCTCCGGGCCGATCACCTCGAACAGCTCGAGCAGCCGCAGCCGGGCGGCGTCGCGGTCGTCGCCCGCGGTGCGGCGGACCGCCTCGACGAGCCGGCCGAAGGCGTCCTCGACATGGCCGCCGACCAGGTCCAGATCGGCGGCGGCGAGCTGGGCGTTCACATCGCCCGGGCTGTCCGCGGCTTCCTTGCGGACCGCCTGCGGGTCCAGGTTCTGCACCCGGCCGAGCAGCTCCGCCTGGGCCAGGCCGAGCTTGGCCTCCGGGTTGCCCGGGTCGTCCGCGAGGACGTTCTTGTACGCCTGGACCGCGCCGCCGAAGTCATTGGCGTCGAGTGCCGAAGCGGCGGCCTCCAGCATGGCGTCGTACGGGCCGGCCGGCACCTCGGCCGGGACCGCGTCCGCCGGGGCGGCGTCGGGGTCGACGACGATCCCGGTCAGCCCGAAGCGCTCCTCGCCGACCTGGATCAGCTGGTCCAGCGTCTCGCGGATCTGGGCCTCGGGGGCCGCGCCCTGGAAGAGCGGGAGGGCCTGCCCGGCGACGACGGCGAAAACGGCCGGAATGCCCTGGATGCCGAACTGCTGCATCAGCATCTGGTTGGCGTCGACATCGACCTTGGCCAGCAGGAAGCGGCCGTTGTACTCGACGGCCAGGCGCTCCAGCAGAGGGCCCAGCTGCTTGCACGGCTCGCACCACTCGGCCCAGAAGTCGATGACGACGGGGACCTCGGCGGAGCGCTGGAGGACATCGCGCTCGAAACCGGCTTCATCGACGTCGATCACCAGGGCGGTGGGCGCGACGGCGCCGGCGCCCCCGGTACGGGAGGCCTCCGCACGGGCCTGCTCGGCCTTGGCCTTGGCCTCACCGGCCGCCTTGACGGCGGCGAGGTCGACAACGCCGCTCATGGACATGTTCCTAGGCTGCATACGTACATCCTCCCCCCTGAGCGCACTGTTCCGAAAAGCGAGTGCGAGATCCGGACCGGTCCGAGGCCCCCACCGGCGTGCGGGGGCCGACGGAAACCGGGGCGGAACCGACCGGACCCCTGAAGGCCCGGCGAGGCCCGGAGGACCTCGGTGGAACGGTGACGGAACTGGTGGGCCCCTGAAAGACCCGGGTGGACCTTCCGGATCCCCATCCGGCCGGTCCGTGCGGCCCCGGGTCCCCACCCGGCGCCTGGGGCTCGGTGAAGAGCCCCGGTGGCTGTCGCTCGTTCGTTCCGTGGCGTACGGGGGCGGCTGACCGCCTTCCTTACGCTACGACCCGTAGCGTAACTGCCGATCGCCCCGCCGGGACAGGTGATCCCGGTGATCTGTCTCACGGGCACCGGGGCACAACGGTTCTCCCTACCGGCCGGTATGGTCGCCGCATCATGAGCGACAGCGACCCCAAAGCCACCCGAACAGGACGTCCGCGGAGCACCGCGGCCGACGCCGCGATCCTCGAAGCGACGCGGGCGTCCCTGGTCGATCTCGGCTGGTCGAAACTGACGATGGGCGATGTCGCGACCCGGGCCGGGGTCGCCAAGACGACCCTCTACCGGCGCTGGGCGGGCAAGAACGAGTTGGTCGTGGACGCGGTCGCCGTCCTCTTCGACGAGCTGGAACTGCCGGACCGGGGCAGTCTGGCCGCCGATGTGCAGGGCGTCGTGCTCCAGTTCGCCACCCTGCTGGAACGGCCGGAGGCCCGGACCGCGCTGATGGCGGTGGTAGCCGAGTCCACCCGCGACGACTCGCTGCGCCACCGGATCCGCTCGGCCATCGTGGACCGGCAGAAACGGCTGGTGCTGCTGGGCCGGGAACGCGCCCAGGCCCGCGGCGAGCTGCGGTACGAGGACGACGCCTCGACGGCCGCCCGCAACGCGGACCTGATCTTCGACGTGATCGCCGGAGCGGTGGTGCACCGCACGCTCGTGAGCGCGGAGCCGGTGGACGCCGCGTGGGCGAGCGGCTTCACCTCGCTGCTGCTGCTGGGGCTGGCCGGCGCCCAGGCGGCGTAGACGGTGTAGTCGGCGTGGACGGTGCAGTCGGCGCTGAAGGACCGCTCAGACCTGGTAGCGCCCCGGTGCGAAGAGGTGCAGGTGGTCCGCCACCCAGGCCGAGGTCCGCTCCAGGCCTTCCTCCAGGGTGACTTCGGGCTCCCAGCCCGCCCAGGTGCGGGCCCGGGTGTTGTCCGAGAGCAGCCGGTGCACCTCGCTGCCGGAGGGCCGCAGCCGCGCCGGGTCCACGACGATCTCGGCGTCCCGGCCGGAGGCGGTGATGAGCGCCTTCGCGAGGTCCCCGACCGAGATCTCCCGGCCGGTGCCGAGGTTGACGCTCTCCCCCAGGGCGCGGTCGCAGCCGGCCAGTGCCAGGAACCCGGCCGCGGTGTCGGTGACGTACGTGAAGTCGCGGGTCGGGGTCAGCGAGCCGAGCCGGATCTCCCGGGCCCCGGAGTGCAGTTGGGCCAGGATCGTGGGGATCACGGCACGGGCCGACTGGCGGGGCCCGTAGGTGTTGAACGGCCGCACCACCGTCACCGGCAGCTCGAAGGCGTGCCAGTGGGACAGCGCCATCATGTCCGCGCCGATCTTCGAGGCGGAGTACGGCGACTGCGGCTGGAGCGGGTGGTCCTCGCCGATCGGGGCGGTCAACGCGGACCCGTAGACCTCGCTGGTGGAGGTGTGCAGCAGCCGGCGGACGGAGTGGCGGCGGCAGGCCTCGGCGATGTTCTCGGTGCCGACGACGTTCGTACGGACGTACGCGCCCGGGGAGTCGTAGCTGTAGGGGATGCCGATGAGGGCGGCGAGGTGGAAGACCGTGTCGCAGCCCTCGACCGCGTCCATCACCCGGCCCGCGTCGCCGACGTCCCCGGCGATCATCTCGACGGGGCCGTGCGGGTCGTCGAGGTAGCGGGCGAGGTGGCCCTTGTCGGCGTACGGCTTGTAGTGGACGAACGCCCGGACGCGGGCGCCGCGTTCGACGAGCAGGTCGACGAGGGTGGAGCCGATGAAGCCCTCGGCCCCGGTGACGAGGACGGTGCGGCCGGTCCAGTCGACGGCGGTGGTGTCGATGGCGGTGGTGTCGGTCATGGGGTGAACTCCCTGGTGTCGGTGGGTTGTCCGGCGAGGCGGATGACCGTCTCGGCCAGCAGGTCGGCGGCGCGGGCGTGGTTGCCCGGGTCGGCGGCGCGCCCCATCACGGCGAGCCGGGCCGGGTCGGCCAGCAGCGGGTCGATCAGTTCGGCGAGGCGGTCGGCGGTGGTCTCGGCGTCGGGGACGAGGTGGGCGGCGCCGGCGTCGGAGAGGACCCGGGCGTTGTGGGTCTGGTGGTCGCCGGGGGCGTGCGGGTACGGCACGAGGACGGCGGGCACCCCGGTCGTGGCGAGTTCCGCGATCGTGGCCGAGCCCGCCCGGCAGACCACCAGGTCGGCGACCGCGTAGGCGAGGTCCATCCGGTCGAGGTAGGGCACCGCCTGGGCGACGGGCCCCACGCCCTCCTCGATGAGCTTCCGCCGGGTCTCCGCGAGCGCGGCCGGGCCCGTCTTGACCAGGAGGTGGACGTCCCCGCGCCCCCGCCAGCGGGCGGCGAGGCCCACGGCGGCGGCGGTGAGGCGGGCCGCGCCGAGGCTGCCGCCGTTGAAGAGGACGACCCGCGCCCCGTCGGGTATCCCGAAGGCGCGGCGGGCCTCCGCGCGCAGGGCGGGCCGGTCCAGGGCGGCCAGGGACGCGGCGATCGGCATGCCGACGGTCTGCGCCCGCTCGCCGCCCGACAGATGGGCGCGGCTGCCGTCGAAGGCGACGGTGAGGTTGCCGGTGAGCCGGGCGGCGAACTGGTTGGCCCGGCCGGGAACGGCGTTGGACTCGTGGATCACGCTGGGCAGTCCGGCCATGCGCGCGCCGACGATCGCCGGGGCGCTCGGGTAGCCGCCCATGCCGACGACGATCTGGGCCCGCTGCGTACGCAGGACCGAGCGGGCCTGGGCGCCGGAGCGGAGCAGCGCGGCCGGGAGCAGGAAACGCTTCGCGCCGAGCGCGGGGTCGAAGGGGATCATGTCGACGGTGTGCAGCCGGTAGCCGGCCGCCGGGATCAGGGTCGTCTCCAGTCCGCGTTCGGTGCCGATGAAGGAGATGACCGCGTCCGGGTCGGCGCGGCGCAGGGCCTCGGCGAGGGCGAGACCGGGGTAGATATGGCCGCCGGTGCCGCCCGCACCGATCACGACGGAGAGTGGTGTGCGCATGGCCGCCACTCTCGGGAAGCGGCTTAAGAGGGTTCTAAGAGTCCGGTTTGGCAGTCTTCAGGCTATGAACAGGATTCTGGTGGCCGAGGACGATCCGGATGTGCGGGCCGCCGTCGAGGACGGGCTGAGCGTCGAGGGGTACGAGGTCCGGGGCGTCGGCGACGGTCTGGCCGCGCTGTCGGCGGTGGCAGCCTGGGAGCCGGACGCGCTGGTCCTGGACGTGATGATGCCGGTGCTGGACGGGCTCGCGGTCTGCCGGAGGCTGCGGGCGATGGAGGACCGGACGCCGGTGCTGGTGCTGACCGCGCTGTCGTCGGTGAGCGAGCGGGTGGACGGTCTGGAGGCGGGGGCCGACGACTATCTGGTGAAGCCGTTCGCACTGGACGAACTGGTGGCACGCGTACGGGCGTTGCTGCGGCGGGCCGCACCGCCGACGCCGGGCGGGGATCTCGCCTTCGCGGATCTGACGCTGGATCCGGTGACGCGGACCGGGCGGCGCGGCGGCCGCCCGGTGGAGTTCTCCCGCACCGAGGCCGCCCTGCTGGAGCTGCTGCTGCGCCACCCCGGTCAGGTGCTGCCGCGCGAGGTGATCCTGGAGCGGGTCTGGGGCGAGGACTTCGGGCCCGACTCCAACTCGCTGGCGGTGTACGTGGGTTATCTGCGGCGGAAACTGGAGGCGGGCGGCGAGCCGAGGCTCGTCCACACCGTGCACGGGCTCGGCTACCGGCTGGACGTGGCGTGAGCGGGGTGCGGAGGCTGGGCGCCCGGTGGCGGCGCAGGCGGCCGCTGCGGACCCGGCTCGCGCTGGCGGCCTCGGCGGCGGTGGCGCTGGTCGCGGTCGGGGTGTGCGCGGCGGCGTTCTTCGTCATCCGCTACGAGCTGCTGCACCAACTGGACCTCTCCCTCACCCAGTCGGCGACCCGGGTGATCCAGGAGAACCGGGGCGAGGGCCCGCAGATCGTGGCCGGCGAGTGCCGCTTCCTCTCCGCGCCCGCCTGCGCCCAGATCGTGCCCGCCGACCCGGCGGCGGACCCGGAGGCCGCCTATCTGCTGCCCGTCGCCGCCCCCGTACGCGAGGTGGCGGCGGGGACGCGGGCCCCGTACTACAGCAACGTCACCCGCTTCGGGCAGCCGCTGCGGATGCTGACGACCCGGTTCGGGGACGGGCGGGCGCTCCAGGTGGCGTTGCGCGCGGACCCGGTGGAGAAGGGCGTGCGGCAGGCGGCCGTGCTGCTCGCGGCGGTCGGCGGGGCGGGCGTCCTGCTGGCGGGGCTGCTCGGGTACGCCGTCTCGCGCACGGGCCTGGCCCCGGTGGCCCGGCTGACCTCGACCGCCGAGCGGATCGCGGCGACCCGGGATCCACGCCACCGGATCGAGCTGCCGCCGGGTCCACCGGGGCGGCAGGACGAGGTGACGCGGCTGGCGGCCAGCTTCAACACGATGCTCGGGGAGCTGGAGCAGTCGGTGAGCTCGCAGCGCCGGCTGGTCGCGGACGCCTCGCACGAGCTGCGGACCCCGCTGACCGCGCTGCGCACCAACGCGGAGCTGCTGGCCCGCGGGGACCGGCTGACGCCCGCGCAGCGCGAGCGGGCGTCGGGGGCGCTGGGGCGCGGGATCCGGGAGGTGACCGGGCTGGTGAACGACCTGATCGAGCTGGCCCGGGACGAGGAGCCGCTGCCGCTGCTGGAGGAGGTGCGGATCGCGGAGGTGGCGGAGCGGACGGTGGCCATGGCCCGGACGCACTGGCCGGAGACCCGTTTTCTGCTGGAGGCGGGGGCGGGCGCGGCGGGGGCGGTCCGGCCCGGTGTTCCGGCGCGGCTGGCCCGGCTGCTGACGAACCTGCTGGACAACGCGGCCAAGTTCAGCCCGCCGGGCACTCCGGTGGAGGTGGCGCTGAACGCCTATGGGGACGGTCTCGACGTGACGGTCCGGGACCACGGGCCGGGGATCCCGGCCGAGGACCTCCCGTACGTCTTCGACCGCTTCTACCGCGCCGAGGCGGCGCGCGCCCTGCCCGGCTCGGGGCTCGGCCTGGCGATGGCCCGGCAGATCGCCCGCGCGCACGGTGCGGAGCTGACGGCGGGGGCGGCGCCGGGCGGCGGGGCGCTGTTCACGCTGACGTTCGGGGAGGGCCCGCCGAGCGGCGGGCCCTCCCGTTCACCTGCCCGGGATCAGAAGCCCGGCGGCTCCGTGTAGGTGCCCCACTCCTCGCGCAGCACCCCGCAGATCTCGCCGAGCGTGGCCTCGGCCCGTACCGCGTCCAGCATCGGCGCGATCATGTTGGAGCCGTCGCGGGCGGAGGCGAGCATCGCGTCCAGGGCGGCGGTCACCTTGGCGTCGTCGCGGGCGGCCTTGCGGTCGGCGAGCTGGCTGACCTGGTCGCGCTCGACCTCGTGGCTGACCCGGAGGATCTCCAGGTCGCCGGTGACCGAGCCGTGGTGGACGTTGACGCCGACGACCCGCTTGTCGCCCTTCTCCAGGGACCGCTGGTACTGGAACGCGGACTCGGCGATCTCGCCGGTGAACCAGCCGTCCTCGATGCCGCGCAGGATGCCGGAGGTGATCGGCCCGATGGGGTGCTTCCCGTCGGGGTGGGCCCGGGTGCCGCGCTCCCTGATCTGGTCGAAGATCTTCTCGGCCTCGGCCTCGATCCGGTCGGTGAGCTGCTCGACGTACCAGGAGCCGCCCAGCGGGTCGGCCACATTGGCGACGCCTGTCTCCTCCATCAGCACCTGCTGGGTGCGCAGGGCGATCTCGGCGGCCTGCTCGGAGGGGAGCGCGAGGGTCTCGTCGAGGGCGTTGGTGTGCAGCGAGTTCGTCCCGCCGAGGACGGCGGAGAGCGCCTCGACGGCCGTCCGTACGACGTTGTTGTACGGCTGCTGCGCGGTGAGCGAGACCCCGGCGGTCTGGGTGTGGAAGCGGAGCCACTGCGCCTTGTCGGTCTTGGCGCCGTACGTCTCCTTCATCCAGCGGGCCCAGATGCGGCGGGCGGCGCGGAACTTGGCGATCTCCTCGAAGAAGTCCAGGTGCGCGTCGAAGAAGAAGGAGAGCCCGGAGGCGAAGGCGTCGACGTCCAGGCCGCGCGAGAGGCCGAGCTCCACATAGCCGAAGCCGTCCGCGAGGGTGTACGCCAGCTCCTGCGCGGCCGTCGCCCCGGCCTCGCGGATGTGGTAGCCGGAGACGGAGAGCGGCTTGTAGGCGGGGATGTCGCGGGCGCAGTGCTCCATCAGGTCGCCGATGAGGCGCAGGTGGGGCTCGGGCTGGAAGAGCCACTCCTTCTGCGCGATGTACTCCTTGAAGATGTCGGTCTGGAGCGTGCCGTTGAGCACGCCCGGGTCGACGCCCTGGCGCTCGGCGGCGACCAGGTACATGCAGAAGACGGGCACGGCCGGGCCGCTGATCGTCATGGAGGTGGTGACGTCGCCGAGGGGGATGTCCCCGAAGAGGATCTCCATGTCGGCGGCGGAGTCGATGGCGACGCCGCAGTGGCCGACCTCGCCGAGCGCGCGCGGGTCGTCGGAGTCGCGGCCCATCAGCGTCGGCATGTCGAAGGCGACGCTGAGTCCGCCGCCGCCCGCCGCGAGGATCATCTTGTAGCGCTCGTTGGTCTGCTGGGCGTTGCCGAAGCCGGCGAACTGGCGGATCGTCCACGTGCGGCCCCGGTAGCCGGTGGGGTGCAGTCCACGGGTGAAGGGATACTCCCCGGGCCAGCCGATCCGCTCGAATCCCTCGTACGTGTCGCCGGGGCGTGGCCCGTACGCGGGCTCCACCGGGTCCCCGGAGAGCGTGGTGAAGTCCGCGTCACGCTTGCGGGCCTTGTCGTAACGGGCCTGCCAGCGGAGGCGGCCTTCCTCGATCGCGTCAGCGTCCATACCTCGAATTTACTAGGACGTCCTAGTAAATGTCGATGGCAAACCGCCCGGCGCTTTTCGCGCGGGGCGGTCGGGTCAGGCCTGGACGGGCGCCTGGGCGGGCTTGGTGACCAGCGCCTGGGCCTCGCGGCTGACCTTCGGCTCGACGAAGAACGAGGCGAAGGGGATGCAACCGGCGGCCAGCACCCACAGGAGCTTGCCGAAGGGCCACTTCGCCTTGGAGCCGAGATCGAACGCGAAGACGACGTAGACGATGAACAGCACGCCGTGGACCTGGGAGATCAGCATGGTGTCGCCGGTCTCGAAGCCGTACTTCGCAATGATCGCCGCGGTGAAGACGAGCAGCCAGACCGCGGTGACGTAAGCCATCACCCGGTAGCGGGTGAGCACGTTCTGTTTCATGGACACGAGCGTAACGGGACGACCGGGGCGATCTTCGCGCACCCCCCGGCGCGTGCTCACCCCTCGTCGAAGTCCTGGGCCGCCACCCGCAGCGGCCGCAGCATGGCGAAGATCTCGGCGCACTCCTCGGAGTCGTACACCCCGAGCCCGAAGTCGACCGCGACCAGGTCCCGGGTGGCCGCCTCGACGACCTCGCGACCCTTGTCGGTGATGGACGCGAGCGTTCCGCGGCCGTCGTTCGGGTTGGGCCGCTTGCCGACCAGACCGGACTTGACCAGCCGGTCCACGGTGTTGGTGACCGAGGTCGGATGCACCATCAGCCGCTCCCCGATCTTGGACATCGGCAGCTCACCGGCCTTGGAGAAGGTGAGCAGCACCAGCGCCTCGTACCGGGCGAAGGTCAGCCCGTACGGCTTGACGACGGCGTCGACCTCGGCGAGCAGGATCTGCTGGGCCCGCATGATCGAGGTGATCGCCCCCATCGAGGGCACGGGTCCCCAGCGCTGCTGCCAGAGCTCGTCGGCGCGGGCGATGGGATCGAAGGGAAGGCTCAGCGGCTTCGGCACGGCATCGACCCTACCGACTGGTCATATGCCGGTCAGCCCCGTCTCGTCCTTCGGTATCGGACATCCGTCCGGGGGCTGTCCTGCGGACCTCGGCCACGAGCAGGAGCGAGCAGACGGTGCCGATGATTCCGGATCCGGTGACCACCTGGTGGACCGGGAAGAACTCGGCCGCGAGCCCCGCCAGCGCCATCCCGAGGCCCTGGATGGTCATCAGCCCGGCGGTGAGCAGCGTCATGGCCCGGCCGCGCAGCTCCTGGGGCACGGCGTCGACGAACCACTGGTCGAGCCCGATGACGTACGCGGCGCCCGCACCGGCCAGGGCGAGGGCCGCCAGGGCGAGCGGCAGCCCGGGTTCGACCGCGTACACGAGGAGCGGGAGCAGCCCGACGGCGACGACCGGCAGCACGATCCGGGAGCGGTTACGGGGGCTGAGCGCGGACCCCACGAACAGCTCGGCCCCGATGTGCCCGACGGCCATCGCGCAGAGCAGCAGCCCGAGCGCGGCGGGCGAGGCCCCGATCGCGTCGGCGTACGGGGCGGCGAGCGCCTCCGGGGCCACCACGAACATCGAGGGCAGCCAGAACAGCAGCATCAGCGCCCGGATCCGGCGGTCGCCCAGCACCAGGCGGGCCCCGGCGAGCGACTCCTTGAGGAGGGTCCCGCCGCCGTCGCCGGTGGCGGCGCGGGCGGGGCGGTCGCGGGTGCCGAAGCGGAGCAGGGCGGCCGAGCAGAGGAAGGTCACCACGGTGACGGTGATCGCGCCGCGCGGGGACAGCACGGTGAGCAGCACCCCTCCGGCGCCGAACCCGATGAGCATCGCGCTCTGCGAGACGATCCGCAGCAGCGAACGGCCCAGCACATAGAGATCGCCCTCGCCGAGGATGTCGGTGAGCGCCGCCATCCGCGTCCCGGTGAAGACGGGCGCGATCGCGGCGACCAGACAGCGCAGGGCGAGGAGCCCGGCGACCGGGGTGGCGGGCACCAGCATCACGGCGACGCAGGCGGCGCAGAGCAGGTCGCAGACGACCAGGACGCGACGGGCCGGGTAGCGGTCGGCGACGCCCGCGAACAGCGTCCCGCCGATCATGTACGGGAGCAGGCCGAGCGCGAAGGTCAGGGCGCTGAGCAGCGGGGAGCCGGTGAGGTCGTAGACGAGCACCGTGAGCGCGAGCTCACTGACGACGACGCCGAGCAGCGAGAGCAGATGCGCGGCGAAGACGGCCCGGAACTCGGGCACGGCGAACACCGCGCGGTAGCCGCCCGGCAGGGTGGTGGAAGCAGCCTGGGACATGGGGAGAGCCTGGGGCCGGACGCGGCCGATCCGTAGACTTTCGGACCAGGACGAATGTTCCGGGTCCCCGAAGCGAGGACGGGGCGAGGACGAGGCGAGGAGAAGGCGTGCCCTTCCAGCTGCACTTCGACGGGAGCGATCTGCTGCGCTGCCGGTTCGCGCTCTCGCCGCTGGTCGAGACCCAGGAGGCCGTCCGCACCCTGGCCCGTCGCCACCGGCACGGCTACCACCTGCCCTGGCTCCGGCGCATCCGTGCGGCGGCCGACTCCCTCGACCTCGAACCGCTCTGGCTGCTGATGCCGGACGGCGGCCACAACCCGGACTTCATCTGCCCGCCGCCGATCGGCCCGTTCGCCACCTTCGAGGAGGAGATCGCGGGCGTCCGGGCGGTCGATCCCGAGGTGGCGCGGGCGGACATGGCCCTGGCGCTGGCGGAACGGCCCGGCGCCCGGGACTCCGCGACGGGCCGACGCCTCCTGGCCGATCCGGAACGGGCCGTGCACGAGCTCGCCGATCTGCTGGAGCGGGCCTGGCAGGCGCTGATCGAGCCGTACTGGCCCCGGCTGCGGGCCCTGCTGGAGGCGGACATCGCCTACCACTCCCGGCGGCTGGCGGACAGCGGTCTGGGCGGGCTCCTGGGCGAGGTGAGCACCCAGCTGAGCTGGAACGGTTCGACGCTGACCGTGAAGGGGACGCGGGGCGACCACGAGCAGGTGCTGGGCGGCCAGGGCCTGGTGCTGATACCGAGCGTCTTCGTCTGGCCCGAGGTGGTGGGCGGCCACCTGGAGCCGTGGCAGCCCGGGCTGATCTACCCGGCGCGCGGCATCGGCGGGCTGTGGAGCGAGGCCGGGGAGCGGACGCCGGAGACGCTCGCCCGGCTGCTGGGCCGGGTCCGGGCCGACGTGCTGTGCGCACTGGACGAACCGGCCGGCACGAGCGCCCTGGCGCACCGGCTGGGCCTGGCCGCCTCGTCCGTGTCGGCCCATCTGTCCGTGCTGCGCGGGGCGGGGCTGCTGACCTCACGGCGCTACGGGCACCAGGTGCTGTACGAGCGCACACCGCTGGGGATCGCGCTGACCGCCTCGGAGTGAGGGCGCGCCCGCGGGCATCCGGCGTACGAACGCGTCACGGACGGTGTCGCATCACCACTCCCCGTAACCGTTATGTCACGATTGCTCACGTTTCCCGTGTCCGTGAGCCACCGCCGTCCGAGGGGTCTGGATGTCCGGCCGCAGAATCGTCCCCCGCGCTCTCCCCCGTACCGTCCCCGTCCTGGCCGCCCTCACGCTGGCCACCGCCCTCACCGTGGGCTGTTCGACGCCGGAGCCACGCGTCACCCGGACCGCCGAGGAGACGGACGAACTCGTCCGGGGAGAACCCGCCCCGAGCGCGGCCTCCCCCTACTGGGTCGACCCGAACAGCGACGCGGCCCGCCAGGTGCGCACCTGGGAGAAGCAGGGGCGCGACGCGGAAGCGAAGATGCTCCGGCGGATCTCCGGCCGGCCGGTGGCCGACTGGCCCGCGTGGGACGACCCGGCCCCGGGGATCCGGGCCGCCGCGAAGTCCGCCGCCCGCACGAAGAAGACCATCCTGCTCGTGGCGTACAACATCCCGCACCGCGACTGCGGGCTCTACTCCGCGGGCGGCGCGAAGGACGCGGACGCCTACCGGTCCTGGATCGGGGAGTTCGCCGACGCCATCGGGGACGCGCCCGCGACCGTGATCCTGGAACCGGACGCCCTCCCCCACATCACGGACGGCTGCACCCCGCCCGAGCACCACGCCGAGCGCTACCAGCTCCTCTCCGAGGCGGTGGACACGCTCAAGGCCCGGCCGAACACCAAGGTCTACCTGGACGCGGGCAACCCGGACTGGATCGACGAGCCGTCCAAGATGGCGCAGCCGCTGCGGCAGGCCGGCATCGACCGGGCCGACGGCTTCTCGCTGAACGTCTCCAACTTCCAGTCGAACGCGAGCGTGAAGACGTACGCCGGCCGGCTCTCCGACGCGGTGGGCGGCGCGCACTTCGTGATCGACACCAGCCGCAACGGCAACGGCCCCCTGTCCGGGGGCCGTGAGGAGGCCTGGTGCAATCCGCCGGGCCGGGGACTCGGCACGCCCCCGACCACCGACACCGGCGACGACCGGCTCGACGCCTATCTGTGGATCAAGCGGCCGGGCGAATCCGACGGCACCTGCCGGGGCGGCCCGCAGGCCGGCGACTGGTGGCCGGAGTACGCGCTCGGCCTGGCCAGGCGCGCCGCCTCCTGAGACACCGGCACGCCTTCCCCGCCCTCAGGCGACCTTGACCCACTTCGCCTCGGAGGGGATGCCGTCGGTGTCCGTGACGAAGAGCATGTACCAGCCGGGCGGCACCAGCGTGGGGTCGTCCGGCACGGTCACGCTCAGCTTGCCGCCGGCCTTCTTCAGACCCAGCTCGATGGAGCGCTGCTCCACATCCGTGGTGTGGGTGACGGAGCTCGGCCGCATCAGCCGGGCGGTGGCGATCCGGTCCGCGTCGGCGCTCTCGTACGTGACCGTCGCACCGCGCTCGGTGTCCTCGGGGCCCTTCCCGATCACCGGGCGCTTGTCCTTGCCGCGGTGCAGCGCGGGCGGGGTGTAGACCTCCATGCGCTGCTCGAACTTGCCGAGCTTGGTGTTGTCCTTGTCGCCGTAGAGCGAGTCGGAGCCGAAGGTCGCCACCCGCCCGTCGGGCAGCAGCAGCGCCTCGGAGTGGTAGTTGCGCCCCACCGTCGGCTCGGCCGCCTCCTTGAAGCTGTTGGTCTTCGGGTCGTAGGACTGCGCCTTGAGGATGTTGCTGGCCCCGCGGCCCCGGTAGTCCTCGGATCCGCCGCTGGTGAACACGGTGTCGTCGGGCATGATCACGCTGTTCAGGTAGCGGGTGCCCTGCGGCAGATCGGGGCCCGGCTCGAAGGCGGGGCTGGCCTTCTTGAGGTCGATGACCGCCGTGCGGGCCGTGGACTTCTTGGACTCGCCGACGCCGCCGCCCCCGAGCACCATCACCTTCTGGTCCTGCACGGGCGGCAGCATCAGTGAGGCCGCCGTCTCCAGCTCGTCGGTGTCGGTCAGCCCGGGCACCTTGGTGAAGGTGTTCTTCTTGATGTCCCAGATCCCCGGCTCGCGCCCCTTGTCCGCCGGGCCGTAACCGGCGTTGGCGCCCGGGTAGAAGAGCTTGCCGCCCTTGGTCAGGAAGAGCGCCGGGTAGGTCGGGAAGTAGTGGAAGGGGCCCTTGCCCCACTTCTTGGTCTTCGGGTCGTAGATCTCGTTGTCGCCCGGGAGGATCGCGCCGACGTCGTCGAGACCGGAGACAGCGAGCACCTTGCCGTCCTCCAGGCCGACGAGCGTCGGATACCAGCGGGCCTCCTTCATCGGGTCGACCTTGATGTACTTCTCCGCCGTCGGGTCGAACTCGTAGGCGGCGCGGATCCCCTGGAAGTCCTGCTTGTCCATGGTGATCTTCTCGGCGAGGCCGTAGGAGTTGTCGGCCTCCTTGCCCTTGAGCCCGACGATCTCGTACTGGGCGGCGTCCGTCGCCACCGCGTCGGGGCCGTCGTCCACCGCCTCGACGAACACCCGCTGCTCGGCGGCGGTCACCTTCGTCTTCCACGGCTTCATCTGGCCGCTCTTGAAGTAGTCGACCTCGAACTCACGCTTGGCCTTGGGGACGGTGACGTCGAACTTGGCCCGGTACTCGACGCCGGAGGGCGAGCGGAAGACCGTGCCCTTCTTCAGCTTCAGCGGCTTGTCCGGGTTCTCGTTCTTGACCCGCATCCCGCCGCCGGCCCGCTGCACCTTGTCGTCCAGGACCTCGTAGCGGGCGGTGCCGCCGGCGATGAGGAGCCGGCCGTCGGGGAGCTGGGCGTGGCCGCCGCAGAAGAAGTCCTCCGGGGTGGGGATCTTCTGGAAGGTGTTCTCGGCCGGGTCCCACAGCACGGTGTCGAAGGTGCCCGCGTCGAAGTTCTTCTCGTCGTTGCCGGAGCCCGCGACGATCAGCACCTTCCCGGTGTGCAGGAGCGCCGCGTGGATCGCGTTCGTGCGGTACTCCTTCGGGATGTTCACCCGCTCCCAGGAGCCGTACTCCGCCTTGTACGCCGGCTGGTCGATCTTGTACGCGTGGTACCTGTCCTCGGCGAAGGACAGGGCCGCGGGAGCGTTCAGCCCGGCGAGCAGCACCACCGCGCCGCCGCCCAGGAGCGTCTTCCTCATCTTCTTCGACGGCCGGTAGCCCATGGATCAGTTCCCTCCTGCGGTGGTGGTGGCGGTGGTGCCCGCCGTCGCCGTGGTGGTCGCCGACGGGGCGGGGGCGGTGGTGGTGACGTACGCCGGTTCGGGCGGCGCGGGCGCCAGGACGGGGACGGCGCGTGCGGCCTCGGCACGCTTGTCCTGCCGGACGGTCCAGGCCCACACGACGACCGGCGAGAGGGATATCGCCAGGCCGAGCGTCGCCCAGGTCCGCATCGCGACATGGGTGTGGTCCAGGTAGACGGACGCGGCGAGCGAGGACAGCAGGACCACCGCCCAGGAGAGATGGATACGGAAGGTGAGCAGCCGGTCCGGGGAGGCCTGGCCGCCCTTGGGCGTGACGACGAACCGGCCGTCGGTGCGCAGCACGGCCGAGCCCAGCGACTTCAGGTAGATCGGGGCGGAGAGCGCGGACATGGCCATCCCGGCGAGCCCGCCGGAGCCCTCGGGCTCGTGCGGGGAGACGTTGTGCCGGCGGTTCCAGAGGTAGAGCCCGATCTGGAGGGCGGCGGCGTCGCTGTAGAGCATCAGCCAGATGGAGGCGGCGACCTGGGTGCCGGACGCCCCGAACCAGAGGAACAGCACACAGCTGCCCACGCCGAGCAGCCAGTTGACGGCGGTCATCGGGTAGTAGACGAGCATCAGCGTGTAGCTGAGGAGCCGGCCGGGGGGCACCCGGAACAGCGCCTTGCCGTACTGCTTGAACAGCGTCTCGTACGTTCCCCGGGACCAGCGCAGCTGCTGGGTGAAGAAGTCCGTCCAGGAGGCGGGCCCCTCGCCCACGGCGAGCACGTCGGGGGTGTAGACGGAACGCCAGTAGTGCCCGGTGCGCGGGTTGCGGCGGCGGTGGATCTCGAAGCCGGTGGCCATGTCCTCGGTGATCGAGTCGTACAGGCCGCCGACCTGCCGCAGCGCGGCGATGCGGACGACGTTGTTGGTGCCGACGAACATCGGGGCGCCGTAGAAGTTGCCCGCGCGCTGGATCAGGGCGTGGAAGAGGAACTGCTGGGACTCGGCGGCCTTGGTGACGGCCGAGTCGTAGTTCCCGTAGACCTGCGGCCCGACGACGAAGGCGACGTCCGGGTCGCGGAAGTAGCCCATCATCCGCTCCAGGAAGTTGGGCATCGGCACGTGGTCGGTGTCGACGGAGGCGAAGAAGTCGTAGTCGCCGCCGTGCAGGGCGATCCAGGCGTTGTAGTTGCCGTGCTTCGTCTTCGCCTTGTGGACGCCCTTGTCGCGGTTCCACTCGGGGACCCCGCGCCGGGTGAAGTGGTGGACGCCCAGTTCGGCGCAGAGCATCCGGGCCCCGGGGTCGTCGCCCTCGTCGAGCAGCCAGACGTCCAGCGGACCGGTGTGCTGCAGCCGCACGGCGCCCTTGAGGGTGGCGCGGACCATGGAGAGCGGTTCCTTGCCGGGGACGTACGTGGTCAGGAAGGCGACCCGGGTGCCGGGCTCGGCCGTCACCGGGACGGGGTCCCGCGCGACGAGCGTGGCGTGCGCGATGGAGACCACGTTGACCAGCATGAACAGCTCGATCAGGGCGATCGACACCAGCATCACGGTGTCGGCCACGACCAGCCAGCGCTCCCCGTTCTCCCGCTCGGTCCAGTGCGAGGGCCAGACCAGGTACAGCAGCAGGATGCCCGTGAGCACCGGGGCGAGCGTCATCAGCAGGACGGCTCTTATTCGGTGCTTCTCCGTCGAGAGCAGGCTCTTGTACCGCACCCGGTATCCCGTCGGATCCGGCTCCGTGAGCGGACCCGCGAGCCGGCTGTAGGTGTCGTAGTCGTAGCCCTCCGACCGCACCGTGCCTCCCACTGTCGAACGGGTTGATATCCCCACAGAAGGGGACAGCTAACGGTGTGTCGACTTGGCAGGTCCGAGTGAGCGGTTTTCAGTCCGGGACCGGAAGAGCCCCCGGCCGTGTGGCGCCGGGGGCTTTTCGGGTGAACGCGGGGGGACGCGGGGCGTCCCGCGCGGACGGTGCGTCAGGAGGCGAGGTGACGCTCCACGGTCTCGACCTTGGAGGTCAGACCGTCGGTGACACCGGGCCGGATGTCGGCCTTCAGCACCAGCGAGACGCGACCGGCGCGGGCCTCGACGGCGGCCACGGCGCGCTTGACGACGTCCATGACCTCGTCCCACTCGCCCTCGATGGAGGTGAACATGGCGTCGGTGCGGTTGGGGAGCCCGGACTCCCGCACGACGCGCACGGCGTCGGCGACGTACTCCCCGACGTCCTCACCGACACCGAGCGGGGAGACGGAGAACGCGACGATCATGCGCTGACCGTGCCCTCGCGGCGGGCGCGGGCGGCGATGACGCCGTCGGCCTCGTACTGCTTGAGGAGCTTGTCGCCGTAGAGCCCGCCGAAGGGGATCAGGGACAGGACGAAGAAGAGGGCGACCCGCTTGAGCGGCCACTTGGCCTTCATCCAGACGTCGAGCAGGAACACGGCGTAGATCACGAAGAGCACGCCGTGGATCATGCCGAGCGGCATCATCAGGAAGTCGATGTCCGAGACCCGGCTGAGGACCGAGCCGAAGAGGATCAGGGCGGGGAAGGACAGCGCCTCGGGAATCGAGATGAGGCGCAGCCGGTGCAGGGCGGAAGCGGTCTTGATGTCCACAGGGGCACCTTCGGTGGGAGGGTCGCGAGGGCTTGTGAACCCAGGCACAAGCCGCCCCCATTGTGGCATCGCGCCGGTCCGTCCCCGGCGGCGGGTTCCACCCCGGCCGGTGGCGGGCGTATCGCCGCATACCAGGGCCGGTCCGGGTACGCATCAGGGGAGCATCAGGGGCGTAACGGTTCGGGACGCTCTGGCCGTGGCGCCGGGCGGAGGGCTACCGTCGTCGCGTGGCGATGTTCCGACTCCAAGGCAGCAAGACGCTCGCCGTCGATCTGGCCGGCGATTCCGTCAAGGCGAAGAACGGGTCGATGGTCGCGTACGACGGCCGGATGACCTTCAAGAAGATGACCGGCGGCGGTGAGGGGATCCGCGGCATGGTGACCCGTCGGCTGACCGGCGAGCAGATGGCCGTGATGGAGGTGTCCGGGCAGGGCACCTGCTACTTCGCCGACCGGGCGAGCGAGATCAACCTGGTCGCGCTGCACGGCGACAAGCTGTACGTGGAGGCGAGCAATCTGCTGGCCACCGACGCCGGGCTGCGCACGGGCACAACGTTCACCGGGCTGCGCGGCGGGGCGAGCGGCAACGGCCTGTTCACCACCACGGTGGAGGGCACCGGGCAGGCGGCGATCATGTCGGACGGCACGGCGGTGCTGCTGCGGGTGTCGCCGCAGTATCCGCTGATGGTCGACCCCGGCGCGTACATCGCCCACCAGGGCCGGCTCCAGCAGAGCTTCCAGTCGGGCGTGAACTTCCGGACGCTAATGGGCGAGGGCTCCGGCGAGGCGTTCCAGATCCGCTTCGAGGGCGAAGGACTGGTCTACGTGCAGCCGAGCGAGCGCAACACCGTCGGGGGCGATGTCTGATGCCGTTCCGCGAGATCAACTCCAAGATGGTCGAGGCCACCCTGACCCCGGGCCAGAAGCTGTTCAGCCAGCGCGGCGCGATGCTGGCGTACCGGGGCGAGGTGTCCTTCACCCCGAACATCCAGGGCGGCCAGGGCGGTGTCGCGTCGATGATCGGCCGCCGGGTGGCGGGCGAGTCGACCCCGCTGATGACGGTCGAGGGCTCGGGCACGGTGATGTTCGGCCACGGCGGCCACCACATCCAGGTGATCAACCTGTCCGGCGACACCCTGTACGTGGAGGCCGACCGGCTGCTCGCGTTCGACGGGACGCTCCAGCAGGGCACGATGTTCATGGGCTCGCAGGGCGGGGTGATGGGCATGGTGCGCGGCCAGGTGACCGGCCAGGGCCTGTTCACCACCACCCTCAAGGGGCACGGCGCGGTCGCGGTGATGGCGCACGGCGGGGTGATCGAACTGCCGATCAGCCCGGGCCGGGACATCCATGTCGACCCGCAGGCGTACGTCGCCCACCACGGCGAGGTCCGCAACAAGCTGTCCACGGCGGTCGGCTGGCGGGACATGGTGGGGCGGGGCTCCGGCGAGGCGTTCCAGCTGGAGCTGAGCGGCAGTGGTGCGGTGTACGTCCAGGCATCCGAGGAGAAGCTGTGAGCACGCCCGTGGTCTTCGACCCGATGACGCTGCCGTCGGACGACAACGTCAACTCCTACACCTTCTGCGTGGAGCTCAAGGGGAGCCAGTGGTTCCTGCAGAAGGGCAAGATGATCGCCTACTACGGGCAGATCGATTTCGACGGCATCGGGCACGGCCGGTTCGAGCGGCTGGTGCGTTCCAGCTTCCATTCGCCGCTGCACGCGAGCGACTGGGTGGTGGCCGAGGGCAGCGGGAAGATGCTGCTGGCGGACCGGGCGTTCGATGTGAACTCCTTCGACCTGGACGACGGCAACCTCACCATCCGGTCCGGGAACCTGCTGGCGTACCAGCCGTCCCTGGCGCTGAAGCAGTCGATCGTGCCGGGGTTCGTGACGCTGATCGGCACGGGGAAGTTCGTGGCCGCGTCGAACGGTGCGGTGGTTTTCATGGAGCCGCCGCTGCGGGTGGATCCGCAGGCGCTGGTGGGCTGGGCCGACTGCCCCTCCCCGTGCCACCACTACGATCACGGCTATATGACGGGGGTGATGGGCGGGATCCGGTCGCTCACGGGGATCGGCGGGGCGTCGGGCGAGGAGCACCAGTTCGAGTTCGTCGGGGCGGGCACGGTGCTGCTCCAGTCGAGCGAGGCGCTGATGACGGAGCAGGCGACGGGCGCGGTGCCGAACGCGCCGGGAGTTCCGGGCGGCCAGGGCCGCCCCGGATCCGGCCACCGCACGTCCGGCCAGGTGGGGGACCTCCAGCGTCGCTTCGGGTTGTGAGCGGTAGTCTGCGGAGTGTGACGTCGAACGTCTGCGCCCAGCCGTCGGTGCTTGCCGACGGGCCTGTCGGCACTCCGGTGAGCCGGGGGTGCCGGTCGTCACACTCCCCGATTTCGTCCGGCTTTCAACTTCTTAGGTAGAATCCATATATGGAGACCGAGACGGCCACCCGCTGGCTGAGCGACACGGAGCAGTGCGCCTGGCGCACCCACCTGGACGTCAGCAGGCTGCTGATGCACCAACTGGAGAAGGACCTCCAGCCGTTCGGCCTGACCATGAACGACTACGAGATCCTGGTCAACCTCTCCGAGTCGGACGACCAGCGGATGCGGATGAGCGACCTCGCCGCCGCCACCCTCCAGTCCAAGAGCCGGCTCTCGCACCAGATCACCCGCATGGAGACCGCCGGACTGGTCCGCCGCACCCACTGCGAATCGGACCGGCGCGGACTGTTCGCGGTCCTCACCGAGCACGGCGCGGAGACCATGCGGAAGGTCGCCCCGCACCACGTCGCCTCGGTGCGGCAGCACTTCATGGACCTGCTGTCCCCCGAGGCGCTCACCGATCTGCACGCGGCGCTGACGCCGATCGCGGAACACCTGCGCGGCAAGCGCGGCAAGCTGTAGGAGCCCTCGTCCGGATCAGGCCGGGCGGGGCAGCCACAGCCGGAAGGCCGCACCGCCCTCGGCCGCCCGGTGCACCGTCAGCGTCCCGCCGTGGCGGGAGGCGACGTCCCGGGCGATGGCCAGGCCCAGGCCGGCGCCGCCGTCGTCCCGGCTGCGGGCGTCGTCGAGCCGGACGAACCGTTCGAAGATCCGCTCCCGCTCCTCCTCGGGAACACCGGCCCCGTCGTCCCGGACCTCCACCCGCACGCCGCGCCCGTCGGCCGCCACCGACACGGCGACGCTCCCCTCGGCGTGCCGCTGGGCGTTGTCCAGCAGGTTGCCGACCACCCGGGACAGCTGCCCGCGCGACCCGTTCACCTCGAACGCACCGCCCTCCGGGGCCTCCACCGCCACCGGGATCCGGTCCCCGGTGCGCTGCGACACCTCCTCCCGGACCAGCGCGCCCAGCTCCACCGTGGCACTCCCGGGCTTCTCCCCCGCGTCCAGCCGGGCCAGCAGCAGCAGGTCCGCCGCCAGCACCTGAAGCCGTACGGTGTCGGCGACCGCGCCCGGGAGGTCCAGCAGCTCCGGGTGGGCCTCGGCCACCTCCAGCTGAGTGCGGAGCGAGGCGATCGGGGAACGCAGCTCGTGCGAGGCGTCCGCGACGAACCGCCGCTGCCGCTCCACGGACGCCTCCAGGACGGTGAGCGTCTCGTTCGTCGTCCGGGCCAGCGCCGCGATCTCGTCCCGCGAACCGGGCTCCGGCACCCGGCGGGCCAGGTCCTCGGACGCGGTGATCGCCGCCATCTCACGGCGGATGCCCTCGACCGGCCGCAGCGCCCGCCGGGTCACCAGCCAGGTCACCCCGGCGACGACCACCAGGAGCACCGGCAGCCCGGTGAGCATGGCCCCGCGCACCGTGTTCACCGCCTCCTGCTCGGCGGCGAGCGGGGCGCCCGCGTACACGGTGAGGGTGACGCCGTCGGGGGTGGTCGCCTCGACGGCGGCGAAGCGGTAGTCGGCGGTGGTGCGGTCCACGGTGGCGGTGCCGTCGGAGAAGTCCGGGTCGTCGGAGGAGACTTCGCCCCGGCGGGGACGGCCGCTGTCGTCGTCCTCGTCGCTGTCGTCGTCATCGTCGTCGTCGCCGGGCGACGGGGTGGCCCCCGCCGAGGCCGAGGGCACCGGGGTGACCCCGCTCGCGCCGGTGCCGGTGACGGCCCGCAGGTCCTGGGAGACGAGGACGACCCGGTCCTCCTCGTCGGTCACCTGGACCGGGTGGTCCTCCTCGTCGTCCAGCTCCACGTCCTCGTACGGCGTGCCCGTGGCGAGCTGTCCGGCCGCCTCGCGGGCCGCGACCTCGGCCTGGAGGTCCGCCTGGTCGATCAGGTTGGCCCGCAGGACCAGGAGCACGGCAAGCCCGGCCCCGACGAGGGCGACGGCGACGACCAGCGTGGCCCCGATGGCGGCCCTGGCCCGTACGGACCTCATCCCGCCTCCAGCCGGTAGCCGGCGCCGCGCACCGTACGGATCGAGGCGGCGCCCAACTTGCGGCGCAGGGTGGAGATGTAGACCTCGACGATGTTCGGGTCGCCGTCGTAGGCGAAGTCCCAGACGTGCTCCAGGATCTCCGCCTTGCTGACCACCTGGCCCGCACGCAGGGCGAGTTGCTCCAGCACCGCGAACTCCTTGGCGGTGAGGGCGTATTCGTCCTCGCCCCGGTGGACCCGCCGGGCGGCGGTGTCGATGCGCAGGGTCCCGACGGTCAGCACGGGCGCGGCGCTGCCGGATCCGCGTCGGCGCAGCAGGGCACGGACCCGGGCGACGAGGACGACATAGCTGAACGGCTTGGTGAGGTAGTCGTCGGCGCCGGTGTCCAGGCCCTCGGCCTCGTCGTACTCGCCGTCCTTGGCGGTCAGCATGAGGATCGGCACCTCGTGTCCGGCGGCGCGCAGGTTCGAGCAGACGCGGTAGCCGTTCATGCCGGGCAGCATGATGTCGAGGATCACCAGGTCGTAGGTGCCCTCGCTCGCCCGGTGCAGCCCTTCGAGCCCGTCGTGCACGACATCCACGGCGAAGCCCTCGGCGGTGAGTCCCCTGGCCAGGGACACCGCGAGACGCTTCTCGTCCTCCACGATCAACAGGCGCATGCGCACAGCCTCGCAAACTCCACCTGAAGAAGGCTTCAGGTGGCTTCAGGTTGCGTTCAGCATCGCCCCGGCAGTGTGGAACCCGTCAACCAGCACAGAACAGCACAGCAGCTCTCGGGGAGGAACCCTCATGAAGCGCAACGTCACCATCGCGGCGATCACCGCGGCCGTTCTCATCGGCGGCACCACCGCCGCCACCGTCGCCTTCGCGGACAGCGGCGACGGCGACGGCGACCGTACGCCCACCAGGAGCGCGAGCTCCGTGAGCCTCGCCGACGACGACCGGGACGACCGCACGGACGACCGGGCCCCGGCCGCCGCGCAGACCACCCGGATCGCCCTCGACCAGGCCGTCGCCGCCGCCCTGAAGAGCGTCCCGGGCACGGTCACCGAGGCCGAGCTGGACGATGACGACGACGACCACGACGGCCGGACGGTCTGGGAGCTGGACGTGCGCGGCTCCGACAAGAAGTGGCACGACGTGACGGTGGACGCCACCACCGGCAAGGTGCTCAAGACCCGCGACGACGACAACGACGACCGCGACCGCCACGCGCCCCGCTCCGCGACCGTCACCCTGAACCAGGCGGCGGCCTCGGCCCTGAAGACCGCGCCCGGCACGATCACGTCGATCGACCTGGACGACGATGACGATGACGACGACAACGGCGGCCGGGGCGACGTCCTGCGGTGGGACGTCGACATCACGGGCAAGGACGGCAAGCAGCACGAGCTGCGCGTCGACGCGAAGACCGGCAAGGTCACTGTGGACCGCGACGACGACGGCGACGACGACCGGGATGGCCGCGCGGACGACCGGAACGATGACCGGGACGACCGGGACGGCGACCGCGATGACCGGGACGGCGACGACGACTGACACAGGCCCGTACCCGGCCCCGTACTGACGAAGGCCCCCGGAGCGGCACACACGCCGCCCGGGGGCCTTCAGCACACGCCGCTCAGGCGCTCTCCGTCAGCCCCGCCACCAGCTCGTCCGCCGCCGCGTACGGGTCCAGGCTGCCGGCCACGATGCGCTCCGCCAGGGCGTGCAGGCGGCGGTCGCCGCGGAGGTCGGCGATCTTCTCGCGGAGCGCGGTGACGGCGATCGCCTCGACCTCGTGGGCCGCGCGGGCGGTGCGACGCTCGGCGAGGACTCCGCGCTCCTCCATCCAGGCCCGGTGCTTCTCCAGTGCCTCGACGACCTCGTCCGTGCCCTGGCCCCGGGCGGCGACCGTCTTCACGATCGGGGGGCGCCAGTCGCCGGGGCCCCGGGACTCCCCCAGGCTCAGCATGTGGTTCAGCTCGCGGGCCGTGGCGTCCGCGCCGTCCCGGTCCGCCTTGTTGACCACATAGACGTCGCCGATCTCCAGGATCCCGGCCTTGGCCGCCTGGATGCCGTCGCCCATGCCCGGGGCGAGCAGCACGACGGAGGTGTCGGCCTGGGAGGCGATCTCCACCTCGGACTGGCCGACGCCGACCGTCTCGACGAGGACCACGTCGCAGCCGGCCGCGTCCAGCACCCGGATGGCCTGCGGCGCGGACCAGGCGAGGCCGCCGAGGTGGCCCCGGGTCGCCATGGAGCGGATGTAGACGCCCGGGTCGGAGACGTGGTCCGCCATCCGGATCCGGTCGCCGAGCAGCGCCCCGCCGGAGAACGGCGAGGAGGGGTCGACGGCGAGGACGCCGACCCGCTTGCCCGCCCGGCGGTAGGCGGAGACCAGGGCCGAGGTGGAGGTGGACTTGCCGACGCCCGGCGAGCCCGTCAGCCCGATGACGTAGGCGTGGCCGGCCAGCGGCGCCAGCGCGGCCATCACCTCCCGCAGCTGCGGGGACGCCCCCTCCACCAGCGAGATCAGCCGGGCCACCGCACGCGGCCTGCCTGCTCGCGCCTGTTCGACCAGCGTGGGGACGTCCACGTCCACGTTCACCGCTCCGTATCTCTTGCCTGGATCCGTATCCGTACGGGTGTTACTTGCCCGGGACGCGGATGATCAACGCGTCGCCCTGACCGCCGCCGCCGCACAGCGCCGCCGCGCCGGTGCCGCCGCCGCGCCGCTTCAGCTCCAGGGCCAGATGCAGGACGACCCGGGCGCCGGACATCCCGATGGGGTGGCCGAGCGCGATGGCGCCGCCGTTGACGTTGACCTTGTCCGAGGTGACGCCCAGGTCCTTCATGGACTGGACGGCTACGGCGGCGAACGCCTCGTTGATCTCGATCAGGTCGAGGTCCTCGACAGCCAGGCCGTCCTTCTTCAGGGCGTGCTTGATGGCGTTGGAAGGCTGCGACTGGAGCGAGTTGTCGGGGCCCGCGACGTTTCCGTGGGCGCCGATCTCGGCGATCCAGTCGAGGCCCAGCTCCTCGGCCCTGGCCTTGCTCATCACGACGACCGCGGCGGCGCCGTCGGAGATCTGCGAGGAGGTGCCGGCGGTGATCGTGCCGTCCTTGGCGAAGGCGGGGCGCAGCTTGCCGAGGGTCTCCACGGTCGTCTCGGCGCGGATGCCCTCGTCCTTGGCGAAGAGGACCGGGTCGCCCTTGCGCTGCGGGATCTCGACCGGGGTGATCTCCGCCTCGAACAGGCCGTTCTTCTGGGCGGCGGCGGCCCGCTGGTGGGACAGCGCGCCGATCTCGTCCTGGGCGGCACGGTCCAGCCCGAGACGGCCGTTGTGCTTCTCGGTGGACTCTCCCATCGGGATGTTCTCGTAGGCGTCGGTGAGACCGTCGTACGCCATCGAGTCCAGCATCTCGATCGCGCCGTACTTGTAGCCCTCGCGGGACTTCGGCAGCAGGTGCGGGGCGTTGGTCATGGACTCCTGGCCGCCCGCGACCACCACGTCGAACTCCCCGGCGCGGATGAGCTGGTCGGCCAGCGCGATGGCGTCCAGCCCGGAGAGACACACCTTGTTGACGGTGAGCGCGGGGACGTTCATCGGGATGCCGGCCTTGATCGCGGCCTGCCGGGCGGGAATCTGGCCCGCGCCGGCCGTGAGCACCTGGCCCATGATCACGTACTGGACCTGGTCGCCGCCGATGCCGGCCCGGTCCAGGGCGGCCTTGATCGCGACGCCGCCGAGGTCGGCGGCGGAGAAGCTCTTCAGCGAGCCGAGGAGACGGCCCATGGGCGTCCGGGCGCCCGCGACGATCACTGAGGTGGTGGTACCGGTCGTTGCTGGCATGGGCACGGCCCCTTGGGATCGGATGTGAACGAGGGTTTACCTGAATGTACTGAGCGGTACCGCGCCCGTCATCCGGCAGCCGGTGTGACGGCGCGCACGTTGCGTAACCGTGGCGGGAGCATTGGAGCGCGGCCATGCTGAATCCATGCTGACGCGCATCGACCACATCGGGATCGCCTGTTTCGACCTGGACAAGACGGTGGAGTTCTACCGTGCCACGTACGGATTCGAGGTGTTCCACAGCGAGATCAACGAGGAGCAGGGCGTCCGGGAGGCCATGCTCAAGATCAACGAGACCTCGGACGGCGGGGCTTCGTACCTCCAGCTGCTCGAGCCGACCCGGGAGGACTCGGCCGTGGGCAAGTGGCTGGCAAAGAATGGGGAGGGCGTGCACCACATCGCCTTCGGTACGGAGGACGTGGACGGGGACGCCGCGGACATCCGCGAGAAGGGCGTCCGTGTGCTGTACGACGAGCCCAGGACGGGGTCCATGGGGTCCCGGATCACGTTCCTGCACCCCAAGGACTGCCATGGCGTCCTCACCGAACTGGTCACGAGCAAGACGGAGCACTGACCACCGCATACCCGGCCCGGTAGAGTGGGCGGTTCCGGGCCGGGGCCGGGTCGGGGCCGTACCGCGTCCTCGTCGTTTGTCTGTCACCATTCCCCGGGGGACCGCTCGTCGGCGGGCCCCCGTGTGCAGAGTCGCGACCAGGGTTGGGGTCTCCCCTGCTCGAAGAGTGTGAGAGCTCGGGGAAGGATGGGACCGCGCAGTGCGGGGCTACGAACGCCAGGAGAGCCACCGGGCTGAAGACGACCATCTCTCGCGGTTCGAAGCCGAGATGGACCGGCTGAAGACCGACCGGGAGAAGGCCGTCCAGCACGCCGAGGACCTCGGTTACCAGGTCGAGGTCTTGCGCGCCAAGCTGCACGAGGCCCGGCGCAATCTCGCGACCCGTCCCGCCTACGACAGCGCTGACATCGGCTACCAGGCCGAGCAGATGCTGCGGAACGCGCAGGTCCAGGCCGAGCAGATGCGCAGCGACGCCGAGCGCGAGCTGCGCGAGGCCCGCGCCCAGACGCAGCGGATCCTTCAGGAGCACGCCGAGCACCAGGCGCGTCTGCAGGCCGAGTTGCACACCGAGGCCGTCCAGCGCAGGCAGCGGCTCGACCAGGAGCTGGCGGAACGCCGCCAGACCGTCGAGTCGCACGTCAACGAGAACGTCGCCTGGGCCGAACAGCTGCGCGCCCGCACCGAGTCGCAGGCCCGCCGGCTGCTGGAGGAGTCCCGCGCCGAGGCCGAGCAGGCACTGGCCGCCGCCCGCGACGAGGCCGCCCGGCTGGCCGAGGAGACCCGGCGGCGGACCGGCACGGAGACCGAGACCGCCAGGACCGAAGCCGAAGCGATCCTGCTGCGCGCCCGCAAGGACGCCGAGCGCCTCGTCGGGGCCGCCTCCGCCCAGGCGCAGGAGGCCACCAGCCACGCGGAGCAGCTGCGCTCCAGCACCACCGCGGAGACCGACCAGGCCCGCCAGCAGACCGCCGAGCTGAACCGCACCGCCGAGCAGCGTCTCGCGGAGGCCGAGACCCGGCTGCGCGAGTCCCGGCTGGAGGCCGAGAAGCTTCTCTCCGAGGCGAAGGAGGCCGCCGCCAAGCAGCTGGCCGCCGCCGAGTCGCAGAACGAACAGCGCACCCGTACGGCCAAGTCGGAGATCGCCCGGCTGGTCGGCGAGGCCACCAAGAGCACCGAGGCGCTGAAGGAGGAGGCCGAGCAGGCTCTCGTCGACGCCCGGGCCGAGGCGGAGCGGCTGGTCGCCGAGGCGGGCGAGAAGGCCCGTACGGTCGCCGCCGAGGACGCCGCCGCCCAGCTGGCGAAGGCGGCCCGCAGCGCCGAGGAGGTGCTCACCAAGGCCTCCGAGGACGCGAAGTCGACGACGAAGGCGGCGGGCGAGGAGGCCGAGCGGATCCGCCGTGAGGCGGAGGCCGAGGCGGACCGGCTGCGCGGCGAGGCCGCCGAGCAGGCCGACGAGCTCAAGGGCGCGGCCAAGGACGACACCAAGGAGTACCGGGCCAAGACGGTCGAGCTCCAGGAGGAGGCCCGCCGGCTGCGCGGCGAGGCCGAGCAGCTGCGCTCCGAGGCGGTCGCCGAGGGCGAGCGGATCCGGGGCGAGGCCCGCCGTGAGGCGGTCCAGCAGCTGGAGGAGGGCGCCCGCACCGCCGAGGAGCTGCTGACCAAGGCCCGCTCCGACGCGGACGAGCTGCGCACCAAGGCGAACGGCGAGAGCGAGCGGATCCGGACCGAGGCCGCCGAGCGGGCCGCGACCCTGCGCAAGCAGGCCGAGGAGACGCTGGAGCGCACCCGGACCGAGGCCGACAAGCTGCGGGCCGAGGCGGAGGAGCAGGCGGCGGCCGTCACGGAGGCGGCCGAGCGGGCCGCGGCCGAGCTGCGCGAGGAGACCGAGCGCGGCGTCGCCGCCCGGCAGACCGAGGCCGCCGACGAGCTGGCCCGGCTGCACACCGAGGCCGAGACCCGGCTGGCCGCCGCCGAGGAGGCGCTCGGCGAGGCCCGGACCGAGGCCGAGCGGATCCGTCGCGAGACGAGCGAGGAGTCGGAGCGGCAGCGCGCCGAGGCCGCCGAACGCGTCCGGGCGCTGACCGAGCAGGCCGGGGCGGAGGCCGAGCGGCTGCGCGACGAGGCCGCCGCCGACGCCGCCGAGTCCCGCGCCGAGGGCGAGAGCGTCGCCGTACGGCTGCGGAGCGAGGCGGCAGCGGAGGCGGAGCGGCTCAAGTCCGAGGCGCAGGAGAGCGCCGACCGGATGCGCGCGGAGGCCGCGGCCGCCGCCGAGCGGGTCGCCGCCGAGGCCGCCGAGGCGCTGGACGCCGCCCAGGAGGAGGCCACGCGCCGCCGCCGGGAGGCCGAGGAGATCCTCGGTGCGGCCAGGACCGAGGCGGAGCAGGAGCGCGAGCGGGCCCGTGAGCAGAGCGAGGAGCTGCTCGCCTCCGCCCGTAAGCGGGTCGAGGAGGCGCAGGCCGAGGCGCACCGGCTGGTCGAGGAGGCGGACGCCCGGGCGACCGAGCTGGTCGCGGCCGCCGAGCAGACCGCCCAGCAGGTACGGGACTCCGTCGCCGGGCTGCAGGAGCAGGCCGAGGAGGAGATCTCCGGGCTGCGCTCGACGGCGGAGCATGTCGCGGAGCGCACCCGTACCGAGGCGCAGGAGGAGGCGGACCGGGTCCGTGCCGACGCGCACGCGGAGCGGGAGCGGGCCTCCGAGGACGCGGTGCGGCTGCGCAAGGAGGCGAACGAGGAGGCGGACCGGCTCCGGCGGGAGGCCCACGAGGAGACCGAGGCCGCGAAGGCGCTGGCCGAGCGGACGGTCTCCGAGGCGATCGGCGAGTCGGAGCGGCTGCGCGCGGACACCTCCGAGTACAGCCAGCGGATGCGCACCGAGGCGTCCGACGCCCTGGCGTCGGCGGAGCAGGACGCGTCGAAGGCCCGGGCCGAGGCCCGGCAGGACGCCAACCGGATCCGTTCGGAGGCGGCGGCCCAGTCGGACCTGCTGATCGGCGAGTCGACCACCGAGAGCGAGCGCATCCGCAACGAGGCGGCCCAGGCCTCGGAGCAGCTCGTCGTCGAGGCCACCACGGAGGCCAACCGCCGCCGGGCCGACTCCACCGAGCGGGCCGACCGGATGCTGGCCGAGGCGACCGCCGAGTCCGAGCGGCTGCGCGCGGAGGCGGCCGAGCGGCTCGGCTCGGCGCAGGAGCACGCGGCCCGCACCCGCGAGGAGGCCGAGCGGCTGCGCGCGGACGCGGAGTCGGCGGCGGAGGAGCTGCGCTCGGAGGCCCGCCAGGAGGCGGACCGGGTGCTGGACGAGGCGCGCGAGGCGGCGGCGAAGCGCCGGGCGGACGCGGCCGAGCAGGCGGACCAGCTCATCAACAAGGCGCGGGAAGAGGCGCTGCGTACGGCCACCGAGGCCGAGGGGCAGTCCGACACGATGGTCGGCGCGGCCCGCACGGAGGCAGTGCGCATCACCTCGGAGGCGACCGTCGAGGGCAACACCCTGGTGGAGCGCGCCCGTGCCGACGCGGACGAGCTGCTGGTCGGCGCCCGGCGCGACGCGACCCAGATCCGGGAGCGGGCCGAGGAGCTGCGGGCCCGGCTGGAGAGCGAGATCGAGGAGCTGCACGAGCGGGCCCGCCGGGAGACGTCCGAGCAGATGAAGACCGCCGGAGAGCGCGTCGACAACCTGATGAAGGCGGCGACCGAGCAGCGCGACGAGGCCGAGGCGAAGGCCAAGGAGCTGATGGCGGAGGCCAATTCGGAGGCGAGCAAGGTCCGTATCGCCGCGGTGAAACGGGCCGAGTCGCTGCTGAAGGAGGCCGAGGCCAAGAAGGCCGGACTGATCCGCGAGGCGGAGAAGCTGCGCGCCGACGCCGAGGCCGAGGCGAAAGCGACGGTCGACGAGGGCAAGCGCGAGCTGGACGTCCTGGTGCGCAGGCGCGAGGACATCAATGCGGAGATCTCCCGTGTCCAGGACGTGCTCGAAGCGTTGGAGTCTTTCGAGACTCCGACCGGGGGCGGGAAACCCGCCGGCGGTTCCGCGGGGGGCGCCAAGGCTCCGGCGGCGGCGGGGACGCGATCGGGGGGCAAGTCGTCCGAGCGGTAGCCGATCCGCGGTGTGCCGTGCTTCGCCATGGACATTCAACCCTTCGAGTGGCAAGCACTCCGGGGGTCAGCCACTCAAAAGGGGTGTCATTCTCCAGATCAAACCGGCATCTGCACGCTGACACGCCGCTATGGCCCCTAGGATTCCCCCTATCACCTCACCGGTCTCATTCGACAGGAACCCCATGAGTGACCCTTCCTCCCCCTTCGGCTTCGAGCTCGTGCGCCGTGGCTACGACCGCGGTCAGGTGGACGACCGCATTACCAAGCTCGTCGCCGACCGTGATAGTGCTCTGGCCCGAATCACCTCTCTGGAAAAGCGCATCGAGGAGCTGCACCTCGAAACGCAGAACGCCCAGGCCCAGGTAAACGACGCGGAGCCGTCGTACGCCGGTCTCGGTGCCCGTGTCGAGAAGATTCTCCGCCTCGCCGAGGAGGAGGCCAAGGACCTGCGCGAGGAGGCCCGTCGCGCGGCCGAACAGCACCGTGAGCTCGCCGAGTCGGCGGCCCAGCAGGTGCGCAACGACGCCGAGTCGTTCGCCGCCGAGCGCAAGGCGAAGGCCGAGGACGAGGGCGTCCGCATCGTCGAGAAGGCCCAGGGCGAGGCGAACACGCTGCGCACCGACGCCCAGAAGGACGCCCAGCAGAAGCGCGAGGAGGCCGACGCCCTCTTCGAGGAGACCCGTGCCAAGGCCGCCCAGGCCGCGGCCGACTTCGAGACCAACCTCGCCAAGCGCCGCGAGCAGTCGGAGCGCGACCTCGCGTCCCGCCAGGCCAAGGCCGAGAAGCGTCTCGCCGAGATCGAGCACCGTGCCGAGCAGCTCCGCCTGGAGGCCGAGAAGCTCCGCACGGACGCCGAGCGCCGGGCCCGCCAGACGGTGGAGACCGCTCAGCGCCAGGCCGAGGACATCGTCGCCGACGCCAACGCCAAGGCCGACCGGATCCGCAGCGAATCGGAGCGCGAGCTGGCGGCGCTCACCAACCGCCGCGACTCGATCAACGCGCAGCTGACCAACGTCCGCGAGATGCTGGCGACGCTGACCGGCGCCGCCGTGGCCGCCGCCGGCACCCCGGTGGAGGACGAGCCCGCCACCCGCGGTGTCCCGGCCCAGCAGACCCGCTGACCCCCGGCACGCCCAGGAAGTACCCCCGTGTGCGCCCGGTTCCGCCTTTGTGGTGGCGCCGGGCGCTCGGGCGTTCTAGCGTGTGCGCATGATCGAGCTCGAGGGACTCACCAAACGTTTCGGCAGCAAGGTCGCCGTCGATCATCTGTCGTTTCAGGTCACGCCGGGCATCGTGACCGGCTTTCTCGGCCCGAACGGGGCGGGCAAGTCCACCACGATGCGGATGATGCTCGACCTCGACCACGCGACCAGCGGTACGGTGCGCATCGACGGCAAGCACTACCGCGAACTCCAGGAACCGCTGAAGTACATCGGGGCGCTCCTCGACGCCAAGGCGATGCACGGCGGCCGCAGCGCGTACAACAACCTGCTGTGCCTGGCGCAGAGCAACCGCATCCCGAGCAGCCGGGTCGACGAGGTGCTCGACATGGTCGGCCTGACCGCGGTGGCGAAGAAGAAGTCCAAGGGGTTCTCCCTCGGCATGGGCCAGCGGCTCGGCATCGCCTCCGCGCTGCTGGGCGATCCCGAGATCCTGATGTTCGACGAGCCGGTCAACGGACTGGACCCCGAGGGCATCCACTGGATCCGTAATCTGATGAAGGCGCTCGCGTCGGAGGGCCGGACGATCTTCGTCTCGTCCCATCTGATGAGCGAAATGGCCCTGACCGCCGACCATTTGATCGTGATCGGCCAGGGCAAGCTGCTCGCCGACACCTCGATGGCGGATTTCATTCACGAGAATTCCCGCAGTTACACGCGGCTGCGCTCCCCGCAGCAGGAACGGCTGCGCGACGTGCTGCACCAGGAGGGCTACACCCCCGTCGAGACGGCGGGCGGCGTCCTGGAGATCGACGGCGCCACCACCGAGGAGCTGGGTGAACTGGCGGCCCGGCACCAGCTGGTGCTGCACGAGCTGAGTTCCCAGCGGGCCTCCCTGGAGGAAGCGTTCATGCAGATGACCGCCGGTTCGGTGGAGTACCACGCCCATTCGGAACGGGATCCCGGCGCCGAACCACCCGCGGTGGGCGCGGACTGGGGCGAGGGCTGGCAGAAGCCGGGCAGCACCGAGAACGAGGGGGAGTGACGACGATGGCATCGGTACCCGCGGTTCTCACCTCGGAATGGACCAAGATCCGGTCGGTCTCCTCGACCACCTGGACCCTCATCTCCGCGTTCGCCGTCACGGTCGTGATGGGCGCGGCGCTGAGCGCTCTGCTGAACGCCACGTTCGACGACCTCTCGGAGGCCGAGCAGGCCACGTTCGACCCGACCTTCGTCAGCTTCTCCGGGACCATTCTCGGCCAACTCGCGATGGTCGTGTTCGGGGTGCTCGTGGTCGGCACGGAGTACAGCTCCGGCATGATCCGCACCTCACTGGCGGCGGTGCCCCAGCGCGCGACGTTCCTCCTCAGCAAGATCACGGTGGCCGGGGTGCTGGCCCTCGGCGTGGGGCTGCTCACCAGCTTCGTCTCGTTCTTCCTCGGCCAGGCCATGCTCGGCGACCGGGGCACCGACATCGGCGCGGAGAACGTGCTGCGCGCGGTCGTGGGCGGCGGGCTCTACATGGGGCTGATCGCGATCTTCTCCATGGGAGTGGCGGCGATGCTGCGCAGTTCCATGCTGTCGCTCGGCATCCTGATGCCGTTCTTCTTCCTGGTCTCGCAGATCCTCGCGGCGGTGCCGGGGGCCAAGAGCGTCGCCCGGTACTTCCCCGACCAGGCCGGGTCGAAGATCATGCAGGTCGTCCCGGACGCACTGAACACCGACCCCGCCCCGTACGGGCCCTGGGGCGGTCTCGGGATCATGGTGCTCTGGGTGCTGGCGGCGGTGCTCGGCGGCTTCCTGGTCCTGAAGAAGCGGGACGCGTAAGGGGTGACCCGGCGCGTGTCCTGATACGTGTGACGGCCCGGTCGCGGGCTGTGGCAACTTGGCCGGAACCGTCAGCTCCTGGTTATCCTCCTAACTCTTACGGGGGTGTGCGGCCGGGTGGCCCGAGCCCCGAACGACAGAGTGAGTCGATGGGGCTGGAGAATGATCGAGGCAGTCGGCCTGACCAAGCGCTACGGCGCGAAGACGGCCGTGGACGACCTTTCCTTCCAGGTGCGGCCGGGTGCCGTCACCGGCTTCCTCGGTCCCAACGGGTCCGGCAAGTCCACGACCATGCGCATGATCCTCGGCCTGGACCGCCCCACCGCGGGCCACGTCACGATCGCCGGCCACCCCTACCGCGACCTGCCGAACGCCCCGCGCCAGGTCGGCGCGCTGCTGGACGCCAAGGGCGTGCACGGCGGGCGCACCGCCCGTAATCACCTGCTGTCCCTGGCCCAGCTGGCCGGCATCCCGGCGGCCCGGGTGGACGAGGTACTGGGCGTCGTCGGCCTCCAGGACGTCGCCAAGCGGCGCTCCAGCGGCTTCTCGCTCGGGATGGGGCAGCGGCTCGGGATCGCGGCGGCGCTGCTCGGCGACCCGCAGGTGCTGCTGTTCGACGAGCCGGTCAACGGTCTCGACCCGGAGGGCATCCACTGGGTCCGCAATCTGATGAAGTCGCTGGCCGCCGAGGGGCGCACGGTCTTCGTCTCGTCCCACCTGATGAGCGAGATGGCCCTCACCGCCGACCATCTGATCGTGATCGGGCGCGGCCGGCTGCTCTCCGACATGAGCGTCACGGACTTCATCTCCGCCAATTCCGCCGACTTCGCCCGGGTCCGGGTGCCGGAGGACAGCCCCGAGGAGCGGGAGAAGCTGACGGCCTCGCTCATCGAGGCGGGCGGCCGGGTCATGTCGGAGCCGGGCGGGGCGCTGCGGGTCACCGGGCTGCCGCTGCCGAGGATCAGCGACCTGGCCCACGGGTGCGACGTACGGCTCTGGGAGCTCTCGCCGCACCAGGCCTCCCTGGAGGAGGCGTACATGCGCCTCACGCAGGGTCTGGTGGACTACCGCTCGACGGACGACGCCAAGGCGGGCCTCGTGGAGCCGCCGCCCCAGGACGCGTACGGGAGCCTCCTCGGCGCCGGGGAGCCGGTGTACCCGGAGTTGGTGGAGGTGCCGCAGGAGGGCTGGTACGCCCCGCCGCCGCCCGTTCCGGGCCAGGGCCCCGGGCCCGGCTCCGCACCCGCCGCCGAGCCCTCCTCCGCCGCCCCGGCCGAGGAGCAGACCAGCAAGGACCTCAGATGACGACGCCGGCCACCCCGCAGGCTCACGAGCAGGCGCCGGAAGCCGGCCCGCCGGTCTCCTACGAGTCGCCGATCCCCATCCGGGCCGCCACCCTCGGCGACGCGGTCGCCTCGGAGTGGACCAAGATCCGTTCCGTACGCGCCACGGTCTGGACGCTCGGCGTGATGGTCGCGCTGATGCTGACGATCGGGCTCGGCACCGCGCTGCTGCTCGCGGTGAACGACGCCGGCCTGGTGGGCGAGCCCGTCCTGGGCCTCGGCTTCTTCGGGGTGCTGCTGGGCTCGATCTGCGTGATCACGCTCGGCGTGCTGACCATCGGCTCCGAGTACAGCACCGGCATGATCCGTACGACGCTGACGGCCTGCCCGAGCCGGGGCCGGGTGCTCGCGGCGAAGGCGATCGTCTTCTTCGCGCTGACCTTCGTCATCACGACGGTGACCGCCGCGGTCGTGGCGGTGCTCCAGACCCTGATCCTGAACGGCTCCGTCGCCGCGTCGGGGGGCCAGTGGGCGCTCGCCACGGTCGGCGTCGGGTTCTACATCGCGGCCCTCGGCCTGCTGTCGCTCGGGGTCGGCGCGATCGTGCGGCACTCGGCGGGCGCGATCACCATCATGATCGGCGTGGTGCTGCTGCCGTTGGTCCTCGCGCTGTTCATGTTCGCCGACGACCTGCGGGGGCTCCAGTTCTTCCTGATCGAATACTCGATCCCCAACCAGCTCAGCGCGCTGTACGGCACGACGATGACCAATACCGGCCCGTCCGCCTGGGAGCCGCCGGTGCTGATGGCGTGCCTGGCCGCCGTGGCGCTGGGCGGGGCGCTCGCGATACTGAACCGGCGCGACGTCTGAGGGGCCCGGCGCCCTCAGTAGCGCGGGGCGTTACGGGACCGCTGCACCCGGGTGGTGCGGCGGTCCTTCGCGTTCCAGCACGCCTTGTGCCAGTGCCTGCGGTCGTCGATGCCGCCGAACTCGGGCCAGGCCACGAGGTGCGGGACCCCGGAGGGGATCTCCTGGTCGCAGCCGGGGCAGCGGTACCGCCTGCCCTGGGCGCTCGCGCCGCTGACCGGGCGCACCGACCACTCCTCGCCCTGCCAGCTCTCGGTGGCCCCTCCCCCGCCGTACCTGCCGGGCGCCGGGCCGGGGTGTTCGTCGGGACTCTCGCCGCCACGGGGGCGGTTACGGCGCGGGGACACAGGACACCTCACGGGGGCGGATCGGGCACGATGCGGCCAAGCCTAGAGCCTGGCACCGGGCGCAGCCGTCGGATGCCCCGGGCGGTCCGGTCCGGCAGTGGGGTGAGTTAGCGGAAAATCGCAACAACTTCCTCGTGGACCGTGCCTTTGGCACGTGTCAGACGTTGTTGCCGGTGGGGGAGAAACGCGTCGGCCGCAAGGAGGCAATAGGCGATGCGCATCGGAACGTTCGTTCTGGCAGCCCAGTTCCCGGGACAGGGGCCGGGCGAGGCACTGCACCGGGCCGTCCGGTCCACCGAGGCCGCGGAGGAGAGCGGCCTCGACTCGGTCTGGCTGGCCGAGCACCACTTCGTGCCGTACGGGGTCTGCCCGTCCGCGACCACCCTGGCCGCGCTGCTGCTCGGCCGCACCCGCAGAATCCGGGTCGGCACGGCGGTCAGCGTGCTGCCCAACCACCACCCGGTCGCGCTCGCCGAGCAGGCCGCGCTGCTGCATCTGACCAGCGGCGGACGCTTCTCGCTCGGGGTGGGCCGGGGCGGTCCCTGGGTGGACCTGGAGGTGTTCGGCGGCGGTCTCGACGCGTACGAGAACGGCTTCCCCGAGGCGCTCGGCCTGGTGCTCGACTGGCTGCGGGAGCCGCGGGTCGCGGGGCGCGGCGAGCGGTTCGGCTTCCGCGAGGTGGCGGTGGTGCCGCGCGCGGACGAGCTGTTGGAGGGTCCGGCCGGCGGGGGGCCGGGTGTGACGGGTCCGGGCACGACGGGTCCGGGCGCCGCCGAACCGGGCGCTTCGGGGCCCGAGGTCATCGTGGCGTGCACCTCGCCGAAGAGCGTGCGGCTCGCGGCGCGGCAGGCGCTCCCGATGCTGCTGGGCATGCACTGCGGGGACGAGGAGAAGGCGGAGATGGTCGCCCTGTGGCGTACGGCCGCCCGGGAGGCCGGCCATCCGCCCGAGGTGGTGGAGGGGGCCGCACATGTGTCCGCCGGGGTGGCCCAGATCGCGGACGGCGCCGGGGACGCCACGGAGATGCTGGTGAAGGCGATGCCCGGCTGGCTGCGCCAGGGACTCGACGCCCATGTCACGGTCGACGGCAGGCACCGCGTGATGCGGGACCCGGTCGCGTACACGGAACTGCTGTGCGGGCTGCATCCGGTGGGCCCGCCGCGGCTGGCCGCCGACCGGCTCGCCGCCACCGCCGAGCGGACCGGGATCACGCGCTTCGCCCTCCTCGTGGAGGGGACGGGCGATCTCGCCGCGACCGAGGAGAACGTCCGGCGGCTGGGCGCCGACGTGCTGCCGCTGCTCACCTGACCGGTGGTACGGGAGCTGCCGCCCCGGAGCCAGTTGCACCTCCCGCGGCCCGGGACGGCAGCAGAAGCGTTCAGCAGTCCCGTAGTTCGGGCGACTGGTTGAGCAACTGGCCCCTCACCGAGGTGAACTTGGCCAGTCGGTCGTCGACCGAGGCGTCCAGCGGGAACACCGCGACGCGGTGGCAGTTCTGGAATGCGAGACGCACTCCGAAGTGCCGCTGCAGCGCGCCGCGTATCGCATCACTCGCGAGCGCGCGCAGCAGCTGACCACGTGCCTGCTCATCCGGCGGCGGCGTCTGGTTGTCGGCGAACTGTCCGCCGTCGACCTTCAGCTGAGCCACCAGCGAGCTGATCATCTCCCATGCGAAGGGCAGGGAGGTCCGGACGCAGTCGACGAAGTCGGCTTCGTCGACCTCGCCTCGCTCGGCCTGTTCCAACAGCGCCGGTGAGACGTCGAGCGACATGGGTTCTCCTCTCGCGACCCCGGAGAGTGGCCGGGGCCTTACGGGCAGGGAAGGGGGGCGACGACGCAGCGTGCACGGGCGGCGACCTCCTGCTTCCACGTTAAGCGCGCAGTCGGGGCCGCACCAGGAGATTGGGAACACAACCGGCCATTAACGAAGGGGCGCAAAGAGGGGCAAGCCCGCTGCGCCGCGACGCGGCGTGCACCGAGTGACAGGAGACGACGGGTGAGGAAATCGCGTCGGGCCCCCGTCGTCGAGTAGCGTTGCCGACCATGCGTCTCGTCATCGCCCGTTGCTCCGTGGACTACGCGGGCCGGCTCACAGCCCACCTGCCCTCCGCCCCCCGATTGATCCTGGTGAAGGCGGACGGAAGCGTCTCCATCCACGCCGACGACCGGGCGTACAAACCGCTCAACTGGATGTCCCCGCCGTGCACCCTGAAGGAGGGCGCCGACGGTGAGGCCGGCGTCTGGACCGTGGTGAACAAGGCGGGCGAAAAACTGATCATCACCATGGAGGAAGTCCTCCACGACTCGTCGTACGAGCTGGGCGTGGACCCGGGGCTCATCAAGGACGGCGTGGAAGCGCACCTCCAGGAGCTGCTCGCGGACCGGATCGAGATCCTCGGCGAGGGCCACACCCTGATCCGCCGCGAATACCCCACCGCGATCGGGCCGGTGGACATCCTGTGCCGGGACGCGAACGGGCAGACGGTGGCCGTGGAGCTGAAGCGGCGCGGCGACATCGACGGCGTGGAGCAGCTGACGCGCTATCTGGAGCTGCTGAACCGCGACCCGCATCTCGCGCCGGTCCGGGGCGTCTTCGCCGCGCAGGAGATCAAGCCGCAGGCGCGGGTGCTGGCGACGGACCGCGGTATCGGCTGTGTGGTTCTGGACTACGACGCGATGCGGGGCATCGAGGACGACAAGCTGCGGCTGTTCTGACCGGCCGTCCACCACGGAACAACCGGAGCCGGGTGCCCCCGCGGGGGCACCCGGCTTCCGTGTGTCAGGCCGCCGCCTCGGTGGGGTCGCCGCTCTCCGCCGGGGCGGCGGCGCTCGCGCTCGCCGACTCGACGGGGCCGCTGGCGGAGGAGGAGCCCTGGGGCGGCTCCGGCGGCTCGTCGGTGGGCGTCTCGGTCGGCGGGGTCGTCGGCGTCTCGGTGGGCGGGGTCGTCGGCGGGGTGGTGGGCGGCGTCGTCGGCGGCTTGGTGGGCTTGGTCGGCTTACCGCTGGGCGAGGGCTCGCCGGAGGGGCCGTCGCTCTCGTCGTCCGTCGGCTCGTCCGTCCCCGGCGACGTACCGCCCGACGTGGAGGCGCTCGGGGACGGGGAGCCGGATGTGCTGGGGCTCGCCGACTCCGAGGTGTCCGGGGTCGTGGGCGTCTCGCCGCCGGTCGTCTCCCCGGCCGGGGAGGAGCCGTCGTCCGGCTCGTCCGCGGGCAGGCCGTCGTCGGTCGCGTCCTCGGTGGCCGTCTGCTCGGTGGTGACGTTGCGGCTGTCCGGCTCGTCGCCGTCGCCGGCGGTGACGCCGAGCGTGACGACGGTGCCGAGCACCGCGATCAGCAGCGCGCCCGCGCCCGCGGCGGCCAGGTTGCGCCGGGCGCCGCCCAGGACGGCTCGGCCGGGGCCCTTGCGCGCGGCGGGGCCGGGCGGCAGCGAGGAGACGACGGTGGGCTGCTCCTCGGCGGTGTGCCGGATGAACAGCGGCGCACCCGGGAGCCCGCCGGGCGGCGTGCCCGGGCCGTCCTGGCGTATGAGGGGCACCTCGTCGCCGGAGGGGGTGCGGCCCAGCGGCGGGAAGTCGCCGGAGCGGTCCGCGACCAGGGCGAGCGCACGGCGTCCGGCGACGGCTCCGGACTTGTCGGCGAGCGCGCCGCGCATCCCGATCGAGGTCTCCAGCTCGGTGCGGGCCCGGTCCGGGTTGCCGGTGCAGAGCGCGAGGACACCCAACTCGTGGTGGAAGTAGGCCTCCTCGGCGACCTCGCCGGCGATCCTGGCGGCCTCCTGGCCGATCCTGAGGGCCCGTTCCCAGGCTCCCCAGCCCTGGCCCGCGGCGAAGGCCGGGGAGGCGCTGCGGGCCAGCAGGACGGCCGCGCTGGCCGCTCCCACCTCGTCGCCCGGGACCAGCCGGGCCAGGGAGGCGACGATCGCGTCGGACTCGGTGACGGCCCGCCGGGGGGTGACCGAGGGGTGCGAGGTCCACCAGGCGTAGTGCTGGGCGGCGGTACGGGCGTGGGCGGCGGCGTCGTCCTCGTAACCGGCGGCCGCCAGCTGGGCGAGGACTCCGGCGGCGAGGCGGTAGCGGGGGCCGGCCGGGGAGAGCAGGCCGCAGCCGGCGAGCTCGCCGAGCGCGGCGTCCGCGTGGGTGTCGCCCACCAGGGCCGGCAGATGGGCCTGGTGGGGCATCTCGCCGCCGAGGGCGACGGCGAAGCGGAGCGTCGCGCGGGCCGCCTCGCTGAGCCGGGAGGCGAGCAGCACGGCGGGTGCCGCGCCCTCGCCGAGGCTCGGCAGCGGGACGTCGAGGGCTTCGGCGGCGGGGGGTGCGAGGGCCGGGGGCGCGTCGTCCGCGCGTGGCTCGAAGTAGTCGTACTCGTCGAAGGCTTCGGGGTCCACGCGCAGCCGGTCGCGCTGGACGAGGAGGGATCCGGCCTGGACGAAGCGGAGCGGCAGGCCCTCGGACTCGAACCAGAGGTCGCCCGCCCAGTTCCGCTCCTCCTCGGTGAGGGGGCGTTCGACGACCTTCTCCAGCAGGGCCAGCGAGGCGCCGCGGCCGAGGCCGGCGAGGAGCACCTCCTCCAGGTGGGCGTCGATGCCGGGGGTCGTGATGTCGGGGGTGACGGCGAGCAGGAAGGCACACTCGGGGGTGGCGGCGAGCAGTTCGTCGAGGGCCGCTCCGCCGATCTCCAGGTCGTCGACGGCGACGACGGCGCCGATGGACCGGACGAGCGCGAGCAGCTCGTCGCGGTCGGGGCGGTGGTTCGGGGCCTTGAAGACGGTGTCGAAGAGGGCGTGCAGCAGATCGGTGCCGGTGCGGCCCCGGCCGTTGAGGCGGACGACCCCGTCGGGGGCCAGGTCCGCGCAGTCGGCGGCGACGGCGTCGAGGAGCGCGGTGCGGCCGGAGCCGGCCTGGCCGGTGAGGCGGACGCTGCGGCCGCGCGCCAGCAGGCGGACCAGGCGCTCGCGCTCCTCCTGGCGCTCCAGGAGGGGCAGCTGCGGGGCGGGCGGGCCCGGAGGGACGGGGGGTGCGCCGGCGCGTTCGTGGTCGGCGCGTTCGGCGGGGGTGCGGCGGACCGGGGCGTCGGGGCCGGAGCCGGGCGGGCAGGCCTCGACCTCGCTGCCGTCGACGGGGTTGACCGTGAGCAGCAGGTCGCCGACGGTCAGCTGGACGACGCGGACCTGCTGCGGTGTCCCCGGGCCGAAGTCGGCGCCGCCGGAGTCGCGGGACGGCCGGCGGTGGCCGGGGTCGCCGCCGGAGCGGTCGTGGCCCTGCCCGTACTCTTCCGGTGCCCGGTGTGTCGGGTCCATCGCAAAGTCCCCCAGACGCGTCGTGCGTGGTTGCCCCTCCCGGCCTCGCACGCCCCGCTGTCGCTTCCGGTCCGGTGTCCGCCCATGGGTTCGGTTTCATTCGGCGGACGGCCGAACCCTAGACCTTGGCACAGTATGCATAAAGCGCCGGGGTGCCACGCCGTCCAGGTCGTCACGTTCCGGTGAGGATTGCGTGACTTTCCCGGTTGCCCGGACGAGCGCTAAACGCGCGGCAGCGACTCCGCGGCGATGCCGCCCTCGATGGCCAGGATGCGGTGCAGCCGGGTGGCCACCAGGAGGCGCTGCATCTGCGGCGGCACGCCGCGCAGCACGAGACGGCGTCCGGCCCGCCCGGCCCGGCGGTGGGCCCCCATGATGACGCCCAGTCCGGTGGCGTCCCAGGAATCCAGCTCGGTCAGGTCCAGCACGAGGTCGCCGACGCCGTCGTCCACGGCCGAGTGCAGGACCGTACGGGCGTCCGCCGCGCTTCGGACGTCGAGGCGGCCCCCGACGACCAGCTCGGCGTGGTCGCCCCTGATGTGCATATGCGCTCCCCGGTCGTGCTCCGTAGAAGGTCCGTCTGTCTGAAAGGTCCGTCGGCCTCGAAGGGCCGTCTGTCTGTTCTGTCGCCGGCCTTGCCTCTGCCACCACTGACGGCCGCAACGACAGGGAAGTTGCCGTCTGTAAGCAAACCGATACCGAATTCACTCGGTGGAGTGACTCCGGTTCGTCGGGGACCGGTCTCCGCCGGGTAAAATCCCCGGCTCCCCCGGCCCGGACGGTGGTGGACCGGGCGGGCCGGGGGTGTGGATCCGGTCAGTACGTGTAGAAGCCCTGCCCGCTCTTGCGCCCGATGTCACCTGCGTCGACCATCCGGCGCATCAGCTCCGGGGCGGCGAACTTCTCGTCCTGCGACTCGGTGTAGATGTTGCCGGTGGCGTGCAGCAGGATGTCGACGCCGGTCAGGTCCGCGGTGGCGAGCGGGCCCATCGCGTGGCCGAAGCCCAGCTTGCAGGCGATGTCGATGTCCTCGGCCGAGGCGACGCCCGACTCGTACAGCTTGGCGGCCTCGACGACGAGCGCCGAGATCAGCCGGGTGGTGACGAAGCCCGCCACATCGCGGTTGACGACGATGCAGGTCTTGCCGACCGACTCGGCGAACTCCCGGGCGGTGGCGAGGGTTTCGTCGCTGGTCTTGTAGCCGCGCACCAGCTCGCAGAGCTGCATCATCGGGACCGGCGAGAAGAAGTGCACGCCGACGACGCGTTCCGGACGCTCCGTCACGGCCGCGATCTTGGTGATCGGGATGGCGGAGGTGTTGGACGCGAGGACGGTGTGCTCGCCGACGACCTTGTCCAGGGCGCGGAAGATCTCGTGCTTGACTTCCAGCTTCTCGAAGACGGCTTCCACGACGACGTCCGCGTCGGCCACCGCGTCGAGGTCGGTGGTCGTGGTGATGCGGGCGAGCGCGGCCTCGGCGTCGGCCGCGTCCAGCTTGCCCTTGGAGACGAACTTGTCGTACGAGGCCTTGATGCCGTCACGGCCCCGGGTCAGCGCGGCGTCGGTGACGTCCCTCAGCACGACGTCCCAGCCCGCCTGGGCGGAGACCTGCGCGATCCCGGATCCCATGAGTCCGGCACCGATGACGGCGAGCTTCCTGGCCACGTTCGCACCTCTTGGTTTCTGTTCGCCCGTGCGCTTCTGTTCACGGCGGTTCACATGCTCTCCGGCGGAGGTTAGTACCCGTCGGGCGCGCTGGGGCGGTGAAGAGATGCGCGTCACGTCTCAGATGACGGACATCACACCGGGACGCGTCATTCGGCTCCGCGCCGCGCGTAGTTGAGGACCTGCTCGCCGAGGAGCCCCTCGATGTCGTCGAGGACGCCGAGGGCGTCGTGGGAGACCTCGACGGCCTTGCGGCCCTTCATCATCTCCTGGCTGACATAGCCGACGAGGGCGTGTTCGATCCAGGCGATCTGGCCGCCGACGAGGAGCGGCAGCGGGTCGTCCTCGCTCGCGCCGGTGTCCTCGCGCAGGGTGGCGACGACGGACTGGAGCACCTCCTGCTGGAGGTACCAGAGGCGGGCCTTGAGGGTGGGGGCGTCCTCGATGACGCGCATGAAGTCGGCGAAGCCGTCCATCAGCCCGAACTCCGGGGAGACGGCGACGACGGCGGCGCGCACCTCGCGCAGGACGGCCTCGGCGGCCGACTCGCCACGGTCGCGGGCGCGGACGTACCGGGCGACGCGCTGGGTGACGCCCTTCATCCGGTCGAGGAACAGGTCCTCCTTGGCCGGGAAGTAGTTGTAGACCGTGTTCACGGAGACGTCGGCCAGGTCGGCGATCTCGGCGACGGTCACCGTGACGAAGCCGTGCTGGAGGAACAGCCCGGTCGCCATGTCCGAGATGCGCTGTTTGGCCTGGCGCTTCTTGCGTTCCCTGAGTCCCTCAGCCATGCCCCCATCGTAGGACGCACCGGACGATCATGATGGCGATGAATTTTTGGGTGACTTAGATTTTTGGTGACGTTGCATTTTTGGGGTCACTCTGTTTTTCTGGCGGCATGACCGTCATCAGCACCGCCGGGCTCGCCCGGACGTTCACGACCCCGAGCGGCCCGGTGGAAGCCGTCCGCTCCATCGACCTGACCATCCGCACGGGAGAGATCGTCGGCCTCCTCGGCCCCAACGGTGCGGGCAAGACGACCACCCTGCGCACGCTCACCACCCTGCTCGCCCCGACCGGCGGCGCGGCCACCGTGGCCGGGCACGACCTGCTCGCCGACCCCGCCGCCGTCCGCGCGGTCTGCGGCTACGTCGCCCAGTCCGGCGGCGTCGACCCGTATCTGACCGTCCGGGAGGAGCTCGTCACCCAGGGCCGGCTGTACCGGCTGAGCCGTACGGAGGCCGCCGCGCGGGCCGAGGAACTGGCCGCGGCGCTCGGCCTCGACGGGCTGCTCGACCGGAAGGCGGTGAGCCTCTCCGGGGGTCAGCGGCGGCGGCTCGACATCGCCATGGGCCTCACCCACCGCCCGGCCGTGCTCTTCCTGGACGAGCCCACCACGGGCCTGGACCCGGGCAGCCGGGCCGACCTGTGGGACCTGGTGCGGAGCCTGCGCGACGAGACCGGCACCACCGTCGTCCTGACCACCCACTATCTCGACGAGGCCGACGCGCTGGCGGACCGGCTGATCCTGATCGACGGCGGCACGGTCGTCGCCGAGGGGACCCCCGCCGAGCTGAAGACCCGGTACGCCGGCTCCCCCGACGCCTCCCTCCAGGACGCGTTCCTGGCCGCCACCGGCCGCCCCGCCACCCCTGCCGACGCCGCCCCCGTAGCCGTATAGGACCCCTTCCGTGCTCTTCCACGACACCGCGATCGTCTTCGGGCGGTACGCCCGGCAGACCCTGCGCTCCCGCTTCCAGGTCCTCTTCGGCCTGCTGATGCCGCTGCTCTACCTCTTCTTCTTCGGCCCGCTTCTCCAGGATCTGCCGCTCGGCTCCGCCGCCGACTCCTGGCAGATTCTCGTGCCCGGCCTGCTCCTCCAACTCAGCTTGTTCGGCGCCTCCTTCGCCGGTTTCGCGATCATCATCGAGAAGTCGACGGGCGTGGTGGAGCGGATGCGGGTGACCCCGGTCAGCCGGCTCGCCCTGCTGCTGGGGCGGGTGCTGCGCGACGCCCTGTTGTTCACCTTCCAGGCCGTCCTGCTGGTGCTCGCCGCACTGCTCATGGGGTTGCGCGCCCCGCTGGCGGGCATCCTCATCGGCTTCGCGTTCACCGGGGTGCTGGCCCTCTCGCTGGCCTCCCTCTCGTACGCCCTGGCGATGCGCGTCAGCACCCCGCAGGAGTTCGGACCGGTGATCAACGCGGTGACGATGCCGGCCATGCTGCTCTCCGGTCTGATGCTGCCCATCACGCTCGGCCCCGGCTGGCTGGACGTCGTCTCGCACTTCACGCCGTTCCGCTATCTGGTGGACGCGGTGCGGGACGCCTACACCGGCTCGTACGCCACGACGCACATGCTCTACGGGGTCCTGGTCGCCGTGGGCTTCGCCGCAGCGGCCGTGACGGTGGGCACACGGGTCTTCCGACGGGCCGGAGCGTAACTACGCTGACCCCATGGTCAATCTGACGCGCATCTACACCCGGACCGGCGACCAGGGCACCACGGCCCTCGGCGACATGAGCCGCACCGCCAAGACCGATCTGCGGATCTCGGCGTACGCGGACGCCAACGAGGCCAACGCGGCGATCGGGACCGCCATCGCGCTCGGGCAGCTGCCCGAGGACGTGGTGAAGGTCCTCGTCCGCGTCCAGAACGACCTCTTCGACGTGGGCGCGGACCTCTGCACCCCGGTCGTGGAGGACCCGAAGTATCCGCCGCTGCGGGTCGAGCAGTCCTACATCGACAAGCTGGAGGCGGACTGCGACCGCTTCCTGGAGGAGCTGGAGAAGCTCCGCAGCTTCATCCTCCCGGGAGGTACGCCGGGGGCCGCCCTGCTGCACCAGGCCTGCACCGTGGTCCGGCGGGCCGAGCGGTCCACCTGGGCGGCCCTGGAGGTGCACGGCGACTCCATGAACACGCTGACCGCCACCTACCTCAACCGCCTCTCCGACCTCCTGTTCATCCTGGCGCGGAGCGCGAACAAGGAGGTCGGGGACGTGCTGTGGGTGCCGGGCGGCGAGCGGTAGGGCTACCGCCGGTCGGCCGGCTCGCGTTCCGCCACCGCGTCCTTGGGGGCCTGCTTCGGCCACACCGTGTAACCCCCCGCGATGATCAGGTTGATGCCGATCACCCAGCCCATCTTCTGCTGCCACATCCGGAGCGTTTCGGTGTCCCCGCCGCTGCCGACGTACCAGATCGCCGCCTGGAGCAGGCCCAGCGCGACCACGGCGGCCAGGATCCAGCGGGCGGCGGTGCGCCACTCGTGGGCGGCGCGGGCCATGCCGTACTTCGGCGGCTTCACCGGCGGCGGGCCGCCGAACCAGCGGTGGGCGACGCGGGCGTCGACCCACTTGACGGTGTGGTGGCCGAGGCCCACCGTGAAGCCGATGTAGACGGCGGCCAGGCCGTGCTTCCAGTCCGGCTCGGCGCCGTTCTTCAGGTCGATGGCCGTCACCACCAGCAGGACGACCTCCAGCAGCGGCTCGCACAGCAGCACGGCCGCGCCGAGCTTCGGCTTTCTCGCGACGTACCGCAGGGCGAGCCCGGCGGCCAGCAGAACCCAGAATGCGACCTCGCAGGCCACGACCAGTAGGGCGATCACGACTCTCTCCTCCCGTTCTCCTCCAGCCTCCCGGCCGCCGGGCGTCGGGGCGTCGTCGGCAGTGACGAAACGGGACTGCATCGTTCGATGTAGTCGCGGATCGGCCCACGAAGGGAGGTCCGGGGGCGACGGTGCGTGTTGGATGGAGGGGTGCTCACCTCGATCCGCCCCGACCGCGACGCGATGACCCTCGCCGCCTCCGGGCTGCTCGGGGGGCTGCTCCTGTGGCTGCTGGGCCTCCACACCCAGGGCGGCCACTCCCTCGCCGCACCCTGGGTCACTCTCGTACCGCTGACCGCCATGGCCGGGGCCGAGCTGCTGCGCCGCGCCGCCCCGCGCACGGCGTTGACGATCGGCACGCTCGCGCTGGTGGCGGACCAGTTCACCTGGGGCAACCTCGCCACCATCCTGATGTTCACGGACGTCATGTACGCGGCCGTGCTGTACGGGACCCCGGCCGCCGCCCGTCGCCTCCCGGCGGCCACGCTCCTGATCACCGTCGCCTCGACGATCGGCTTCCTGGCCTGGTTCCGTAAGCCCGAGGCACTGCTGATCGGCCTGGTCATCGGGCTGGTCTCCTTCATCCCCGCCCTCACCGGCGTCAGCGTGCGCACCCACCGCACCGCCGCCGACGCCGCCCGGCTGGCCGCCCGGCAGACCGCGCGGCTGGCCGAGATGGACCGGACGCAGGCGGTGGTCGCCGAGCGCGCCCGGATGGCGCGGGAGCTGCACGACATGGTGGCCAACCACCTGTCCGCCGTGGCGATCCACTCCACCGCCGCCCTGTCCATCGACGACCCGGAGACCTCGCGCAGCGCCCTGAAGGTGATCCGGGAGAACAGCGTCGAGGGGCTCGCCGAGATGCGCCGGCTGATCGGCCTGCTGCGGGAGAGCGGCGAGGACGAGGAGCCCGTGGCGGCCCCGACGCTCGCCGCCCTGGACACCCTGGTCGAGCAGACGAACGTCAACGGGGCGTCCGGCGGGCTGGTCTGCACCCTGGAGGACACCCGGGAGGCGGGGGGCGACGCGCTGCCGACGCCGGTCGAGCTGGCCGCGTACCGGATCGTCCAGGAGTCCCTGACCAACGCCCTCAAGCACGCGGCGCCGGGCCCGGTCACCGTACGGCTCGCCGACGCCGACGGCGTGCTGACGGTAGAGGTGGTAAGCGTGTTCGGCAGTCGCCCCGGCCCCACCGCGCCCGGTTCGGGGGCGGGCCTGGTGGGCATGCGGGAGCGGGTGGCGCTGCTCGGCGGGACGATCGTCGCGGGGTCCGAACCGGACGGCGGGCGGAAGATCTGGCGGGTACGGGCCGAACTGCCCGTGACGGAGAGGACGATGCGGGAATGACGATCCGGGTACTGGTCGCGGAGGACCAGTCGGCGGTACGCGCGGGACTGGTGCTGATCCTCGGCAGCGCGCCGGACATCGAGGTCGTCGGGGAAGCGGGGGACGGCGAGGCGGCGGTGCGCCTGGCCCGTGAACTCCGCCCGGATCTGGTGCTGATGGATGTGCAGATGCCCCGCCTGGACGGGGTGTCGGCGACCCGGCAGGTGGTCGCGGAGGAGCTCGCGGACGTCCTCGTGCTAACCACGTTCGACCTGGACGAGTACGTCTTCGGGGCGCTGCGCGCGGGCGCCTCCGGGTTCCTGCTGAAGAACACCGACGCCCGCGATCTGCTGGAGGCGGTACGGACGGTGGCGCGCGGCGAGGGGCTGATCGCGCCGGCCGTGACCCGCCGGCTGATCGCGGAGTTCGCCGGGTCGACGCCCGTACGGGGCAGGGCGACGGCCGATCCGGCGGTGCTGGACACACTCACCCGACGCGAACGCGAGGTTCTGGGGTGTCTGGGCGAGGGGTTGTCGAACGCGGAGATCGCGCTGCGCCTGTCGATGGCCGAGGCCACGGTGAAGACGCACGTCAGCAGGCTGCTGGGCAAGCTGGAGCTGCGCAGCCGGGTTCAGGCGGCCGTTCTGGCCCAGGAGTTGGGGATCTGATCGGGTTCCCGATCTTTGGTCCAGACCTCTTGACGGTTGGTCCAGACCTTTCTACTGTCACCGACACACACTGCGGTGAGTACGAGAGCACCCGTACTCAGGGCGGCGCAGGGTTTGCAGTCCACGAATCACCCCCGTTTGTTGGACCTCACCCGAGGAGCACCGTTGAGCACTGACACCCCACAACGCCGATCCAGACTCAGATGGATTCCCACCCTGAGCGGCAGATCCAAGGTCGTCGCGGGCCTGACCGCGCTGGTCGTGCCGCTGGCCGCGATGGTGGGGCTCGCCTCCCCCGCCTCGGCAGCCGCGTCGGCCACCGCCACGTACACGAAGAAGTCCGACTGGGGCAGCGGCTTCGAGGGCCAGTGGACGGTGAAGAACACCGGAACCACCGCGCTCTCCTCCTGGACCATCGAGTGGGACTTCCCCTCCGGCACCTCGGCCGGCTCCGCCTGGGACGCCACCGTCACCAGCAGCGGCAACCACTGGACCGCCAAGAACCTCTCCTGGAACGGGACCGTGGCGCCCGGCGCCAGCATCAGCTTCGGCTTCAACGGCACCGGCTCCGGCTCCCCCACGGGCTGCAAGCTGAACGGCGCCTCCTGTGACGGCGGCCCCACCGTCCCCGGTGACAACCCGCCCTCGGCCCCCGGCGCCCCCACCACCAGCGATGTCACCGACACCTCGGTGAAGCTCAGCTGGAGCGCCGCGACGGACGACAACGGCGTCAAGAACTACGACGTGCTGCGCGACGGCGCGAAGGTCGCCACGGTCACCGGCACCACGTACACCAACACCGGCCTGACGGCGGGCACCGACTACTCCTACGCCGTGCAGGCCCGGGACACCGCCGACCAGACCGGCCCGGTCTCCGGCTCCGTCTCCGTGCGCACCACCGGTGGCGGCGGCGAGCCGCCCGTCGGAGAGAAGATCAACCTGGGCTACTTCACCAACTGGGGCGTCTACGGGCGCAACTACCACGTCAAGAACCTGGTGACGTCCGGCTCGGCCGCGAAGATCACGCACATCAACTACGCCTTCGGCAACGTGCAGAACGGCAAGTGCACCATCGGTGACTCCTACGCCGACTACGACAAGGCGTACACCGCCGACCAGTCCGTCGACGGCGTCGCCGACACGTGGGACCAGCCGCTGCGCGGCAACTTCAACCAGCTGCGCAAGCTGAAGGCCGCCTACCCGCACATCAAGGTCCTCTGGTCGTTCGGCGGCTGGACCTGGTCCGGTGGCTTCCCCCAGGCCGCGCAGAACCCCGCCGCCTTCGCCCAGTCCTGCTACGACCTGGTCGAGGACCCCCGCTGGGCCGATGTCTTCGACGGCATCGACCTCGACTGGGAGTACCCCAACGCCTGCGGTCTGACCTGTGACACCAGTGGCCCCGGCGCGCTGAAGAAGCTCTCCGACGCCACGCGGGCGAAGTTCGGTTCGAACAACCTGGTCACCGCCGCCATCACCGCGGACGGCTCGGCCGGCGGCAAGATCGACGCCACCGACTACGCGGGCGCCGCCCAGTCCATGGACTGGTACAACGTGATGACGTACGACTTCTTCGGCGCCTGGGCGGACAAGGGCCCGACGGCCCCGCACTCGCCGCTGAACCCGTACACCGGCATCCCGCAGGAGGGCTTCACCTCCGCCGACGCCGTCGCCAAGCTGAAGGCCCAGGGCGTCCCCGCCAAGAAGCTGCTCCTCGGCATCGGCTTCTACGGCCGCGGCTGGACCGGCGTCACCCAGTCCGCCCCCGGCGGCACCGCGACCGGCGCGGCCCAGGGCACGTACGAGGCGGGCATCGAGGACTACAAGGTCCTCAAGAACTCCTGCCCGTCCACCGGCACGGTCGCCGGCACCGCGTACGCCCACTGCGGCACCAACTGGTGGAGCTACGACACCCCGGCCACCATCGGCTCGAAGATGACCTGGGCGAAGAACCAGGGCCTGGGAGGCGCGTTCTTCTGGGAGTTCTCCGGTGACACCACCAACGGCGAACTGGTGAGCGCGATCAACAGCGGTCTCCAGTAGTCCCCACGCCGTAACGCACCACCGCACCACCCCGGAAAAGCACCGGGGAGACGGGTCCGCCCCCCGTCTCCCCGGTTTTTCGCTGTGTACGTACGCGGCTACGCGGCGAACGTGTTAGGCAACATTGACCCTCTGGCCGGGCGGCGCCGCCTCCAGCCAGGCGAGGAAACCGGTCAGGGCGTCCTCGCTCATCGCCAGCTCCAGGCGCGTCCCCCGGTGGAGACAGCCGAGCACGACGGAGTCGGACAGGAGCGCCAGCTCCTCCTCGCCCTCCGGCAGCCGACGGGCGATCACCTCGATCGCAGAACGCTCCAGGCCCCGGCGGGGGCGAGGAGCGTAGGAGAAGACACGGAACCAGTCGACGCGGTCACCGCTGTAGCGGGCGACCCCGTACACCCAGCCTTTGCCGAGCGCATCGGGTTCCTCCGACACGTCCCAGCGCAGGCTGCAGTCGAAGGTCCCTCCGGACCGCTGGATCAGCCTCCGGCGCAGGCCGAAGACGAACAGTCCCAACAGGACCAGTACGACGACGGACGCGCCCACCCACAACGCGAGGACCATCTCCACCGACCTCCTCGCATCGTCGAGTAACGAACACCGAAACCGTATTGCACCTGCATCGCCTCAGCCGCGACACGGCTGGATTGCTCCAGCTCGGGCCGCGGCTGAGTAAAAACATCTGTCAGTGGGGGTGCTAGCGCACCGCCACCGCGCGCAGTCGGACATCGGCGCGCCGCTGGGCAGCGGCGTCCGCGTCCGACTTCGCGAGCTCGAGCGCCCGCTCGGCGCGCTCGACATCGATCTCGTCGGCCAGCTCGGCGATCTCGGCCAGCAGCGACAGCTTGTCGTCCGCGAACGAGATGAATCCACCGTGCACAGCGGCGATCACGGTGCCGCCCTCGCTCGTGCGGATCGTCACCGGGCCCGATTCCAGCACACCGAGAAGCGGCTGGTGACCGGGCATGACGCCGATGTCGCCGGACGTGGTGCGCGCGACGACCAGGGTGGCCTCGCCGGACCAGACACTTCGGTCCGCGGCGACCAGCTCGACATGCAGCTCAGCAGCCAAGGGTGGCTCCTCGGGTCACCACCCGGCCGCCCGGCCGGGTGTTGGGTCAATTCTACGGGGCGTGGTGAGGGGGGCGGGACACACCCACCCCCCTCGGTGAGCCGGAGGCTCAGGAGACGCCGAGCTCCTTGGCCTTGGCCTTGAGGTCGTCCAGGCCGCCGCACATGAAGAACGCCTGCTCGGGGAAGTGGTCGTAGTCCCCGTCGCAGATCGCGTTGAACGCGGAGATCGACTCGTCGAGCGGAACGTCCGAACCGTCCAGGCCGGTGAACTGCTTGGCGGCGTGGGTGTTCTGCGACAGGAAGCGCTCGACGCGACGGGCACGGTGGACAACGAGCTTGTCCTCCTCGCCCAGCTCGTCGATACCGAGGATCGCGATGATGTCCTGGAGGTCCTTGTACTTCTGCAGGATCCCCTTGACGCGGCTGGCCGCGGCGTAGTGCTCCTGCGAGATGTAGCGCGGGTCCAGGATGCGGGACGTGGAGTCCAGCGGGTCCACGGCCGGGTAGATGCCCTTCTCGGAGATCGGACGGGAGAGAACCGTCGTCGCGTCGAGGTGGGCGAACGTGGTGGCCGGGGCCGGGTCGGTCAGGTCGTCCGCGGGGACGTAGATCGCCTGCATCGAGGTGATCGAGTGACCACGCGTCGAGGTGATGCGCTCCTGGAGCACACCCATCTCGTCGGCCAGGGTCGGCTGGTAACCCACCGCGGACGGCATACGGCCGAGCAGCGTGGAGACCTCGGAGCCGGCCTGCGTGAAGCGGAAGATGTTGTCGATGAAGAGCAGCACGTCCTGCTTCTGCACATCGCGGAAGTACTCCGCCATGGTCAGGGCGGACAGGGCCACGCGCAGACGCGTCCCCGGCGGCTCGTCCATCTGGCCGAAGACGAGCGCGGTCTTCTCCAGAACGCCCGACTCGGTCATCTCGTCGATGAGGTCGTTGCCCTCACGGGTGCGCTCGCCGACACCGGCGAACACCGACACACCGTCGTGCAGCTTCGCCACACGCATGATCATTTCCTGGATGAGGACCGTCTTGCCGACGCCCGCACCACCGAACAGACCGATCTTGCCGCCCTTGACGTACGGGGTCAGCAGGTCGACGACCTTCAGGCCGGTCTCGAACATCTCGGTCTTCGACTCGAGCTGGTCGAAGGCCGGGGCCTTGCGGTGGATCGGCCAGCGCTCGGTGATCTGCGCCTCGGCCTCCGGCTCGTTCAGGATCTGACCGAGGGTGTTGAACACCTTGCCCTTGGTGATGTCACCGACGGGGACGGTGATGCCCGCACCCGTGTCGGTCACCGCGGCCTGGCGGACCAGACCGTCGGTGGGCTGCATCGAGATCGCGCGGACCACGCCGTCACCCAGGTGCTGGGCGACCTCGAGGGTCAGCGTCTTGCGGGCGCCGTCCTCGGCCGGGTCGGCGACCTCGACGTGGAGGGCGTTGTAGATCTCCGGCATCGCGTCGACGGGGAACTCCACGTCGACGACCGGGCCGATGACCCGGGCGACGCGGCCCGTGGCAGCGGCCGTCTCAACTGTCGTCGTCATTACTTGTCACTCCCCGCGGTCGCGTCGGCCAGAGCACTGGCACCGCCGACGATCTCGCTGATTTCCTGGGTGATTTCGGCCTGTCGGGCCGCGTTGGCAAGCCGGGACAGGCTCTTGATGAGGTCTCCGGCGTTGTCGGTGGCCGACTTCATCGCGCGGCGGCGGGCGGCGTGCTCGGAAGCGGCAGCCTGCAGCAGTGCGTTGTAGATACGGCTCTCGACGTAGCGCGGCAGAAGGGCGTCGAGGACGTCCTCGGCCGACGGCTCGAAGTCGAACAGCGGCAGGATCTCACCCTTGCGGGTGCTCTCCTCCGCCACCTCGTCGAGCGAAAGCGGCAGCATCCGGTTGTCGATCGCGTTCTGCGTCATCATCGACACGAATTCCGTGAAGACGATGTGCAGCTCGTCGACGCCGCCCTCGGCCGTGTCCTTCTGGATGGCCGCGATCAACGGGGCCGCGATGCGCTTGGCATCGGCGTAGGCCGGGTTGTCGGTGAAGCCGGTCCAGGAGTCCTCGACCTTGCGCTCGCGGAAGCCGTAGTACGCGACACCCTTGCGGCCGACGATGTACGTGTCGACCTCCTTGCCCTCGGAGGCAAGGCGCTCCCGGAGTCGCTCCGCGGCCTTGATGGCGTTGGAGGAGTAGCCGCCGGCCAGACCGCGGTCGCTCGTGACGAGCAGGACCGCGGCGCGGGTCGGGGCTTCGACCTCGGTGGTGAGCGGGTGCTTGGCGTTGGAGCCGGTCGCCACCGCGGTCACCGCACGGGTGAGCTCGGTCGCGTACGGCTTGGACGCCGCCACCTTGCGCTGCGCCTTGACGATGCGCGAGGCGGCGATCATCTCCATCGCCTTGGTGATCTTCTTGGTCGCGGTGACGGCTTGGATGCGGCGCTTGTAAACGCGAAGCTGAGCGCCCATCGATCAGCCCTCGCCCAGGAGCTTGCCGTCCGAGGTCTCGAACTGCTGCTTGAAGGCGGCGATCGCGTCGGCGATCGACTGCAGCGTGTCGTCGGACATCTTGCCGCCCTCGGCGATGCTGGTCAGGAGGTCCTTGCGCTCACGGCGCAGGAACTCCAGCAGCTCGCCCTCGAAGCGACGGATGTCCTCGACCGGGACGTCGTCCATCTTGCCCGTGGTGCCGGCCCAGACCGAGACGACCTGCTCCTCCATCGGGAACGGGGCGTACTGCGGCTGCTTCAGCAGCTCGACCATGCGCTTACCGCGCTCCAGCGAGGCCTTCGAGGCCGCGTCCAGGTCGGAACCGAAGGCGGCGAACGCCTCCAGCTCGCGGTACTGGGCGAGGTCCACGCGAAGCCGGCCGGAGACCTGCTTCATGGCCTTGTGCTGGGCGGAGCCACCGACTCGGGAGACCGAGATACCGACGTTGAGCGCCGGACGCTGACCCGCGTTGAACAGGTCGGACTCCAGGAAGCACTGACCGTCGGTGATGGAGATGACGTTGGTCGGAATGAACGCCGACACGTCGTTCGCCTTGGTCTCGACGATCGGGAGGCCCGTCATCGAACCGGCGCCCATCTCGTCGGAGAGCTTGGCGCAGCGCTCCAGCAGACGCGAGTGCAGGTAGAAGACGTCACCCGGGTAGGCCTCGCGGCCCGGCGGGCGACGCAGCAGCAGGGACACGGCGCGGTAGGCGTCGGCCTGCTTCGAGAGGTCGTCGAAGATGATCAGGACGTGCTTGCCCTGGTACATCCAGTGCTGGCCGATGGCCGAACCGGTGTACGGCGCCAGGTACTTGAAGCCGGCCGGGTCGGACGCCGGGGCGGCGACGATGGTCGTGTACTCCAGCGCACCGGCCTCTTCGAGCGCACCACGCACGGAGGCGATGGTGGAACCCTTCTGACCGATGGCGACGTAGATGCAGCGGACCTGCTTGTTCACGTCGCCCGAGCGCCAGTTGTCGCGCTGGTTGATGATCGTGTCGACGGCCAGAGCGGTCTTACCCGTCTGACGGTCGCCGATGATCAGCTGACGCTGGCCGCGGCCGATCGGCACCATGGCGTCGACGGCCTTGTAGCCGGTCTGCATCGGCTCGTGCACCGACTTGCGGACCATGACGCCAGGGGCCTGCAGCTCGAGGGCGCGGCGGCCGTCGGTCGCGATCTCGCCGAGACCGTCGATCGGGGTGCCGAGCGGGTCGACGACGCGGCCGAGGTAACCCTCGCCGACGCCGACGGAGAGCACCTCACCGGTGCGCTGCACCGGCTGGCCCTCCTCGATGCCGCTGAACTCGCCGAGGACGATCGCACCGATCTCGCGCTCCTCGAGGTTGAGGGCGAGACCGAGGGTGCCGTCCTCGAACTTCAGCAGCTCGTTCGCCATGGCGGAGGGAAGACCCTCCACCTTCGCGATGCCGTCGCCGGCAACGCTGACCGTGCCGACCTCCTCGCGCGAGGCCGCGTCCGGCTGGTACGACTGGACAAAGTTATCCAGTGCGTCCCGGATCTCCTCCGGCCGGATCGTGAGCTCCGCCATCTGGGTTCCCTGCTCTCCTTGTTGGGCCCGAAGTTTCTTAAGGGGGTCTGGGGGCCGACCCCCAGGAATCTTCTGCAATTTCTGCACGGCCCAACCGGGCCGCTGGTCTTGCTTGTCTCTGTTGCGCTGAGGTCAGCCGGCCATGCGTCGGGTCGCCTCTTCGAGGCGCTCCGCGACGGTGCCGTTGATGATCTCGTCACCGACGCGCACCGAGATCCCGCCGAGGACCGCGGGGTCCACGTCCAGGTTCAGGTGCATCTGCCGGCCGTAGAGCTTCGCCAGGGCGTCGCCGAGGCGCTGCTTCTGCCGGTCGCTGAGCGGCACCGCCGAGGTGACGACGGCGACCATGCGGTCCCGGCGCTCCGCGGCGAGCTTGGACAGCGAGTCCAGCCCTGCTTCCAGGCTACGTCCACGGGGCTGGGTGACCAGGCGGACGATGATCCGCTCGGTGACCGGCTGCGCCTTGCCGCCGAGCAGGCTGCGGAGCAGCTCGCCCTTGGCGGACGCCGTGGCCGTACGGCTGGTGAGCGCGGCACGCAGCTCCGTGTCGGAGCCGACGATCCGGCCGAACCGGAACAGCTCGTCCTCGACGTCGTCGAGGTTCCCGCCGCGCTGGGCCGCGGTGAGGTCTGCGGTGTTCGCCAGCTCCTCGACCGAGTCCACCAGGTCACGCGACTGCGACCAGCGGGACCGGACCAGTCCGGAGACCAGGTCGACGGTCTCGCCGCCCACCTGCCCGCCGAGCAGGCGCGCGGCCAGCTCGGCCTTGCTCTCGCCGCTCTGGGCCGGGTCGGTGAGGACCCGGCGCAGGGATACTTCGCGGTGGAGCAGTGCGGTGACCGATGCCAGCTCCTCGGCGAGCTTCGCCGCGTCGACCGACGTGTTGTCGGTCAGCGCGTCGAGACGCTCGCGTGCGGCAGCCAGTGCTTCGCGGCTCGCGCCGTTCATCGGGCAGCCTCGGCCTTCGCCTCGAGCTCGTCGAGGAAACGGTCGACGGTGCCGCTCTGCCGGGCGTGGTCCTGGAGGGACTCGCCGACGAGCTTGCCGGCCAGGTCGGTGGCGAGCTTGCCCACGTCCTGGCGCAGCGCGGAGGCAGCGGCCTTGCGGTCTGCCTCGATCTGGGTGTGGCCGGCGGCGATGATCTCTTCGCGCTGCCGCTGACCTTCCGCCTTCATCTCCTGGATGATGACGGCACCCTGCTCCTGCGCCTCCTGGCGCAGACGAGCAGCCTCGTGACGGGCCTCGGCGAGCTGAGCCTTGTACTGCTCAAGAACGCTCTGAGCCTCGGTCTGAGCCGCTTCGGCCTTCTCGATGCCACCCTCGATCGCCTCGCGACGCTCTTCCAGGGTCTTGTTGATCACCGGAAGCAGCTTCTTCGAGAAGACGAAGAAGACGATGCCGAAGCAGATCAAGCCGATGACGATCTCGGGCCACACCGGGAACAGAGGGTTCTGCGCTTCCTCGGCTGCCAGGTACAACATGGTGGACCTTTCCGTCGAATCGAGCTAGTGCCGTACGTCAGCTGAGGATGAACGGAACGACGAAGCCGATGAGGGCCAGGGCCTCGACGACGGCGAAGCCGAGGAGCATGTTCTGGCGGATGAGGCCGGCAGCCTCGGGCTGGCGGGCGATGGCCTGCACACCGTTACCGAAGATGATGCCGATGCCGATACCGGGGCCGATCGCGGCGAGGCCGTAGCCGATGGTGCCGACGTTGCCGTTCACGGCCGCGAGGGTCTCGAAAGCAGCAGACATGTCTGTGGTTCCTTCTCTTGGTGGGTCCGGTGGAAATGGTCTTCGCACCGGGCGTCTGGGGAGCTGAGGGGTGAAGCCGGGGGGCTATCGGGTCCTCAGTGGGCTTCTTCGAGCGCCTGGGAGAGGTACGTGGCGGTCAGCACCGTGAACACGTAGGCCTGAAGGGCCTGGATGAACATCTCGAACACGGTCAGGACCAGCGTCACGATGAACGACGCGGAGGCGAAGACTGTGCCCAGGACGGTGCCGAGCATGTACCAGGTGGCGATCGTGAAGATCAGGATCAGGATGTGGCCCGCGAACATGTTCGCGAAGAGTCGTACCGCCAGCGTGAACGGCCGGATGAAGACGCTGGAGATGAACTCCAGCGGCGTCAGCAGCACATAGATCGGCTTGGGCAGACCGCTCGGGACGCAGAGGTTGCGGATGCCTCCGACGAATCCGTTCGTCCGGAACGTCACAGTCATGTACGTCACCCAAGCCACCAGGGCCAGGCCGATGGGGTAGGCGATGACCGAGCTGACCGGGAACTGGGCGATCGGAATGATGGCCCAGAGGTTCAGGATCCACACGAAGAAGAACAGCGAGACCAGCAGAGGAACGAAGGGCTCGCCCTTCTTGCCGATGATCTCACGGGCGATACCGCGGTGGACGAAGTCGTACAGCGCCTCGGCAACCATCTGGAGCTTGCCCGGGACGACCTTCGGCTTCGAGAAACCGGCCCAGAAGAAGGCCAGAATCGCGAACGTGCCGATGATCGCGAGCAGCATGGGCTTGTTGAACTCGACAGGCCCAATGGTGAAGAGCGGCTCGAAGATGAACGACCACACGCTGGGGGCCTGGAACCCACAATCCTTGAACAGGTGGCAGTTCGTCTCGAAGGCGAGCGTCTGGGCGTCAGTCACCAAGAGCTCCTTCTGCATGGCGCATGGATGCGGCTACCTCGTTGTGTCGGAGCGGCTGGCAGCCGCAGGTCGGCACCGGACTGGTTCTTACGGTGAGGAGGCGGCGGCCGGGCCCGAAGCCTCGCGATGAATCAAGCGACCGCCCTGTTGCCCGCGCTCGCACTACCGCAACCGAGACCGGACGATAGCAGCACGTCGAACACGGCTTTATTCCGGCCCTACTCGTCACGATCTCCCCCAGCTCCGCCCGGACGGTTCCGGGTGTCCGCGTCGGGGTCGACGTAAAGGGTCTTGCTCCTGGCATGCCGCACGGTCTGCACGGTGATCCACGTGACCACCGAGACGACCAGGGAGAGAGCGAAGGCCCGCAGGTTGAAGAGGGAGGTGTTCCTGATGCTCATGATGAACACGAGCAGGAGCACGAGCTGGGCCGAGTAAATCATCAGCCCCATGCCCTGGAACAGGTGAGGCATGGTCTTGCCGACCCAGTTGAGCGCCAGCTGTCCGAGCGCCATGAAGACGATCACGACCACGCAGCCGACCGCGGCACCGATCGCCCCCTCGCCGCCGGCGACGAGCCCGCCCACAAGCGTGGCGATGGCTCCCACTGCGGCGGTGGGGGTGGCGATGCGCAGTAGTTCGCGCATGTCGGACTGCATGGCGGCAGCTCCACTGGTCTGAGAGGAGGAATGGGGCGTCGTCATGGACGAGCGTAGGCCCGGTCCGCGAGGCGGATTTTCGGGCCAATGGACCGTCTCACTAGGGTCCTTCGGCTCCGTCACCGGGTCTCGTGAACGGTATCACAAACTATTTGATGAGGTCTTTACCTGGAAAGTGTGCCAACTGTCACACATGAGAGTTACTCCGCGCGTGTGTGCACGACAAGGCGGCGCAATGTCTGGTAATGCACCGCAGGTTCCGAATCGTCAGCGCGAGGAGTCGATCGAACGGCGATCCGGGAACCGCGAACGAGCGCCGATCGCGGTAGCGCCGTTGACGCCGGACACTCCGACCGCGACGGGGGCCCGTTCGGCGGCCTCCTCGCCCATCTGAGCGTCCGCCGCGCCCTGTTGGGCCCCGGAGGTCACGAGCGCCGGCTTCTCCTCGTAGGAAGGGGAGGAAGTCTCCTCCGCCGCCCGGTGGCGGTAGCGCGGCGGCACGAAGCGGTTGGCCCAGTGCGGGGCGCGCGGGGTGAAGCGCGGCATCAGCAGCAGGGCGAGGCCCACCGCGCTCGACGCGATGATGACGAAGACGATCCACATCGAGGCCGAGTGCACCGAGTAGGCGACGGCGCCGAAGGCGATGAGGGCCGACCAGAAGTACATGATCAGCACGGCCCGGCTGTGCGAGTGGCCGATCTCCAGCAGGCGGTGGTGCAGATGGCCCCGGTCGGCGGCGAACGGCGACTGGCCGTTCCAGGTGCGCCGGACGATGGCGAGGACCAGGTCGGCGGCCGGGATCGCGATGATCGTCAGCGGCAGCACGAGCGGGATGAAGACCGGGAGCATCGCGTGGGTGGCCCCGCGCTCGCTGCCGAAGATCTGCATGTTGTCCGGGTCGACCTGGCCGGTGATCGAGATCGCGCCCGCCGCCAGCACCAGGCCGATCAGCATCGAGCCCGAGTCGCCCATGAAGATCCGCGCCGGGTGCATGTTGTGCGGCAGGAAGCCGAGGCACATGCCCATCAGGATCGCCGCGAACAGCGTCGCGGGGGCCGCCGCCTCGATCCCGTATCCCATCCAGAGGCGGTACGCGTACAGGAAGAACGCCGCCGACGCGATGCACACCATGCCCGCCGCGAGCCCGTCCAGGCCGTCGACGAAGTTGACCGCGTTGATCGTGATGACGACCAGCGCCACCGTGAGCAACGTGCCCTGCCACTGGGTGAGCGCCACCGTGCCGACGCCGGGGATCGGCAGCCACAGGATCGTGAGCCCCTGGATGACCATGACGGCGGCGGCGATCATCTGGCCGCCGAGCTTGATCAGGGCGTCGATCTCGAACTTGTCGTCGAGCACGCCGATCAGCCAGATCAGGGCGGCCCCGGAGAGCAACGCCCGCGGCTCGTTGGAGAGTTCGAAGACGCTCTTCAGGTTGTACAGGTGGTCGGCGACGATCAGTCCCGCACACAGTCCGCCGAACATGGCGATCCCACCGAGCCGAGGAGTCGGTTCCCGGTGGACGTCTCGCGCACGGATCGCGGGCATCGCCCCGACCGCGATGGCGAACTTACGCACCGGTCCGGTCAGCAGATAGGTCACCGCTGCCGTGACACAGAGCGTCAGCAGGTAATCACGCACGGGCTGCCCCACAGAACTCGCCGGCCATCCAAAACCCACACCCTAGTCTCTGGAACAAGGACTCCACGGTACGGGTGATGGTTGCACAACCCTCGCCTACCCCGGATAGGGCGGATTGCGCAGCGCCAGTTCACGGACCTCCGCCGCGATCGGGCTCACATCGCCCGGCTCCCGTACGGCCGCTCCGAACAGGGCCGCGATCCGGGCCATGTCCCCGTCGTCCATCCCCTGCGTGGTGACGGCCGCGGTGCCCAGGCGGATGCCGCGGGCGTCCCCGTACGGCAGTGCGCAGGTGTCCAGGACCATGCCGGCCGCCGCCAGCCGCAGCCGGGCGGTGCGGCCGTCGACGCCGAGCGGGGCCGGGTCCGCGACGATGATGTGGGTGTCCGTGCCGCCCGTGGTCACCTCGAAGCCCTCGGCCTCCAGACCGGCGGCGAGCACCCGGGCGTGGGCGACGACCTGGTGGGCGTAGAGCGTGTACGCCGGTGTCTCCGCCTCCCCGAACGCGACCGCCTTCGCGGCCACCGTGTGCATCTGCGCCCCGCCCTGCGTGAACGGGAACACCGCCCGGTCGATCCGCTCGGCCAGCTCCGCGCCGCACAGGATCATGCCGCCGCGCGGGCCGCGCAGCACCTTGTGCGTGGTGGCGCAGACCACGTCGGCGTACGGGACCGGGCTCGGCGCCGCTCCCCCGGCGATCAGCCCCATCGGGTGGGCGGCGTCCGCGATCAGATACGCGCCGACCTCGTCGGCGATCTCCCGGAACAGCTCGTAGTCGGGGTGGCGCGGGTAGGAGATCGAGCCGCAGACGATGGCCTTGGGGCGGCGGGCGCGGGCCAGGGCGCGGAGCCGGGTGTAGTCGATGAGCCCGGTGTCCGGGTCCACCTCGTAGCCGGCGAAGTCGAACCAGCGGCCGGAGAAGTTGCCCGGCGCACCGTGGGTGAGGTGTCCCCCGTACGGCAGTCCCATCGCGAGCACGGTGTCGCCGGGGCGCAGCAGCGCGGCGTAGGCGGCGAGGACGGCCGAGGAGCCGGAGTGCGGCTGGACGTTGGCGTGTTCGGCGCCGAAGAGGGCGGTGGCGCGGCGGACCGCGATGCGTTCGGCGGCGTCCGCGTGCTCGCAGCCGCCGTGGTGGCGGGCGCCCGGGTACCCCTCGGCGTACTTGTTGCCGAGCGGGGAGCCGAGGGCGGCCAGGACCGCGGGCGAGGCGAAGTTCTCGGCGGCGATCAGCTGGAGGGTGGTGGCCTGCCGGCCGCTCTCGGCGAGCAGGACCCCGGCGATCTCCGGGTCCTGGCGGAGCAGGGCGCCGAAGTCCTGGGGCAGGGCCTCGGGCGCGGGCGACACGGGTGCGGGTGCGGCGGGAGAGGTGACCGGCATGGGACGGCTCCGGGCCAGGAGGTGGGTGCGCCGGCGAGGGGTGCCGGTGTCAGCTCCAATGTAGGCCGGGGCCGGGCGCCGTGCCCGCTGTCGCGGCGTCCCGTACGCCGGTCGGCGCACCGGCCGCCCGGTGCGACGCGGGTGTGCCGCTCAGCTCGGGGCGCGTACGCCGGTGAGCGCGGTGACGACCGGGTCGAGGGCCTGGTTGATCTCGTCGCCGATGGAGCGGAAGAAGGTGATGGGGGCGCCGTAGGGGTCGTAGACCTCGTCCGCCTCGGCGGTCGGGGCCAGCAGCCAGCCGCGCAGCGCGGCGGCGGCGCGGACCAGGGCGCGGGCGCGCTCGACGACGCCCTCGTCGCGCGGGTCGGGCAGGGTGGCCGGGTCTATGGCCCGTACCAGCCGGGTGAACTCCTTGAGCGTGAAGGTGCGCAGGCCCGCGGAGTGGCCCATGGAGATGACCTGGGCGCGGTGGTCGCGGGTGGCGGTGAGGACCAGGTCGGCGCGGATCACGTGCTCGTCGAGGAGCTCGCGGCCGACGAAGCCGGTGGCGTCCGCGCCGAAGTCGGCGAGGACGACCTCGGCGTTGGCCTCCATGGGCGCGCCCTCATGGCCCCAGGTGCCCGCGCTCTCCACGATCAGGCCGCCGCTGAGCGGGTCGCCGAGGCGGTCCACCAGGGCATGGCGGGTCAGCCGCTCGGTGATCGGCGAGCGGCAGACGTTGCCGGTGCTGACGTGGAGGATGCGGAAGGTGTCGGTCCGCCCCGCTATGCCACGCCCCTCGGGGGCGGTCAATTGGCCACCTCGAGGTCGGGGACCACCTTGCGCAGCTCCTCCGCGGAAAGGGCGCCGGCGCGCAGCAGGACCGGGGTGGCGCCGGTGACGTCGACGATCGAGGACGGCACGATGCCGGGCGTCGGGCCGCCGTCGAGGTAGACGGAGACGGAGTCGCCGAGCATGCCCTGGGCGGCGTCGCAGTCCTCCGGCGCGGGGTGTCCGGTGAGGTTGGCGCTGGAGACGGCCATCGGGCCGACCTCGGTCAGCAGCTCGATGGCGACCGGGTGCAGCGGCATCCGGATGGCGACGGTGCCCCGGGTGTCGCCGAGGTCCCACTGGAGGGAGGGCTGGTGCCGGGCGACGAGGGTGAGGGCGCCGGGCCAGAAGGCGTCGACGAGCTCCCAGGCCTCTTCCGAGAAGTCGGTGACCAGGCCGTGCAGGGTGTTCGGCGAGCCGATGAGGACAGGGGTGGGCATGTTGCGGCCCCGGCCCTTGGCGTCGAGCAGGTCCGCGACGGCCTCCGAGGTGAAGGCGTCCGCACCGATCCCGTACACGGTGTCGGTGGGCAGCACGACCAGTTCGCCCCGGCGGACGGCCGATGCGGCCTCGCGCAGGCCCGTGGTCCGGTCGGTGGCGTCGTTGCAGTCGTATCGCCGAGCCATCAGCCGGCCTCCTGGAGCGGGTACGGGTACGGGTGCGGGTGGTGGTGCCGGGGGCGGGTCACGGCATGGCCTTGCGGGCGGTCGCGAACCGGGGCCGCTTGTTCAGGTCGGGGTGGTCGGCGGCGTCCGCCCAGCCCCGCTCCTCGGTGAAGATCCACGGCACCTGGCCGCCCTGGGTGTCGGCGTGCTCGATGACGACGAGGCCGCCGGGGCGCAGCAGACGGTGGGCGGTGCGTTCGATGCCGCGGATGGTGTCGAGGCCGTCCTCGCCGGAGAACAGGGCCATCTCCGGGTCGTGGTCGCGGGCCTCGGGGGCGACGTACTCCCACTCGGTGAGCGGGATGTACGGCGGGTTGGAGATCACCAGGTCGACCTGGCCGTCGAGCTCCGGAAGGGCGCTCAGGGCGTCTCCCTTGTGCACGGTGACCCTGGACCCCTCGGCGTTCTTCCGCGTCCACCTGAGGGCGTCCTCGGAGAGCTCCACGGCGTGCACCTTGGAGCGGGGGACCTCCTGCGCCATGGCGAGCGCGATGGCGCCCGATCCGGTGCACAGGTCGACGACGACGGGCTCGACGACGTCCATCGCGCGCACGGCGTCTATCGCCCAGCCGACGACCGACTCGGTCTCGGGCCGGGGCACGAAGACGCCGGGTCCGACCTGGAGCTCCAGGTAGCGGAAGAAGGCGCGGCCGGTGATGTGCTGGAGGGGTTCGCGGGCCTCGCGGCGGGCGATCGTCTCCCAGTACCGGGCGTCGAAGTCGGTGTCGGGCACCGTGTGCAGCGCGCCCCGCTTCACCCCGTGGACGAAGGCCGCGAGTTCCTCGGCGTCGAATCGCGGTGAGGGGACACCGGCGTCGGCCAGCCGCTGGGTGGCCTGGGCCACCTCGGCGAGCAGCAGGTTCATCGCGGTTCTCCGTACGGGTTACGGGTGTGCGGGGCGGGCGGGGCGCTTACGCGTTGGCGAGCTTGGCGGCGGAGTCGGCGTCGACGCAGGCCTGGATGACGGCGTCGAGCTCTCCGTCGAGGACCTGGTCCAAGTTGTACGCCTTGAAGCCGACGCGGTGGTCCGAGATGCGGTTTTCCGGGAAGTTGTACGTGCGGATCTTCTCGGAGCGGTCGACGGTACGGACCTGGCTGCGGCGGACGTCGGAGGCCTCCTGCTCGGCGGCCTCCTGGGCGGCGGCCAGCAGCCGGGAGCGCAGGATGCGCATGGCCTGCTCCTTGTTCTGGAGCTGGCTCTTCTCGTTCTGGCAGGAGGCGACGACGCCGGTCGGCAGGTGGGTGATGCGGACGGCGGAGTCGGTCGTGTTGACGGACTGGCCGCCGGGGCCCGAGGAGCGGTAGACGTCGATACGGAGATCGTTGGCGTGGATCTCGACGTCGACCTCCTCGGCCTCGGGGGTGACGAGCACGCCCGCGGCGGAGGTGTGGATGCGGCCCTGGGACTCGGTGGAGGGCACACGCTGCACGCGGTGCACGCCGCCCTCGTACTTCATCCGGGCCCAGACGCCCTGGCCGGGCTCGGTGGCGCCGTTGCCGCCCTTGGTCTTCACGGCGACCTGGACGTCCTTGTAGCCGCCGAGCTCGGACTCGGTGGAGTCGATGATCTCGGTCTTCCAGCCGATGCGCTCGGCGTAGCGCAGATACATGCGCAGCAGATCGCCGGCGAACAGGGCGGACTCGTCGCCGCCGGCGCCCGCCTTGATCTCCAGGAGCACGTCCTTGTCGTCGCTGGGGTCGCGCGGGACGAGGAGGAGGCGGAGCTTCTCGGTGAGCTCTTCGCGCTGCTTCTCCAGGTCCTTGACCTCGGCGGCGAAGTCGGGGTCGTCCGCGGCGAACTCGCGCGCGGTCTCGATGTCCTCGCCGGTCTGCTTCCAGGTCCGGTACGTGGAGACGATCGGGGTCAGCTCCGCGTAGCGCTTGTTCAGCTTGCGCGCGTTGGCCTGGTCGGCGTGGACCGACGGGTCGGCGAGCTTCTTCTCAAGACCGGCGTGTTCGCCGATCAGTTCCTCGACCGCCTCGAACATTCGGGGGCTCCTGGTTGCTTTACGTCTGCGGGCCTGCTGGAGGGCGTACTGCCGGGTGGGGCGTCCGGGGGCGACCCCCGGTGTACGGAGGCGACTCCCGCACACCCGACCGGAAAAAACGCCGGTTCCGACGCCCCCGGGAAGAGGGCGCCGAGAACCGGCGCAGTGGCTCGCTACTTGCTGGCGGAGCCGGCAGCCTTGCCGAAGCGGGCCTCGAAGCGGGCCACGCGGCCGCCGGTGTCGAGGATCTTCTGCTTGCCCGTGTAGAACGGGTGGCACTCGGAGCAGACGTCGGCGCGGATGGCGCCGGAGTCGATGGTGCTCCGGGTGGTGAACGACGCACCGCAGGTGCAGCTGACCTGCGTCTCGACGTACTCGGGGTGGATGTCGCGCTTCAAGGTGTCTCCTAGTTTCGGGAGGGCGCCGGGTCGTCCGCGCGGATTGCGCGGCCGTGAACCGGGGCCGACGTACCAGTCTGCCAGGACCGGCCGTATCTCCCAAAACCGGGGGCGGAGCGCAGGTATTCCCCGACGCCCCGCTCACGGACGGTGACTCCTGGCGGCTACTCGACGACCTGCGCGGCGTCGCCCTTGTCGCCGGCCGACTTCTCGGTGGCGGAGGCGGGGATCGGCCGGTCGTTCTTGAGTGCGGCCCAGACCTGCCGGCCGGCCTTCTCCTGCGGCAGGACCCGGTTCGGGTCGGCCGGGTCGTACTCCACGGGCAGCGTCACCATGTGCACGTTCTTCGCGCCGAGCCCCTTGAGGCCGTTGGCGAATCCGGTGAGCTTCTTGACCGAGCCGAGCCCGGAGTCGGTGGTGACGGCCTTGGTGGCGGCGTCCGCGAGGCCGAACAGCTTCTTGGGGCTGGAGAACACGCCGACGCTCTTCGCCTGCTCCATCAGCGCCTTGATGAAGGCCTGTTGGAGCTGGATGCGCCCCAGGTCGCTGCCGTCGCCGACGCTCTTGCGGGTACGGACGAGGCCGAGGGACTCCTCGCCGTCCAGGGTGTGGGTGCCGGGCTCCAGGTCGAGGTGGCTCTTGGAGTCGTTGATGGCGGTCTTCGTGGTGATCTCGACGCCGCCGAGCTCGTCGATGATCTTCTTGAAGCCGGTGAAGTCGACTTCCAGGTAGTGGTCCATGCGGATGCCGGACATCGACTCGACGGTCTTCACCGCGCAGGCGGGCCCGCCGACCTCGTAGGCGGTGTTGAACATCGCCCGGTGTTCGGCGGGCACCGTTTCGTCCGTCGTGTCACTCGTGCAGGCGGGGCGCTCTATGAGGGTGTCGCGCGGTATCGAGACGACGCTCGCGGACTTGTGCCCCTTGTCGACGTGCACGACCATCGCCGTGTCGGAGCGGGCCGCGCCCTCGTCGACGCCGTACTTCCCGTTGTCGCCGGAGCGCGAGTCGGAACCGAGCACCAGGATGTCCTGCGAGCCGTCGTCCACGTCGTCGGGGCGGTCGGCGCCGAGCTTGGCGTCGATGTCGATGCTGGAGAGGTTGCCGTCGAGCGCCATGTACGCGTATCCGAGTCCGGCCCCGCCGACGACCACGACGCCCGCCACCGTCCAGGCCGCGACGACCTTGGCACGGTGCCGGCGCGAGGGCTTCCGCCGTCGGCTGCCGGTGCCACGTATGCGGCCCGTGCTCCTGCTCTGCTCGCTCACGCGTCTCCCTCGGTCCTGGCGCTCCGCTGCTCCTCGCCCCCGGCCTTGTCGGTTCCGGGAGGGTTGTGTCATCTCTTGATCAGACGTCGAAGCAGCAAGAAGGGTTGCACAGCGGCCTGTGTGCCCGGTTGGGACGGCAGGCACGGTGCGCGAGCCGGCGGCGGGCCGGTGATCCGGCCGTTCACCTGCGGTTTCCCGGCCACCTCCGGCACCGGCCGGAGCGCCGTCGGGCGGTCCGCCGTGTGGCAAAGGTCTCGGGCCGGGCCTGCGGACGCACGAGGGCCTCCGTCACCGGAGTGACGGAGGCCCTCGTGTTCAACTGCCAAAAGAACGTCAGTCGTTGCCGTTTCCGCTGCCCGGCGTCGTCTTCTGGATCTGGAGCAGGAACTCCGCGTTGGACTGGGTCTTCTTCATCCGGTCCAGGAGGAGCTCGATCGCCTGCTGCTGGTCGAGCGCGTGCAGCACCCGGCGCAGCTTCCAGACGACCGCCAGCTCGTCGGTGCCGAGCAGGATCTCTTCCTTACGGGTGGAGGACGCGTCGACGTCCACCGCCGGGAAGATGCGCTTGTCCGAGAGCTTCCGGTCGAGCTTGAGCTCCATGTTGCCGGTGCCCTTGAACTCCTCGAAGATCACCTCGTCCATGCGCGAGCCGGTCTCGACGAGCGCGGTGGCCAGGATGGTCAGCGAGCCGCCGTCCTCGATGTTGCGCGCGGCGCCGAAGAAGCGCTTCGGGGGGTACAGCGCGGTCGAGTCGACACCACCGGAGAGGATGCGGCCGGAGGCCGGCGCCGCGAGGTTGTACGCGCGGCCCAGGCGGGTGATCGAGTCGAGCAGGACGACCACGTCGTGACCCAGCTCGACGAGGCGCTTGGCGCGCTCGATGGCCAGCTCGGCGACGGTGGTGTGGTCCTCGGCGGGACGGTCGAAGGTCGAGGAGATGACCTCGCCCTTCACCGACCGCTGCATGTCGGTGACCTCTTCCGGACGCTCGTCGACCAGGACGACCATCAGGTGGCACTCGGGGCTGTTGACCGTGATGGCGTTGGCGATGGCCTGCAGGATCATCGTCTTGCCGGTCTTCGGCGGGGCCACGATGAGCCCGCGCTGGCCCTTGCCGATCGGGGCCACCAGGTCGATGATCCGCGTCGTCAGGATGTTGGAGTCGGTCTCCAGACGGAGCCGGTCCTGCGGGTAGAGCGGGGTCAGCTTCTGGAACTCGGGGCGGCCGCGGCCGGACTCGGGGGCCATGCCGTTGACCGAGTCGAGGCGGACCAGCGCGTTGAACTTCTCGCGCCGCTCGCCGTCCTTGGGCTGACGCACCGCGCCGGTGACGTGGTCACCCTTGCGCAGGCCGTTCTTGCGGACCTGGGCGAGCGAGACGTACACGTCGTTCGGGCCCGGCAGGTAGCCGGAGGTCCGGATGAACGCGTAGTTGTCGAGGATGTCCAGGATGCCCGCGACGGGGATCAGGACGTCGTCGTCGGCCACCTGCACGTCGCTCGCGAAGTCGTCGCGGCCGCGACGGCCCCGGCGGTCGCGGTAGCGTCCGCGACGGCCGCGACGGCCGCCCGCCTCGTCGTCGAAGTCGTCCTGCGGACCGTTGTCACGGTTCTGCTGGCCCTGGCCCTGACCGCCGCCGCCCTGGCCCTGGCGCTGCGGGCGCTGCCCGCCGCCGCCCTGCTGGCCCTGGTCGTCGCCCTTGCCCCGGCGGTCGCGCTGACGCTCGCGGCGCTCGCCACGCTCACCGCGGTCGCCCCGCTCGCCGCGGCCCTGACGGTCGCCACGACGGCCTTCGGCCGTATCGGTGGCGGCCTCGGCCTTGGCGTCGCCCTTCGGCTCGGCGCGCTCCTCGGTCTTCTGCTCGGCCTGGGGCTCCGCCTTGGCCTTGACCTCGGACTTCGCCTCGGTCTTGGTGTCGGGGCTGCCCGCCTGCGCGGTCGCACGGCGGCGACGACGCTCGCCCGCGGGCTGGTCGTCGCTGGCCGGCTGACCGGGGATGTCGATCTGCTGCTGGGCGGCCGTGTCCTTCTCGGCGGCGGCAGCGGCGCCCTCGTCCCCGGTGCGCGCCTTGGAGGTCGCGCGGCGCTTCGGCTTGCTCTCCGCCTCGGCGGGGGCCTCTGCGGCCTTGGAGGAGGTCTTGGGGGCGGCGGATCCGCCACCCGCCTGCGCCTCCTTGATGACCTCGATCAGCTGGCTCTTGCGCATCCGCGCGGTGCCCCTGATGCCGAGGCCGGACGCGACCTGCTGCAGCTCGGCCAGGACCATGCCCTCGAGGCCGGTGCCGGAGCGGCGGCGCCGTGCGGTGGTGCCAGTGGCAGCACCTTCGGCGGGCGCGGCGCTGTCGACGTTCTTGTCGGCAGTCACGCCCATCAGATCGGTGGTGTCGCTCACGAAGGGTCCTTCCCTGGAGCGGACGTCGGCCTTCTGGCTCGGCGACCGGTTGTGCTGTCCGACTGCGGTCTGTTGATCTTGCTCGATCGCGGACCTTGCCGGGGCGGTGGTCCGCCGGGTACGGCGGAGAGATGAACGTGCGGGGTCCGGCGCGAGATCCCCCTGCTCGGCCCACTCCTGGACGAGCGAGGGGTGTCGTGCCGGTTCCGGAGCGTGCTCGAAACTGCTCAGGCAGGCTGCTCAGGCAGTTGGGGAGGCTCCCGGAAGAATGGCGGTCCCGGAGGGGGACACGAAGCAACGCGCCTCAAAGACGTCGGTTGCAGACTTGAGGTTAACACTACCGGCTCCAACAAACATTCCCCCTCTCGCTCACCGGTAATCACATGCGGTTACGCGGCCAGCGGCAGCACACTGGCGCCCGTCGCGTCGAGGGCCAGCCGGTTCGCCGCCCAGCCCTCCCCCGCCAGTCGGGCGACCTTGTCGGCCGAGCTTTCCTCCGTCAGCGCGAGGACCGTGGGCCCCGCACCGGAGATGACGGCCGGCACGCCGTCGGCGCGCAGGCGGTTGACCAGTTCCACGCTCTCGGGCATGGCGGGGCCCCGGTACTCCTGGTGGATCCGGTCCTCGGTGGCGGCGAGCAGCAGCTCGGGGCGGCGGGTCAGCGCCTCGACGAGGAGGGCCGCCCGGCCGGCGTTGAGGGCCGCGTCGACGTGCGGGACGGTGCGCGGGAGCAGGCCGCGCGCCGTCTCGGTGAGCACCGGGCGCCCGGGGACGAAGACCACCGGGACGACGGATTCGGCGGGGTCCATCCGGATCGCCCGGGCCGCGCCGCCGTCCATCCAGGCGAGGGTGAATCCGCCGAGCAGGCAGGCCGCGACATTGTCGGGGTGCCCCTCGATCTCGGTCGCCAGCTCCAGCAGGGCCGCGTCGTCGAGGCGGGCGTCGCCGCCGGTCGTCACGGCGCGGGCGGCGACGATTCCGGCGCAGATCGCGGCGGAGGAGGAGCCGAGGCCGCGGCCGTGCGGGATGCGGTTGGCGCAGACGATCTCCAGCCCGCGGGGCTGGCCGCCGAGCAGGTCGAACGCGGTGCGCAGGGAGCGCACGAGCAGGTGGCTCTCGTCGCGGGGCAGCGTCTCGCTGCCCTCACCTGCGATGTCGATGTGCAGCCCGGAGTCGGCGACCCGGACGACGACGTCGTCGTACAGCCCCAGCGAGAGGCCCAGGGAATCGAACCCCGGACCCAGGTTGGCGCTGGTTGCGGGGACGCGCACCCTGACGGCGGCGGCTCGGAACGCGGGACCGGCCATCGGTCGGACCACTCCTTGTAAGGCGGCGGGGATGCAGTGCGGGTGGCTCTGCGGCGGCGGGGCGTTGAAGACGGGTTATGGGCTGGTGCGTGCGGCGGGGGTCATGGCGGTGGGGGTCGCGACTGTGCGGAGGGCTCCGAAACGGTGCGGGAATCCGGTGGCCGGCCCGGCGGCCACGACGGGGACCGCAGGCGTGGCGGTCCGGCGGGCGGATGCCGGGCGGATGGGGTACAGCTTATCGAAGGAAGGTTCTGTGGCGACATAGGGCGCACAGGAGGCGCACGATGCGTGTCGCCCGCCTCCCATGCGCTCTCCGCCCCGGAAAAGGGCCGGTTGGGCAGGGTTGTCGCGGTTGCCCCGGGTCGGCCGCGGCGGGTGCCGCGGCCGGCCCGGGGACCGGATCAGACGAGTCCGAGCTTCTCGGCGGCGGCGGCCGCGTCGACCGGGACCGTGACCGGCTGCGGGGCGCCCGCGACGGCCCAGTCGGGGTCCTTGAGGCCGTTGCCGGTGACCGTGCAGACGATGCGCTGGCCGGGGTCGACCTTGCCCTCCTCGGCGGCCTTGAGCAGACCGGCGACGGACGCGGCCGACGCGGGCTCCACGAAGACGCCCTCCTGGGAGGCCAACAGCCGGTACGCGGACAGGATCTGCCGGTCCGTCACCTCGTCGATGAAGCCGCCCGACTCGTCACGCGCGGCGAGCGCGTAGTTCCAGGACGCCGGGTTGCCGATCCGGATCGCGGTGGCGATGGTGGACGGGTCCTTGACGACCTCGCCGCGCACGATGGGCGCGGAGCCGGAGGCCTGGAATCCCCACATGCGCGGGGAACGGCTCGAGACGCCGTCACCGGCGTACTCGGTGTACCCCTTCCAGTACGCGGTGATGTTGCCCGCGTTGCCGACCGGCAGGACGTGGATGTCGGGGGCGTCGCCGAGCGCGTCGACGATCTCGAACGCGGCGGTCTTCTGGCCCTCGATACGGACCGGATTGACCGAATTGACCAGCGCCACCGGGTAGTTGTCCGAGAGCGAGCGGGCCAGGGTCAGGCAGTCGTCGAAGTTGCCGTCGACCTGGAGGATCTTGGCGCCGTGCACGAGCGCCTGGCCCATCTTGCCGAGCGCGATCTTGCCCTGCGGTACGAGGACGGCGCAGACCATGCCCGCGCGCACCGCGTACGCCGCGGCGGAGGCCGAGGTGTTGCCGGTGGAGGCGCAGATGACGGCCTTCGCACCCTCCTCCTTGGCCCGGGTGATGGCCATGGTCATGCCGCGGTCCTTGAACGAACCGGTGGGGTTGGCGCCCTCGACCTTGAGGTGCACCTCGCAGCCCGTGCGCTCGGAGAGGACCTGCGCCGGAACGAGCGGCGTACCGCCCTCACGAAGGGTGACGACCGGCGTCGTGGACGTGACCGGAAGCCGGTCCCGGTACTCCTCGATGATGCCGCGCCACTGGTGGGTGCCCTTGCTGGTCATGGGTCCTTTACTCCCCTTCAACACGCATGATGCTGGCGACACCGCGCACGGTGTCGAGCTTGCGCAGCGCTTCGACGGTCCCGGAGAGGGCGGCGTCGGGCGCGCGGTGGGTGACGACGACGAGGGACGCCTCGCCGTCCTTTCCCTGCTGGCGGACGGTATCGATCGATACCCCCTGCTCGGCGAAGACCGTCGCGACCTGGGCGAGAACGCCCGGCTTGTCGGCCACGTCGAGGCTGATGTGGTACCGCGTGACGACCTCGCCCATGGGGCTGACCGGCAGGCGGGTGTAGGCGGACTCACCGGGGCCGGTGGCCTCGCCCAGTTTGTTGCGGCAGACCGCGACGAGGTCGCCGAGGACCGCGGAGGCGGTCGGCGAGCCGCCGGCGCCGGGCCCGTAGAACATGAGCTGTCCTGCGGCGTCGGCCTCGATGAACACCGCGTTGTACGCCTCGCGGACCGAGGCCAGCGGATGGCTGAGCGGGATCATCGCGGGATGCACGCGGGCGGTGACGGAGGCCCCGTCGGCGGCGCGCTCACAGATGGCCAGCAGCTTGACGGTGCAGCCCATGCGTCGGGCGGAGGCGATGTCGGCGGCGGTGACCTCCGTGATGCCCTCGCGGTGCACGTCGCCGATCTTCACCCGGGTGTGGAAGGCGATCCCGGCGAGGATCGCGGCCTTCGCGGCAGCGTCGAAGCCCTCGACGTCGGCGGTCGGGTCGGCCTCCGCGTACCCGAGGGCGGTGGCCTCGTCGAGCGCCTCGGAGTAACCGGCGCCGCTGGTGTCCATCTTGTCGAGGATGAAGTTGGTCGTGCCGTTGACGATGCCGAGCACCCGGTTGACCTTGTCCCCGGCGAGCGACTCGCGCAGCGGCCGCACCAGCGGGATGGCCCCGGCGACGGCGGCCTCGTAATACAGGTCACGGCCGTACTTCTCGGCGGCGGCGTGCAGGGCGGCGCCGTCCTCGGCGAGCAGCGCCTTGTTGGCGGAGACGACGCTCGCGCCGTTCTCGAAGGCGGTGGTGATGAGCGCGCGGGCCGGCTCGATGCCCCCGATGACCTCGATGACGACGTCGATGTCGCCGCGCCGCACGAGCGCGGTCGCGTCGGTGGTGATCAGTGCGGGGTCGATGCCCTCACGCACCTTCGAGGGCCGGCGGACGGCCACACCGGCGAGCTCGACGGGCGCACCGATGCGCGCCGCGAGGTCGTCGGCGTGCGTCGTCATGATGCGCGCCACCTCTGAGCCGACCACACCACAGCCCAGCAGCGCCACCTTCAGCGGACGCGTACGCATCATCCGACCTCGTTTCTCATACATGCTCATTGGGGACCAGTCTCACTCACCGGACGGGAGTTTCTGACCCCCGTCCGGATCCTGAGATGACTATTTCATCAGCCGACATCGAGACGCAGGAGATCTTCCTCCGTCTCGCGCCGGACGATGACGCGTGCCTCTCCGTCGCGGACCGCGACGACCGGCGGGCGCAGTGCGTGGTTGTAGTTGCTCGCCATGGAACGGCAGTACGCGCCGGTGGCGGGGACGGCGATCAGATCGCCGGGCGCCAGGTCGGCGGGCAGGAACGCGTCCTTGACCACGATGTCACCGCTCTCGCAGTGCTTGCCGACGACCCGGACGAGCATGGGCTCGGCGTCCGAGGTCCGCGAGACCAGCGCGACGCTGTACTCGGCGTCGTACAGCGCGGTGCGGATGTTGTCCGACATGCCGCCGTCGACGCTGACGTACGTCCGCAGCCCCTCCAGGGGCTTGATCGTGCCGACCTCGTACAGCGTGAACGCGGTGGGTCCGACGATGGCGCGCCCCGGCTCGACGGAGATCCGGGGGGTGCGCAGCTTCGCGGACTCGCACTCGCGGGTGACGATGTCGCTGAGCGCCTTGGCGATCTCGTGCGGCTCGCGGGGGTCGTCCTCGGAGGTGTACGCGATGCCGAGGCCGCCGCCGAGGTCGATCTCGGGCAGTTCGACGCCGTGCTCGTCGCGGATCTCGGCGAGCAGCTGGACCACGCGCCGGGCGGAGACCTCGAAGCCGGCCATGTCGAAGATCTGCGAGCCGATGTGCGAGTGGACGCCGATGAGTTCGAGCCCGTCGAGGGCGAGCGCGCGGCGCACGGCCTCGGCGGCCTGCCCGTCGGCGAGCGCGATGCCGAACTTCTGGTCCTCGTGCGCGGTGGCGATGAACTCGTGGGTGTGGGCCTCGACGCCGACGGTGACGCGGATCTGCACACGCTGGCGGATGCCGTGCGACCGGGCGATGTGAGCGACGCGGACGATCTCCTGGAAGGAGTCGAGGACGATCCGCCCGACGCCGGCCCGGACGGCCCGCTCGATCTCGGCGACGGTCTTGTTGTTGCCGTGGAAGGCGATGCGCTCGGCGGGCATCCCGGCGTCGAGGGCCGTGGTCAGCTCTCCCCCGGAGCACACGTCAAGATTCAGCCCCTCTTCCTTCAGCCAGCGCACCACGGCGCGGGAGAGGAAGGCCTTCCCGGCGTAGAAGACGTCGGCGTCCGGCCCGAAGGCATCCGCCCAGGCGCGGCAGCGGGCCCGGAAGTCGCTCTCGTCGAGGAAGTAGGCGGGGGTGCCGAACTCCTCGGCGAGCCGGGCGACGGTGATCCCGCCGACGGTGAGCGCGCCGTCCGCGTCACGGGTGACGGTGCGGGACCAGACCTTCTCGTCGAGGACGTTGAGGTCGGCGGCGGGCGCGGAGTAGTGCCCCTCGGTGAAGACGTCGGCGTGGCGAGGTCCTGCGGGGTGTGCGGAACGGCTCATCGTGATGGTTCTTTCGGGTCTCTTCTGATCGCGTCAGAGGTGTTCGGGCGCACGGATGCCGAGCAGGGACAGGCCGCCTGCCAGCACCGTCCCGGCGGCTTCGGCGAGAGCCAGCCGGGCACGGTGGGCGGCCGAGGGTTTCTCGTCACCGACGGGCAGGGGCGGGCAGGAGTCGTGGAAGTCGAAGAACGCGTGCGCGACGGCTTCCAGCTGCCGGGCGACCCGGTCGGGCGCGCGGTGACGAGCTGCGGCGAGCAGGACGCCGGGGTGGTCGGCGACGAGGTCGAGGAGAGGGCGGGCGGCACCGCCGTACGGGGCGGAGCCCTCGGCCGGGCTTTCGCCGTACGGCGCGTGCGGGGCCGGGCTTTCGCCGTACGGGGTGGGCTCGGCGGGGTCTTCGGCGTACGGGGCGGGCTCGGCGGTGAAGCCGAGGAGGGCGGCCCCGCGGGTGAGGGCACGGGCCCTGGCGTGGGCGTAACGGACCCGGAAGAGCGGATTGGCCTCGCCCTGGACGAGCAGTTCGGGGCCGAGGGCGGCGCGGTCGTGTCCGGCGGGCCGCAGGAGCCCCCAGCGGGCCGCGTCGGGCCCGAGCCGCTCCAGCAGTTCCCCCGCGGTGGCCCCGGCGGGAACGGGGCGGATCTCGGTGAGCGGTACGGGGGGTGTCCCGTACGCGTTGACGGTGACGCCGAGGCGGACCCAGTCCGGGTCGGGCGCCTGTTCGCAGGTGATCCGGCCCCGGGCGCCCTGGGCGACGAGGAGCCGGAACACGGCCTGGGCGGTGACGGCGGCGCGGACCTCCCGCGCGTGGTGGTACTGGTGGATCTCGTCCCGGAGCGCGTCCCCGTGTCCGTACGCGAGACCCTGTTGCCGTACGGCGTCGAGCACGGCCCGGTCGCCCGCGGCCGGGGCGTCGAGGGTGAAGCTCAGGAACCCCGGTCCGGTGATCTCGACCCGCCCGACACCGGGCTCGGCGGCGACACGTTCCCGCAGGATGCGTGCGACCTCCAGCGCGGGCAGCGCGGCGGGCCCGGCGAGCTGGAGCGCGACGGCGCAGGCGTAGTCGCCGCTGCCGCCGGGCCGTGTCCTCTCCACTCGCACGCGCGCGGGCACGGGCGCGCGCAACGCATCCTCGTCGACCGCGCGGCGCACGGCGTGCAGCACGGTCCGGGAGAGGTCGGCGGGGGTCACGGGTCAAGCGTAGGTGAGAGAGGGGGGCACTTCGCGACCCGGTTTCGCCATCCGGTCACCCGGACCCCGTTTCGCCACCTCGGTCGGCCGGACCCGGCTCCGCCGGCCCGGTCAGCCGGTGGTGCTTCCCGCCCGCCCGGCGCCGTGCCGCCCGTCCACCGAGGGCTCTTCCTCCCCGGTCACCAGCCGGCGCATGATCCGCACCAGCTCGCTCGGCTCGAACGGCTTCGCCAGGAACGCGTCGACCCCGGCCGCCACGCCCGCGTCGACCTCGTAGGGCGTACAGGCGCTGATGACGACGATGGGAAGGCCGCGGGTCCGGGGATCGGCGCGCAGGCGGGTGGCGGTCTCCAGACCGTCCAGCCGGGGCATCACGACGTCGAGGGTGATCGCGTCGGGGCGGACCCGCTCGACCAGGTCCAGGCACTCGACACCATCGGCCGCGGTCACGACCTCGAAGCCCTCCAGCTCGAGATTGACCCTGATCAGCTGCCGGATGACCTTGTTGTCGTCGACAACAAGCACGCGGCCGTACGCCCCTGACACTCTTCGAGAGTAGGTCGGCCGGAGGGGCGGCGTCCGGGTTTTGTCCACTTCCGCCCCGGACGGGTGGCCACCGCTCCCACGGGCGGCCCGACCGGGAGGAAGAAGCATGGAGGCACGGCGGAATACCTGTTCACGGACACCCCGTGGGAGCTGGTAGTGTTTCACCCGTCGCAGAGCAGCACCGCGATACGCCCCCGTAGCTCAGGGGATAGAGCATCGGCCTCCGGAGCCGGGTGCGCAGGTTCGAATCCTGCCGGGGGCACTTCCGGATTGAAGAACCGGACCAGCAGAGGCTGGTCCGGTTTTTTCGTGTGTGCCGGGTGCGTGCCGTGCCCTCGTGAAGGCGAGCGGAGCGCGGTCCGGCTCACCCCCACGAGGTGGGCGGGTCAGTACTTGCCGTCGACCGGGATCCAGCCGGACCAGGCCTCGGGCTGGTAGAACTTGCCGGTGTCGCCGTCGTAACGCAGGACGCGGAGGCGCACGTTCCCGGTCTCGCGGTAGTCCTTGTTGCAGGTCGCCCAGGTGTTCACGCCGAGCTTGTTGACGCAGACCTCCGCGGCGCGGCCGTAGTCGGTGTAGACGCCGACGGCCGCCGACATGCCGTCCTTCTTCGTGTCGCCCGCCCAGACGATGTCACCGTTGTGCTGGAAGCATCCGCTGGAGCCGTAGGCGGCGGTCGCGCCCAGGCACGTGCCCGACGGCGGTGCGGCCTTGGCGGATGCCATCGCGTCCGCCGTTCCCGTCGTCCCCGTCCCGTCAACCGGGAAGGGGACTTCGGTCCCGGGTTCCGGGGCGATGCCTTCGACGATCTTCACGTCCGCGGGCATCTGCACTTCCAGGGGGGCCTCCGGTGCGTCGTCGGCCAGCGCCGGCGTCGCGGTGACGGCCGAGAGCGCAAGTGCCGACGCACCGACGAGAACGCTCACCTTCGAGCGCCAGTTTTCACGCATGCTTCACTACCCCCGCGCCTGACCTCTGTGGCGAGATCATCAAATATCAATTGTGAACAGGGTGTGAGACTAAGAGATCGCTGTGACGGATGGAAGGGGCTTCTGTGACGCGAGTGCTTCATGGTGCCCCTGGTGATGTGCGTCGTATGTGCGTCGAAGGCGGTGCAGGACGCAGAAAAGGAGGGCGGGCACACGGTTGTGTGCCCGCCCTCCTTTCCCGGCGCTCTCACCCGCTCACGAGCGGGGTGCTCACGGCAGGGTGGGCGGCCCGGAGGCCCGCTCCCCCTCGGCGAAGTCGGCGAACGAGAGGTCGAGGGCGCACTCCGCCGGGATCTCGGCGACGGTGGTCGCGCACTTCGCGGGACCGGCCGCGCTCTGCCCGTTCAACTCGGGCGGGCCCGTCTGGCGCTTGCCCGTCTCGATCTTCCCCAACGGGCCTTCCTCGGGGGCCGGCACGGTGGGGGCGGCGGGCCGCTCGGCGTCGGCGGTGTCCGACGAGGACGAGCAGGCCGCTACGCCCGCCGTGGCGCACAGGACGAGTGCGGCCGAGGCCGCGGCGGTACGAAAGCGCATGAAGGTCCCCCCTACGCGGATGCCCGGACATCCGGGTCATCAGTCGAACCACGGTGCCACAACGGGCGGTTCGGAGGGCGGAGGACCGGTGAAGAAGGCGCGCAGAGTGACTCGTCAGCCGACCGGCAGCCCCGGTGCCGGGTAAGCGTCCATGAGGTCCTTCACCTCCTCCCGCACCTTCTTGATCGCAGTCTCGTCGCCCGTGCGCGCCGCTTCGACGGCCGTGGTGATCCAAGCGGCGACGGTGGCCATCGCCGAGGCGGGAATGGCCCGAGACGTGAGCGCGGGGGTGCCGATGCGGATTCCGGAGGGGTCGAACGGCCTGCGGGGGTCGTAGGGGACGGTGTTGTGGTTGACGACGATGCCCGCGCGGTCGAGGGCCTTGGCGGCGGTCCTGCCGGGGACGTCCTTGTTCGTCAGGTCGATCAGCAGCAGATGGTTGTCGGTGCCGCCGGAGACCAGGTCGAAGCCGCGGACGGCCAACTCCTCCCCCAGCACTCGGGCGTTGGCGACGACCTGGTGCGCGTACGAGCAGAAGCCGGCGGTGGTCGCTTCGCCGAGGGCGGCCGCGATGGCGGCCGTGGTCTGGTTGTGCGGGCCGCCCTGGAGGCCCGGGAAGACCGCGCGGTCGATGGCGCGGGCGTGCTCGGCCGTGCTGAGCAGCATCGCGCCGCGCGGGCCGCGCAGGGTCTTGTGGGTGGTGGTGGAGACGACGTCCGCGTGGCCGGCGGGCGAGGGGTGCGCGCCGCCCGCGATCAGGCCCGCGATGTGCGCGATGTCGGCGACCAGGACGGCGCCCGTCTCCCGGGCGATCTCCGCGAAGCCCGCGAAATCGATCGTGCGCGGCACGGCCGTGCCGCCGCAGAAGATGAGCTTGGGCCGCTCGGCGAGGGCCAGGTCACGGACCTCGTCCAGATCGATCCGGCCGGTGTCGCGGCGGACCCCGTACCGGACGCCGCGGAACCAGCGGCCGGTGGCGGAGACGTCCCAGCCGTGCGTGAGGTGGCCGCCCATCGGGAGGGACATGCCGAGGACGGCGTCGCCGGGCTGGAGGAAGGCCAGGTACGCGGCGAGGTTGGCCGGGGAACCCGAGTACGGCTGGACGTTGGCGTGGTCCATCCCGAAGAGGGCCTCGGCGCGGCGGACCGCCAGCGTCTCGACCTGGTCGATGATCTGCTGGCCCTCGTAGTACCGCTTGCCGGGGTAGCCCTCGGAGTACTTGTTCTGGAGCACCGTGCCGGAGGCTTCGAGCACGGCGGCGGAGACGTAGTTCTCGCTGGGGATCAGGCGCAGGGTGTCGGCCTGGAGCCGCTCCTCCGCGCCGATCAGGGCGGCCAGTTCCGGGTCGGTCGTGGTGAGCGCCGGATGGCGTGGTGCGGGGGCGGGGGCGATGTCCGTGGTCCGGGTGGTCATGGAAGGGGTCCTTCCGGGTCGGCCGCTGTGTGCGGCGTGGACCCGGATGCCCAGGCGGACGGCTCTCCGGAGATGACGCCCCGGGCACGCCCGGGGTGTGCCGCTCCCTCGTGGTCGGTTCCACGGAGCGCCCCTGCCGGGGCACGCGCCAGTCGCGGCATGCCGCAGTTTAGAGGGCGATGGCGTGCGAGGTGGTGCGGCAGGTGAAGAAGATCGCCGTGATCGCGCGTGAAGCGTGACGGAACCGGGCAGAGTCACCTGGACTTTTTTGTGACTCTACGGTGGGGGGACCGTTATGGAGTCCGGTGATCAGCACGGGGCCGCGGGACGGAGCGTCGGCGGGGCCGGGTGGGGCGGGGCCGTGCCGCCGCCTCCGGACGGGCCGCCCGGGTTCGGGCCGCCGCCACCGCCTTCCCGTGCGCCGACCGTCGGGCCGCCGCCGTCCGGTGCGGCTCTGCGTGCGGTCGGCGCGGCGTTGCTCAATCTGACCGGACTCGGGCTCGGCTACGCCCTGTTGGGGCGCTGGGTGCGGGCCGCTGTGTGCTGGGCGGCCACGGCGGGGCTGTTGTGGGTGGCGTTGCCCGCCGATCCGGACGGGGTGCCCGGGGGTGTCCTCGTCGGGTATCTGGTGGTGCTGGTGCTCGCCGCCGCCGACGGGGCCCGGATCGCCCTGCGTTCGGCGCTGGGCGGGGCGTGGCGGCCCGTTGTGGCGGCCGGTCTCGGCGTGGTGCTGCTGGCCGTGCCGGCGGGCGGGGCGGTGGTGTACGGCTCCGCGCGGGACGAGGCTCGGGAGCAGATGCTGCTGGAGCGGCTGGCGGACGGGGACCAGCGGGTCGCTTCGGCCTCGCGGCAGCCGTTCGGCCCGGCGAAGGGGGAGTACGAGAAGGGGCTCGACGTCTATCGCGCGCTCGGTGAGGACCATCCCGGTTCCCGGGCCGCCGAGTTGGTCCCGGACCGCCTCAAGAAGTATTACGACGCCGTCTCCGCCCCGTACGCCAAGAAGCGGCACTGCGACGCCGTGGAGCCGTTGACCTATCTGCGGACGCTGCCGGACTCGGTGGACGCGAAGGTGCTGGGCGAGCTCGCCGCCTGGCCGGACGACCCGCTCGCCGAGTCGCTGTACGGGTGCGGGGTCTCGCGCCTCGGCGCGGCGGGCGGGGGTGGCGCGGAGCTGGGCGAGTTGCTGCGTACGTTCCCCGAGTCCGCGCCCGCGCAGCAGGTCGGACCGGCGATCAACGAGCGGATCAAGGCGCAGGTCGCGGCGTTGAAGGGGGCCGAGCCGTGTGCGGCCACCAAAGTGCTGCGCAGCCTCGGCACCACCGCGTCCGAGCTTCCCGTCGCCAGTGTGAGGGGGCTGCGCTCCGACGCGGACCACGGCGTCAAGGAGGGCTCGTACGCCTGCGGGGTCGACCAGTTCAAGGACAGGAAGTTCGGTGACGCGCGCAGGACGCTCACCGATTTCGCCCGTGCGTACAAGACCGACGAGCGGGTGGGCAAGGCGCGGAACATCGCCATAGCCGCGGAGATCGCCGACGACCGGCCGGCGGCGGGCAAGCGGCTGCCGCCGTCGAAGCGGCCCGGCGGCGCCCGGATGGAGCTGGTCATCAGCAATGACGCGCCGAACGCGGTCGAGGTGCTCTACACCGGTCCCGTCACCGGCACCGTCACACTGAAGGCCTGCGCCGGCTGCAAGCGGTACAGCGCGTCCGCCGGACCGCGGCAGGCCTGCAAGGCGAGCGGCAAGAGCTACCCGAAGGCACGGCTTCGGCTTCCCGCCGGGGAGTACCACTTCCTCTACAAGCACGGCACGGGCGCGACCGCCGGGGTGGACAGCTACTCCTCGGGTTCGAAGGTCCAGCCGGGCTACACGTACACCAGCTGCACCTACGTCGTCGAGCGGAATCCGTTCGGGCTGGACCTGCCCCAGATACCGGACCCGGTCAAGCCGGTGCTCAGCCCTTCGGACGCGGGCTCTTCTCGATGACCCGCCCGTCCAGGCCGGCGGTGAGGTAGGCCCCGCCGTGGGTGTCGGAGACGTAGACGCGCAGCACCGGGCGGTCGTCGTGGAAGGGCGACGAGGGGTCCACGATCACATAGCGGCTCTCCGGGTCCGGGATGTTGAGCGTCTTCTCCGCCGTACTCAGCAGGGCGGGCAGCGCGTCCCAGTCGACGGAGTTCAGGTCGACCGTCGTGTCCCCCGACATCCGCGTGCCGCCCATCTCGTCGTTCTTCGCCCGGCCGTCGCGGTAGCTGAAGCGGTCGTAGAGCGCGGAGTTGGACTTCAGCGGCGCCTGGGCCGAGGCGTGCTGGTCGTAGAGGGTGAAGTCGGTGACTTTCGTGCCGCCCATGAGTGGCTTCAGCGCCTTGATCGCCGTGCGCGCCCCGTCCGGGGTCAGCAGGTTCCCGGCCTCCGGTACGTCCTTCTCGCCGGGAGCGCCGGACGTGTCGGATGTCTCGGACGTGTCGGATCCGTTGGGCCCGTTCGACTCGTCGGCGACCGGGTTCGGCGCCGGAGCTGAGGCCTGGGGTGCGCTCGCCCTGTCGCGGGGGCGGTCGTCGCTGTCGGAGGCCTTGGACGAGGACGAGAAGGGGTCGACCATCCAGAGGATGACGCCCGCGATGACCACGGCCGAGACGACGGACGAGGCCGCGCTGATCATCCGGGCGCGGCGCAGTATGCGCTGTTGGCGCTCTTCCGGTGTGGGGGATGCGTCGCCGGCGCCGGTGCCGGCCTGCGGGGAGCCGTAGCCGTAGGCCGTCGGTACGCGGTCCCGCACGGCGGCTGTCTGCGTGGGCGTGGCGTGTGCGGGCGCGGGCCGTTCCCGTACGGGCTCCGTGGGTGTCGGGGCCGGGCCCCCGCCGGTGTGTGTCGCGGCCTCGGCCAGCAGGCGGTCGAGGGTCTCGGCGTCCGGGCGGGCCGGGATGTCCCGGGTGAGGAGAGCGCTCAGCACGGGGGCGAGGGACCCGGCCCGTACCGGCGGCGGGATCTCCTCGTCGAGCACGGCGGCCAGCGTGGCCAGGGTCGTGGCCCGGCGCAGCGGGTGGCGGCCCTCGACGGCGACGTACAGCATCATGCCGAGCGACCAGAGGTCGGAGGACGGGTCGCCCTCGGTGCCCCGGATGCGCTCGGGGGCTATGTAGTCGGGCGAGCCGATGAGGGCGCCGGTGGCGGTGAGGCTCGTCGACTCCCGGATCGCGGCGATGCCGAAGTCGGTGAGGACGGGGCGGCCGTCGGTGCGCAGGAGCACATTGGCGGGCTTGACGTCGCGGTGCTGGATGCCGGCGGCGTGGGCGGCGCGGAGGGCGGAGAGGACGCCGCGCCCCAGTTCGGCGGCCTCGGCGGGCTCCATGGGCCCGGCGGCGAGCCGTTCGTGCAGGGAGGAGCCGGCCACCAGCTCCATCACGATCCACGGGTAGCCCTCCTCGCCGGGGTCGACGATGTGGTGGACGGTGACCACGCAGGGATGGTCGACCCGGGCCAGGGCGCGGGCCTCGCGCAGCACCCGGGCGCGCAACGTGCGGGCCCCTTCGGGGTCGTACTCCGCGAGCGCCGGGTCCGGGGGGCGTACCTCTTTGAGCGCGACATCGCGGTGGAGCGCCTCGTCACGGGCCCGCCAGACCATGCCCATGCCACCACTGCCGAGCCGCTCCAGCAGCGTGAAGCGGCCGTCGATCACCCGTCCCGAGGGGGCCTCTGCGCTCATGGGCCGTAGCGTACGGGGGGCGTACGACAGGGGGCAGCCGGGGCCGGGGCCGGGGCCGGGGCAGCGACCGGGCAGGCAGGATGATCGGAAGTCGGTGGGGAACGGCGGTGCGGGCTCAGGCGGTCGACTGCCGTACGACGTGGGCCAGGTGCTGGCTGATCGCTGTTCGGCTCCAGTCCGCCGCCCCTCCCGTGCCCACGCTCCCCTCGCCCCGCGCGCAGTCCCACAGCCAGCGCTCGCCCGCGCCGGCGGACGGACCGCGGAAATCGTCCTGCTCCGTGATCCACCGGGCCGCCGCACGGATCGTCTCCGCCCGGGCGTCACCGCGGGTGGGCACCTTGGCGAGCAGATACGCGCGCCCGGTGGTGTAGCGGAGCAGACCCCACGGCGGGCCTCCCCCGCCCCGGTGCTCCTGGGCCACGGAGCGGGGGGCGAACGGCGCGTAGTCCCCGTAGCGGAGAAGCTCCCGGTAGCCGGGCCGGTTCGCCAGGATCTCGTGCCACAGGGCGAGTTCGTGACGAGGCGCTTCATCGGTTCCCGCCACCTCGATCCCGCTGACGTCCTCGGGGAATCCGCCCGCGATCACCGCGACGCGGTTCCAGGCAGTCAGCGGGAGCAGGGCGTCCAGGGCCCGCAGGGCTTCCTTCCCCGCGTCCGGCCGAGTCTCCGGCACCGCGTGCAGGTCGAGGAGAAGGTCGCGGCGGACCCCGTGGTCGAGTGCGTCGAGCAGCCGCCGGGTGTCGTCGGTGGAACGTTCGTCCCAGCCGCCCGGGAGCGCGACGCGTATGCCGATCTCACCGGAGCCGGTCACCGCCGACCGGTTGGCCGACCGCTGCTGTTCCGGGGGACGCTCCGGTCCGGTCACCGGGCGCAGCGACGACCCGGCCCAGACTTCGGAAAGCAGCGCGGCCGCTGCCCCCGTCGTCCAGTCCGCGTAGGGGGCGTCCAGCCAGGCGGGGCTGTGCCGCTGCACCTGGGCGGCCCGGCGAACGGCCTTGCGGAGCCGCGCGGCGTCGGTGGTCGTGCCCGGCGGCAGCGTCCACAGGGGAGCCACCCTTCGCCGAGCGTCCGGCACGAGATCGCCGTAAGCGCGCAGCGCGGACAGGCGGGCCGGAAGCCTCGGCACGTACAACGGCAGCGGTGCGGACATGGCGGCCCCCTCGATGCTCCACGCGCCCGGCGTCCACATCCAGCGTGCGGCGGCCCGACGGGGCGGGAAAGGGGGCGTTCTCGGCCAATGGGCGCGAAACACACAGCGAGGTCGGCGAGGCGCCGGGGAGGTCAGGAGGCCAGGAGGCCAGGAGGCCAGGAGTGCGACTCTCTGGCCGGGCCCGTCGCCGTCAGGGCCCGTCGCCGTCAGGCCGAGGCGCGCTTGCGGGAAGATGCCGTCTTCTTCGCCGTGGTGCCGCCGCTCGACGGTGTCTGCTTCTTCGCCGCCGTCTTCTTCCCGGCCGTCCCGCTTCCGCTTCCGCCGCTACCGCCGCTCCCGCCGCTTGCGGCGGACTTCTTCGCCGTCGACGTGGACTTCTTCGCGCCGGTGGGCTTGGGGGCGGACTTCTTCGTCGTGGAGCTTCCGGAGCGGGTGACCGTCTTGCCCGTCGGGGTGCGGTGCGTGGTCTTCTTCGTGGTCCTGCCGGACGCCCTCGAAGGCGTCTTCGATGATGCCTTCGATGCTGTCTTCGAGGTCGTCTTCTTGATGGGGTGGACGTCGGCGATGTCGCCGTCGCCCTCGTCCTCCGCCTCCTCCCCCTGCTCGCCCCGGGACTTCTTGGCCGCCTGCACGCTGTTCTCCAGGGCCGCGATCAGGTCGATGACCTTGCCGCCGCCGGCCTCCTCGGTCTCGGCCGGGCGCACGCTCTCGCCGGAGGCCTTCGCGGCGATGAGTTCTTCCACCGCCTCCCGGTAGTCGTCGTGGAGGCTGTCCATGTCGACCTCGCCGAGGGTGTCCATCAGGGCGTCCGCCAGGTCGAGTTCGGCGTCGCGGACCGTGACGTCGCTGTCCGGGGCGACGCCCTCGGGGGCGCGGATCTCGTCCGGCCACAGAAGGCCGTGCATGGCGATCACGTCGTCGACGACGCGGAGCATGCCGAGCCGTTCGCGGCCGCGCAGGGCGTACTTGGCGACCGCGACCTTGTTGCTGCGCTTGAGGGCCTCGCGGAGCAGGGTGTACGGCTTGGCGGCCGGGACTCCGTTGGCGGAGAGGTAGTACGCCGCGTCCATCTGGAGCGGGTCGATCCGGTCCGCGGGCACGAAGGCGACGATCTCGATGGTCTTCGCCGTGGGCAGCGGGAGCTGGGCGAGATCCTCGTCGGTGATCGGGATCATCGAGCCGTCGGCGTCCTCGTAGGCCTTGCCGATCTCGCCGCTCTCGATCTCCTCCTCGTCCAGTTCACAGACCTTGCGGTACCGGATCCGGCCACCGTCGGCGAGGTGGATCTGCCGGAAGTGGATCGAGTGGTTCTCGGTGGCGTTGACCAGCTTGATCGGAATGCTGACCAGTCCGAAGGAGATCGCGCCGTTCCATATGGACCTCACCGTTCACCCCTTGTCGACCTCTAAAGCCGCTTTAACGTGATTTCGTGTGACTCTTATCGTATGACGCCGATCACCGAGGTGGAGGGGCGACGGGTCTCGCTCAGCAATCTCGACAAGGTCCTGTATCCCGCCACCGGGACGACCAAGGGCGAGGTGCTCCACTACTACGCGGCCACCGCGGGCAGCGTGATCCTGCCCCATCTGCGCGACCGTCCCGTCTCCTTCCTGCGGTACCCGGACGGGCCGGGCGGCCAGCTCTTCTTCACCAAGAATCCGCCGCCCGGTACGCCCGCCTGGGTGGCCACCGCCGCCGTGCCCCGGAGCGAGGACCGGAACGCCCGGCAGGTGGTCGTGCGGGATCTGGCCTCGCTCATGTGGGCGGCCAACCTGGTGGTGGAGTTCCACACCCCGCAGTGGCGTGACGACGCGCCGGAGATCGCCGACCGGATGGTCTTCGACCTGGACCCCGGTTCCCCCGCGACCGTCGTGGAGTGCTGCGCGGTGGCGCTCTGGCTGCGGGAGCGCCTGGCGGCAGACGGGCTGTTCGCGTACGGGAAGACGTCCGGGTCCAAGGGGCTGCATCTGCTGGTCCCGCTGGAGCCCACCCCCTCCGGCGAGGTGTCCGCGTACGCGAAGCGGCTCGCGGTGGAGGCGGAGGCGGCCCTGCCGGGACTGGCACTGCACCGGATGAGGCGTGCCCTGCGGCCGGGCAAGGTCTTCGTCGACTTCAGCCAGAACGCCGCGGCGAAGACGACCGCCACGCCCTACACCCTGCGGGCCAGGCCCGAGCCCACCGTGTCGGCGCCGGTCACCTGGGACGAGATCGCGGGATGCCGGGAGGCCGGGGCCCTGGTGTTCCGCGCCGGGGACATGGCCGCCCGGCTGGACCTGCACGGCGATCTCCTCGCCCCGCTGAACGATCCGGAGCGGGCGCGTCCGCTGCCCGCGTGAACCCCCGAAAGGGTCCTGGACGCCCCGGGAACACCCGCTGCTCACAGGGAACCCACAGCCGAATCGTCTTGACCGGGTCATGACCTCGTTACGGCCCGGGGAAAGGCCACAAGTGGCGGGTGGATTGTCGGAGCCGTGGTGCACACTCTGCGCAGGCGCTTTCTACGGGGCGCGCCGGGAGGGGTGTGACGGACGGCGCGCGCCACGGGGGCGTGCCGGTCCGGACGCTGTCGTGGTCGTGGGGAGGGGATGGCGTGTTCTCGGGGATCGACGAGGTCGACTGGGCTTCGATGGAGCATGCCTACGGGCCTGCCGACGATGTGCCGGAGCTCCTGCGGGGGCTCGCCTCCGACGATCCGGCGGAGCGGGAGGCGGCGCTCGACGGCATGTACGGCGCGGTGCACCACCAGGGCGATGTGTACGCGTGCACGCTCGCGTGCATCCCGTTCCTGTTCGAGCTGGTCGTGGATCCGGGCGTGCAGGACCGGGGCAGCGTGGTGGAACTGCTCACCAGCATCGGCGGCTTCGACCTCGACGAGGACGACGAGGCGGAGATCGACGAGGACGAGATCGAGGGCGCCGCGAACTACGCGATGGCGGCCGCGGCGGTCACCGCGGGCGCGGGGGTGTTCTTCGAGCTGATCGCCGACGAGGACCCCGGGGTGCGGCTCGCGGCCCCGCTGGCGCTCGCCACGCTGCACCGGCACCCCGTGCGGGTGCTCGCGCTGCTGCGGGAGCGGCTGCCGGTGGAGCCCGAGGAGGAGGTGCGGCTCGCGCTCGTGGAGGCAGCCGGGCGGGTCGCGCTGCGGCACCGGCCGCTGGCGGGGCGGGTCGCGGAGTGGCTGGGCCGGCTGGCGTCCCGGGCGCACTCCCCGGGGCTGCGGCTCGCGGCCCTGGCCCAGCTGGCGCGCTGTGCGCCCGACGGGCTGCCCGGCGATGTGGTGCCGGTGGTCTCGGGGCTGCTGCGCGAGATGCGTTCGACGCCCGAGGAGCCCGCCGCCCCGGAGAGCGCCGTCCCGGAGGGGGACGCCGCGGAGGGGGACGCCGCGGAGGGGGACGCCGCGCGGGACGGGGGCGAGCCGGATTCCGGCCCGGACCCGGACGCAGGGCCGGTGGACTCCGAACAGGTGGACTCCGAGCCGATGGACAGGGATACGGAGCCGATGGACGCGGAGCCGGTGGCCGCGGCCGAGATCTCCCGGGGCGAGCAGGTCGCGACGCCGACGCTCGTGGGGCAGCTGCGGTCGCTGTCCGCCCAGGGGCACACGGAGAACGCGGAGAGCGGAGAGAACGCCGGGCGCGGCACCCCCTGGGCCGCGGATCTGCTGCGCACCCTGCACGTCGGTCTCGACGACCGGGTGGGCGACCGCACGGCGCTGCTCGCCGACCAGTTGCGCAGCCCCGACCGCCGGCAGCGCATCGACGCGGTGCGGATGAGCGGCGGGCTGATACGGGCCTGGCGCGGCCCGTACGAGGAGTTGGTGGCGCTCGTCGGCGATCAGCTCGCCGACCCCGAGCCCCGGCTGGCCGAGGCCGCGTCCCATGTGCTGGAGGAGCTGTTCTCCCTCGCCGCGCCCGCCGCGGACGCCCTGGCCGCCCGGCTGGCCGCCGAGCCCGGGGAGTGGGTGAAGACCTGGGCCGGCGGTCCGCCCGGGCTCGGCTCCACCGTGAAGGCCCTGGCGCGCCTCGGCGACGACCGGGCGGTGCCCGCGCTCGCGGCGGCTCTGGAGTTGCCGCAGGTGGCGCACGATGTGGGCTTCGCGGTGGGCCACCTGGGAGCGGCGGCCCGGCCGCTCGCCGGGGCGCTGCGGCGCAGGCTCGCGGAGGTGGAGCTGGACGAGGGCGCCTACGACCGGGCGAGCCCGCTGCTGGCCGGGCTGACCGCGCTGCGCGCGGGCGAGGCGGCCCCCGAGGTCCTGCGGGTGCTGCGCGGGGCGCCGGAGTACCGGGGCGAGTGGCTGCGTACGGCGGCGCTGCGGGCGCTGGGTTCGTTCGGGCCCGCCGCGCGGGAGGCGGTCCCGGAGCTGAGGGCGCTGATGCGCCGCCCGGGGACGGCGTGCGCGACCGAGGCGGCCGAGGCGCTGTGGGCGGTCTCCGGGGACACCGATGCGGTGCTGCCGGTGCTGATCGAGGGCCTCCAGTCGGACCAGGTGCACGACCGGCGGGCGGCGGTGGTGGCGCTGGGGGCGCTCGGGCCGCGCGCGGCGGTGGTGGCGCCCCGGCTGCGCGGGCTGCTGGCGCACGAGGAGCTGTGGCTGCGGGTGGACGCGGCGATCGCGCTGTGGGAGGTGACCGGCCGGTCGCCGGAGACCACCGAGGCGCTGCTCGCCGGCTGGGAGCAAAGCCGCCATGTCCGGGTCCGGGTGGCAGAATGCGTGGCACGGATGGGGCCGGTCCCGGCGGGGTCGGCCGCGGCACACGTCCTGCGGAGCGAACTCGCCTCCGTGCGCCGTCACAACGCCATGGACGGCGGGTACGGCAGTCATGACATCCACGAGGACGAAAAGCTCCTGGCGCTGTGCCGACGGGCACTCCGGGGGACGGGGAAAGGGACCACGGCATGATCATTTTCGGCACCAAGGGCTATCTCTACCAGCTGGCCATCCTGACGATGGTGTGCGGCTGGTGCGGCAATCCGGCGGCGCACACCCTGCGCAAGCGGGTCACGAAGTTCACGCTGTTCTTCGTGCCGCTGTTCCCGTTCTCGACGAAGTACGCCACGCAGTGCACCTTCTGCGGCGGGGAGCGGCAGATACCCAAGGAGGAGGCGGACCAGCTGCTCGCCCAGGCCGCGGCCGGGCAGGACGGAACCGCCCACGGCCAGGCCCCGCAGCAGCCCGGCTTCACCCCGCCCGGACAGAACCCGTACCAGCGCTGACCCTGCGGCGACCGTAGAGCCACGCAACGTCACGCAGTGGTGCGAACCGGGCATTGCACACGGCCGTCCGACTAGGGTGTGAAGCCTCTGTCGTCGAGGAGGAGGCGAGCCGTGCGCCCGCACCGCGCCCCGGCGGCGACCCGTACCGCCGTGTCCGCCGTCGCCGCGCTCGCCCTGCTGTCCGGCTGTGGCGCCGCCGGCGGGCTGAAGAGCGCCGGGGACGCGCCGTCGGCCGTCGAGCCCAAGCACCTCTGGCCGGATCTGCCGCCCGCCTCCTCCGCCCCGTACGACTACGGCGAGGGCGAGACCGCGCGTATCCCGGGGATCCGGGTGACCGGCGGCGATGTGCGACGGCTGGACCCGGTGGCGGTGGCGCAGGCCGGGCTGAAGGCGAAGACCAACCGGGACAGCGGCCTGGACGAGCTGCCGGACGCGACCGTCCGGCAGATCAGGGCGTGCCGGACCGCCCCGGACGACTGCCCGGTCCTCGCGCCCTACTACCGCGACCTGACCGGCGACGGCAGGGACGAACTGGTGCTCGGCATCCGGATGCCCGATCAGCAGCTCGCCGTGCGCGTGTACATGCCGGACGGGGACCGGCTGACCCGGATCATGTCCACCTACGACGCCGTCATCAGCGTGGAGCTGGCGGGCCGGGACGTGATCATGCGGGCCCCTTCGGTGATCCCGGGGTACGAGTACCGCACCGCGTGGTCCTGGGACGACCGGCAGCGCGCGATGCTGCCCACCCGGGACGAGATCCTCCGGACGCCCGAGCACCGGAAGGCCCCGAAGCCGAAGCACTCGCCGACGCGCACGCCTTCGGGCACGGCGACGGGCACGCCCTCGCCGTCCGCCGGCTCCGGCACCCGTACGCCTTCGGAATCGCCGGCGGAGACGCGATGAGACGTCGGCGCCGGTTCCGCTCGCCCTCCTGGACCGCGAGCCTCACCTGGAAGTCCGCGGTCTTCCTGACCGCCATGTGCTGCACCCTGGCCGCCCTCCTCGGCGTCCTGGTGCACACCGCCGTCACCCGGCAGACGGTCGACCACGCCCGCGAGAAGGCGCTGGCCCGGCTGGAGGTGGTGACCGACGCGTACGAGGCCGGGGAGCCGCTGCCCCGGGGGTCCGGCATCGACCCGCCGGGGCTGCCCGCCTCGCTGCGGGCCCTGGCGGCCGGCGGCGAGCGGGGCACGGTCGTGGCGGACGGACCGCACCGGCCCGGCGACCCGGACGGGCAGAGCGGCCCGGCGATGTGGGCGGCGGGCCCGGCGGACGGGCGGGCGCTGGCCACCTGGACGGACTACAGCCACAGCGCCCGCACCATCGGCGGCCTCGACCGGGCGATCATCGGCTCCTCGCTGCTGGCCATCGCCGCCACCCTGCTCGTCGGGCTGTTCGCCGTCGGCCGGGTGACCCGCAGGCTCCACCAGAGCGCCCGGGTGGCCCGCCGGATCAGCGCGGGCGACCTCGACGCCCGGGTGGACGACCCGCGCACCGCGCGCCCGGTCCGTGCCCAGGACGAGGTGGCGATCGTGGCGGGCGCACTCGACACCATGGCCTCGACCCTCCAGCGCAAGCTCCAGACCGAGCAGCGGTTCACCGCCGACGTGGCGCACGAGCTGCGCACCCCGCTGACCGGTCTGTCGGCCGCCGCCGAACTGCTGCCGCCCGGCCGCCCTGCGGAGCTGGTGCGCGACCGGGTGCGGGCGATGCGGGCGCTGACGGAGGACCTGCTGGAGATCTCCCGGCTGGACGCCCGTACCGAGCAGGTCGACCTCGCCGTGCACGATCTCGCGCCGCTGGCGGAGCGGGTCGTCCGGGCGTCGGGCACCGACACCGAGGTACGGGTGAGCGGCGCGGCCCGGGTGGAGACCGACCGGCGGCGCCTGGAGCGGGTGATCGGCAATCTGGTGGCCAACGCGCATCGGCACGGCGGCCCTCCGGTGGTGCTGAGCGTGGACGGCGCGGTGGTCTCCGTACGCGATCACGGCCCGGGGTTCCCGGCGTATCTGCTGGACGGCGGGCCGCAGCGGTTCCGTACGGACGGCGCGGGCAAGGGCCACGGTCTCGGGCTGACGATCGCGCTGGGCCAGGCCCAGGTCATCGGCGCCCGGCTGGAGTTCGGCAATCCGCCGGACGGCGGGGCGCTCGCCCGGTTGACCCTGCCGGAGTACGTGACTCTCGACGACGGGGATTCCGGCGGGAATCCGGGCCAGGACGGGGGCCCGGAGGGGACGGACGCCCCGGACGGCCCAGCGGAGGACCGCCCTCACACATCGTGACGCGTTGCGGACCGTGAGTGGCGAACTTAGCGTGACCAGCACGAGCCCAGCTCGTGTCCCCCACGGTCCCTTTCCTCATCGCATGGAGGCAGCATGTCCCCCCTGTCCCGCCCCTCGCGGCTCCGTCGGCTCGGCCTCTGCGTCGCCACCGGCACGCTCGCGGCGCTCACGGCCGCCGCTCCCGCCGCCATGGCGGCCGACCCCCAGCCCGTCGGGCAGCGCGCCGAGGCCACCGCGCCGGACCCGACGTCCGACGAGCTCTCCGCCTCGGCCCTGCAGCGCGAGCACGAGGCGCAGCAGAAGGAGGCCCGCCAGGAGGCGCGGAAGGAGGGTCAGGGCCAGGGCCAGGCAAAGCCCCAGGCGCCCAAGAAGACCTACAAGGGACGGGTCATCGCCAAGCCGTACCTGCTGCTCCGTGACAAGCCGACCCGCAGCAGCCGGATCGTCGGCTCGGTGAAGTACGGCTCGGTCGTCAACATCTTCTGCAAGACCACGGGCGACAACGTCGACCACAACAACCGCTGGTACCTGCTGACCGACGGTACGTGGGCCTGGGGTTCGGCCCGCTACATCGAGAACATCGGCGCCGCGCCGAAGTGGTGCTGACCTCGCGTCACCCGCACATGCGTCCGCCCGTGGAGCCCGGCCCTGTCGCCGCGAGCCCCGCGGGCGGACGCACGTTCCGGTGGGCGTCGGCATGAGCAAGGGTGTGAGCCGGCATGAGCAAAGTGGGCACTGACATGAGCAAAGGTGTGACATAAGGGAAATACCTCGCACCTCTTGCTACGTTGCGGAGCATGACCGCAACGACGGCGGACGCTCCCCCGCCCGAGCTACGCCTGCCCAAGCGGCGCGGGGTGGAGCTCGCCCTCCTCGTCGGGGGCGTCCTGATCTCCGTCCTCGGCTATGCGGCGGTCGGCCTCGCCCACGACGGCGCCGTACCCCCCGATGTCGTCGGGTACGGCGCCGGGCTCGGCGCGCTCGCGCTGCTCGCCCATGCCGCGGTCCGTTTCCGGGCCCCGTACGCCGATCCGCTGCTGCTGCCGATCGCGGTCCTGCTCAACGGTCTCGGCCTGGTGCTGATCTACCGGCTCGACCTGGAGACTCCGCATGACCAGGCCGCGCCCACCCAGCTCGTCTGGTCCACGCTCGGCGTCGCGCTGTTCACCGCCGTGGTGGTGCTGCTGCGCGACTACCGGGTGCTCCAGCGGTACGCGTATCTCTCGGTGGCCGCGGCGCTCGCGTTCATGATCGTGCCGATCTTCTTCCCCGCGGTGAACGGGGCGAAGATCTGGATCCGGATCGGCGGACTTTCCTTCCAGCCCGGCGAGTTCGCCAAGATCCTGCTCGCGGTGTTCTTCGCCGCCTATCTGGCCGCGAACCGCAACGCGCTCGCGTACACCGGCCGCACGGTGTGGAAGCTGCAACTGCCCGCCGGACGGGTGCTCGGGCCGATCGTGGCGATCTGGCTGCTGAGCGTCGGGGTCCTGGTGCTGGAGCGCGACCTCGGCACCTCGCTGCTGTTCTTCGGGCTCTTCGTCATCATGCTGTACGTGGCGACCGGCCGGACCGGCTGGATCGCGGTCGGCCTGCTCCTGGCCGCCGTCGGGGCCTTCGTCGTGGGCTCCTTCGAGCCGCACGTCCACAGCCGGGTGCAGGACTGGCTGGACCCGTTCGCCTCGATCGACGCCGGGCAGGGCCCCGGCCAGCTCGCCCAGTCGCTGTTCGCGTTCGCGGCGGGCGGGATGCTCGGGACCGGGCTCGGCGCGGGCCACTCCATCCTCATCGGCTTCGCCGCGAAGTCCGACTTCATCCTGGCGACGGCGGGCGAGGAGCTGGGGCTGAGCGGGCTGACCGCGATCTTCCTGCTCTACGCGCTGCTCGTGGCGCGCGGCTACCGGGCCGGGCTCGCCCTGCGCGACCCGTTCGGGCGGCTGCTGGCCATCGGTCTGGCGTCGATCCTGGCGCTCCAGGTGTTCGTGATCGCGGGCGGGGTGATGGGGCTGATCCCGCTGACCGGGATGGCGATGCCGTTCCTCGCCCAGGGCGGTTCCTCCGTCGTCACCAACTGGATCATCGTGGCGCTGCTGATCCGGGTCAGCGACGTCTCGCGCCGACCCCACCCGGAACAGGTGGAGACCGGGGTCATCGCGGCAGCAGTGGACGAGGAGAACGACCGGTGATCCGTTACATCCGGCGGGCCGCCGCCTTCTGTCTGCTGCTGCTCGTGGCGCTGCTCGTCAACGCGGCCCGCGTCCAGCTCTTCGAGGCCGACGAACTGGACGACAACCCGGCCAACCGCCGTAACACCATCGCCCGTTACGACCAGCCGCGCGGCAACATCCTGGTCGGCGACCGGCCCGTGACCGGCAACAAGGAGACCGGCGAGCAGCTCAGCTTCGAACGCACCTATCTGCACGGCCCGCTGTACGCCCCGGTGACCGGCTACGCCTCGCAGACGTACGGCACCACGCTCATCGAGAACGCCGAGGACTCCGTCCTGTCCGGTACCAATTCGCTGCTGGCACCGCTGCCGTTCTGGAACGAGTTCACCCGGGGCCGGCAGCCGGGCGGCGATGTCGTCACCACGATCCGGGCGTCGATGCAGCAGGCCGCGTACGACGGGCTGAGCGGCCGGCGGGGCGCGGTCGCGGCCCTGGATCCGTCGACGGGCAAGATCCTGGCCCTGGTCTCGACCCCGTCGTACGACCCCGAGCGGCTGTCGGGGACCGGTGCCGCGGTGACCGAGGCGTGGACCCGGCTGAACGCGGCCAAGAGCCTGCCGATGCTCAACCGGGCCATCCGGCAGACCTATCCGCCGGGCTCCGCCTTCAAGATCGTGACGGCGGCGGCGGCGCTGGACGCCCGGGTGGTGACGGACGCCGACGCGGCCACGGACACCCCGTCGCCGTATGTCCTGCCCGGTACGAGGACGACGCTGCCGAACGAGTCGAGCGGCTGCGAGGAGGCGTCCCTCGCGGATGCGATCCGGGTCTCCTGCAACACGGTGATGGCCCATCTGGGGGTGGAGGTCGGGCTGGACGGGATGGTGGAGGCGGCGGAGAAGTTCGGTTTCAACGACACCGGACTGCGCATCCCGTCCGGGGTGGCCCGGAGCAACTTCGACACCGATATGAGCGACGACCAGCTCGCGCTCTCCTCGATCGGGCAGTTCAACACGACCGCGACCCCGCTCCAGATGGCGATGGTCGCCGCGGCGGTCGCCAACGGCGGGGATCTGCGCCGTCCCCATCTGGTGGACCGGGTGACCACGAACGACGGGGACACGGTCCGCCAGGAGGGGGCTCCCGCGTACGAGCGGGCGATGAGCCCGTCGACGGCCGTTCAGCTCCAGCGGATGATGGTCGACGTGGTGGAGAACGGCACCGGGTCGAACGCGGCGATCGACGGGGTGAAGGTCGGCGGCAAGACCGGCACCGCCCAGCACGGCGTCGACAACTCCGGTCTGCCGTACGCCTGGTTCATCTCCTGGGCCCAGGCCCCCGACTCCGGCCGCCCGGCGGTCGCGGTGGCGGTGGTCGTGGAGGACGCGGCCGCCGACCGGGCCGACATCAGCGGCGGCGGCAGCGCGGCCCCGATCGCCCGGGCGGTGATGGAGGCGGCGCTGGACGAGTGACCCGCCCGGCGTCGGACGGTGCGGGCAGACTGGGCCCATGACGCGTACGACCTCCGCCGTGGCGCGGGCCCTGGAGCGGATCGACCGGCTGGACCCGGCGCTCAACGCGTTCGTCGAGGTCTGGCCCGACGAGGCGCTCGCCCGGGAACGGGAGGCCGTGGCGCGGCGGCTCCCGCTGGGCGGGCTGCCGTTCGCGGTGAAGGGCCCCACCGGCATCCGCTCGTACGCGGCCCGCCGGCTGATCGCGGCGGGCGGGGTCCCGGTCGGCGCGACCTCCGTCCCCGGCCCCGGGACGGTCTGGCAGACCTGGGGCCGGGGCGCCCACGGCCGTACGGTCAACCCGTGGCGGGCGGACCGCACGCCGGGCGGCTCCTCGGCCGGGTCGGCGGTCGCGGTGGCGGCGGGGATGGTGGAGCTGGCGACGGGCAGCGACGGGGCCGGGTCGGTCCGCATCCCGGCCGCCTGGTGCGGGGTGTTCGGGCTGAAGACGACGAACGGGCTGCTCCCCTCGCCCGACCGGTCCGGGCTGGCCTCGGCCGGTGTGCTCGCCCGGTCGGCGGCGGCAGCGGAACCGTATCTGCGCCATGTGCTGGACGGGTACGAACCGCCCGCCGCCCCGACTCTCCCGCTTCCCGCCGTCTACAGCGAGGACCTCGGCTTCGCGGACGTGGATCCGGAGGTGGCGGCGGTCGTCCGGGCGGCGGTGGACCGGCTCGTCGCGGCGGGGACCGTACGCCTGCTGGACGCCGACTGCGCTCTGCTCGACCCGGTGCGGGCCTGGCAGGCGGTACGGGGCGGGACGCCCGGGGACCCGGAGGCAGTGGCGGTCCGGCGGGCGAACGACGACCGGCTCGATGATCTCTTCGCCGCCGCGCCCCTGTTGCTGACCCCGGTCACGCCGAACCGGCCGCATGGGCACGAGGGCCCGGGCGACCTCTACTCGACCGCCTTGACCTGGGCGTTCAACCTGAGCGGCCATCCGGCGGCCAGCCTGCCCGCCGGATTCACCGGAGACGGCTGCCCGGTGGGACTCCATCTGGTGGCGGCGCGCGGGGCGGACGTCCCGCTGCTCGGAATGGCCCGCGCGGTGGAGAACGCCCTGCCCGCCGCGCGGCCATGACCGCCGGGGAACGCCCGACGGCCCGGGGGGCGGGTCGGGCGGGGAGCTCCGCCCCACCCGGACGGTGACAGAACAGGACAGGACGGGACGGGACGCGTCAGCCGATCGGCCGGCGGATCTCCTCGCGGATCTCGGCGGTCTCGACCGCGGCCGCCTCCAGGTCGATCGCCGTGGCGTCCTTGAGGGCCGTCTCGGGACGGATGATCCCCACCGACGCCCCGGTGTTGTCGTCGCCCCAGGCGCACATCGGGATGTTCGCCCGGACGCCGTTCCGGTTCGACTGGAGCACCTGGCACTTCAGCGTGATGTCGTGGCCGGCCGGCCTGAACTCCTTCGGGGGGACGGCCACGGTCGCGCCCTCCCCGTCGGCCCCGCCCTCCATCATCTTGCCGGTCATGGCCTCCGGCCCCGTGAACCGCCCGTACATCCCGGAGATCACCAGGGCTCCGCCCTTGGCCGAGGTGTACTGGCCGACGACGGCCTTCGCGTCCCGGACGGTGGGGTCGTACATGTCCTCGATCTTCTTGCCCTCGGTCGACGACAGGTCCTGGGCCAGGGTGAACTCGCCGTCCATCAGCTCCTGTTGCAGGACGAGCTTGTACTCGGCGTCCGGGAACACGGCGTCGGAGGCCTTCCCGACCAGCTGGGAGACGCCGTAGGTGATTCCGCCCGCCGCCAGGAGCGCGCCGGCCACGATCCCGACGATCAGCACGGTCCGCTTCTTCCGCGGCGGCTGCGGCCCTTGGGGCGGCCACCCGGCCGCGCCGGGACCGCCCCCGCCGGGTATGCCGGGCTGCTGCCCCCAGCCGGGCTGCCCCCAACCGCCGCCGCCCTGCTGGGGCGGGGCCGGCGGCTGCTGCGGGTAGCCGTAGGGCTGTTGCGGGGGTGTCCCGGGAGCGGCGGCCGGCGGGCCGTAGGGGTTCTGCGGGGACGGGGGCGGCCCGTACGGGCCCTGCGGCGGGTGCGGCGGGGTGGTCATGCGCTCACGGTACGACACGTTTGCGAACGGAATTTCGACGCGGCCGCTGTCGGCCTCATCCCAACGGCTCGCGCCTGCGCAGCCACTCCTCCGGCGCCCCGGCCGTCCCGGTCGCCGCCCCGACCACGCCCCCGGTGATCGCGCACGTGGTGTCGACGTCGCCGAGGCCCTCCGCGGTCGCCCAGAGCGCCGCCTCCAGGTCGTCCCCGTGGCGGGTGGCGGTCCACAGCGCGAAGGGCACGGTGTCGTCGGCCCGGATGCGCTGCCCGTTGCCGAGGAGGTCCGCGGCCTTCCACGGTTCCGTGCCGAACGGCGTCCGGGCCGCCCGCCGCACCCCCTCGCGCAGCGGCCCCTCGGGCGTCCGGTCCGCGACCGCGTCCAGCGTCAGTTCGCCGCGGGCCGAGAGCGCGGCCGCCACCGCGACGGCCACCGCGCCCGCGATGCCGTCCGGGTGGGCGTGGGTGACGGCGGCGGAGAGCGCGGCCTGTTCCACGACCCGGTCCAGGTCCTCGTGGAAGCGGGCGCCGAGGGGTGCGACCCGCATGGCCGCGCCGTTGCCGAGGCTGCCGCCGTCGAAGAGTTCGGGGGCCAGGGTGCGCCAGTCGGCCGGGGATGCGAGCAGCCGGGGCAGCAGGAGGTGCATGCCGTGGCCGTACCCCCGGGCCTGGTCGGCGTCGAAGGCGAGGGCGTAGCAGAGCGCCAGGTGGTCCTGGTCGACGTGGCCGTACTCGTCGAGGCAGCGGTACAGGGCGAGCGCGAGGGCCGTGTCGTCGGTCCAGTGCCAGAGAGGTTCGGCCGGGGTGCGGCGGGCCCGGATCTCGTTCGCGGCCTGCCGGGGTTCGCGGAAGAGGGGGAACCAGCGCTCCCCGAACGCGTCGCCGAGGGCGAGTGCTTCGAGACTGCGGCGGGCGGCGGCGTGACCGGCTGCGCTGACCGCGGTGGCTGCGGGCGGGTTCGTCGTCATGCCTGCATCCTGACCGTCGGGGCCCGTGCGCGTACATCCCTTATCGGCCCCGCCCGTCGCACGTCCCTTCAGGCGGCGTCGGCGGCCCCCTCGCCGATCGCCCCCTCGCCGATCGCCTCCGCGACCTCCGCCACCCGGGCCTGCTCCTCGGCGGCGAAGCGTTCGCGGTCCAGTTCCTCGGCAATCTCCTCGTCCTGGGACATCAGCAGGTCGAGGTTGGAGTCGCCGAGTTCGAGGACGCCCATGTCGACGTACGCCTTCTGGAGCCTCGGGCCCCACAGGCCGATGTCCTTGACGCACGGGACGATCCGGCTGAACAGGAGCTTGCGGAACAGCTGGAGGTACTCGGAGTGCTCGGAGAGGTCCTGTGCCTCCTGCTTGCCGATGCCGAAGTTCTCCAGGACCTCGACGCCGCTGAGCCGGTCGCGCATCAGGTAGCAGCCCTCGATGACGAACTCCTCGCGCTCGCGCAGTTCGGCGTCGCTCAGCTGCCTGTAGTAGTCGCGCAGCGCCATCCGCCCGAAGGCGACGTGCCGGGCCTCGTCCTGCATGACGTACGCGAGGATCTGCTTGGGCAGCGGTTTGGTCGTGGTGTCGCGGATCATCCCGAAGGCGGCCAGCGCCAGGCCTTCTATCAGGACCTGCATCCCGAGGTAGGGCATGTCCCAGCGGGAGTCGCGCAGGGTGTCGCCGAGCAGCCCCTGGAGGTTGTCGTTGACCGGGTAGAGCATGCCGATCTTCTCGTGCAGGAAGCGGCCGTAGATCTCGGCGTGCCGGGCCTCGTCCATGGTCTGGGTGGCGGAGTAGAACTTGGCGTCCAGGTCGGGGACGGACTCCACGATCCTGGCCGCGCACACCATCGCGCCCTGCTCGCCGTGCAGGAACTGGCTGAACTGCCAGGAGGTGTAGTGCTTGCGCAGCTCGCCCCGGTCCCGCTCCGTCATCTTCGCCCAGTGCGGAGTCCCGTACAGCGTGAGCGCCTCGTCGGGGGTGCCGAGCGGGTCGGCGGGGTCGACCTCGAGCGACCAGTCGATGCGCTTGTTGCCGTCCCACTGCTTGTCCTTGCCCTTCTGGTAGAGGGCGAGGAGGCGTTCGCGGCCGTCGTCGTAGTCCCAGTTGAACCGGGCGGCTCCGGTGGCGGGGACCTGCCAGATCGGTTCGGCGGGCGGGGTGGTGTAGAGGTCATGTGTGGACACGGACGGCTCCTTCGCCTCGACTGAATCGATCTGCTCGACAAGTTCCGTGACACCGAAGGCAGTTGAGCGCGCGTGAGCATATGCACCGGCCGCCTCCCCGACAGGTTCACACCTTGGTAGACAGCGGGTCAACAAGTCGGACGGAGTCGTGCGGAGTCGTGCGCAAGGGATTGACGGCCTTGCTGACAGGCAGTCTCATAAGGAGTGACCGCCGGTAACTCCTATTCCCGGCAACCCCTGTGTGAGGTGCTCCCGCCATGACGACCGTCACCGCTCGCGATGTGACCGTGCTCCGCGACGCGCTCGGGCCGCTCCGCGACCGCGAGCAGATCGCCCTGCGGCTGCTCGAATCCTCGGCCAAGCACTCCTTCGACCCGGACACCGAACTCGACTGGGACGCGGCCGTCGAGGAGGGCAAGTGGTTCTGGCCGCCGGAGCTGCTCTCGCTGTACGGGACCCCGATGTGGGACCGCATGTCCGAGGAGCAGCGGCTCGACCTCTCCCGGCACGAGGGGGCCGCGCTGGCCTCGCTCGGCATCTGGTTCGAGATCATCCTGATGCAGTTGCTGGTGCGGCACGTCTACGACAAGCCGGTGACCAGCAACCATGTCCGCTACGCGCTCACGGAGATAGCCGACGAGTGCCGGCACTCGATGATGTTCGGCCGCATGATCGACTGGGGCGGCGCCCCGACGTACCCGGTGCCGCGCGTCTACCACAACCTCGCGCGGATCCTGAAGACCGTCTCCACCACCCCCGGTTCGTTCGCCGCGACCCTGCTGGGCGAGGAGATCCTCGACTGGATGCAGCGGCTGACGTTCCCGGACGAGCGGGTGCAGACCCTGGTGCGCGGTGTGACCCGGATCCATGTGATCGAGGAGGCCCGGCACGTCCGGTACGCCCGGGAGGAGCTGCGCCGCCAGATGGTGACCGCCCCGCGCTGGGAGCGGGAACTCACCAAGGTCAGCTGCGGTGAGGCGGCCCGGGTCTTCTCCGTCTGCTTCGTGAACCCGCAGGTGTACGAGAACGTCGGCCTGGACCGCCGTGAGGCCGTCGCCCAGGTGAAGGCGAGCGGGCACCGCGCCGAGGTCATGCAGTCCGGCGCGAAACGGCTCACCGACTTCTTCGACGACATCGGGCTGCTGAACGGCGTCGGCCGCCGGCTGTGGCGAAGCTCCGGTCTGCTGGCCTGAGGTGTACCGCGGGTCAGCCCTTAGGCTCGGTGGCATGACCTCCACCGCCGCAGTCCCGCCGCCCCGGGCGACGTACCGCAGGCTCAGCGTCGAGGAGCGCCGCTCCCAGCTGCTGCTCGCCGCGCTCGGCCTCTTCGCCCATCGGGCGCCCGACGAGGTCTCGCTCGACGAGGTGGCGGTGGCGGCCGGAGTGTCCCGGCCGCTCGTCTACCGCTACTTCCCGGGCGGGCGGCAGCAGTTGTACGAGGCCGCGCTCGGCTCGGCGGCCGACGAGCTGACGCTGTGCTTCACCGAACCGCCGGTCGGCCCGCCCACCGAGCGGGTCGCCCGGGTCCTGGACCGCTATCTGCGCTTCGTCGACGAGCACGACACCGGGTTCAGCGCCCTGCTGCGCGGCGGCAGCGTCGTGGAGACCTCCCGTACGACGACGATCGTGGACGGGGTGCGCCGGGCGGCGGCCGACGAGATCCTGCGCCATCTCGGGCGGATCGGCGGGGCCGGCGAGCAGCCCGCCGGGCCGAGGCTGCGGATGATGGTGCGCAGTTGGATCGCGGCCGTCGAGGCGGCCTCGCTGATCTGGCTGGACGACGGGAAGCGGCCGGACGCGGCCGAGCTGCGGGGCTGGCTGGTCGACCATCTGATCGCGCTGCTCGCCGCGACCGCCGCCACCGACCCGGAGACCGCGGCGGTGGTCAACGACCTGCTGGCCCTGGAGAGGGCCGACGGCCCGGCCGGACGGCTCGCGGAACGGGTGATTCCGGTCGTCGCGGAGGCGGCACACCTGCTGCCCGCGTCCCCTGCGTCAGACTGACCGGGTGAAGAGCGAGAACACCCCTTTCCGAGGCGGGCCCCTGGACGGCCGGGTCCTGCCGATCCTGCTGGGCCCGACCGGCCATCCCCCGAAGTGGTACGAGGTCCCCGTGCCCTCCCCCGACGGCGGCCCCGCCACCGTCTACGCCTACCAGCGGGTCCCGGCCGGCTACACCAAGCGGCTCGGGCTGCAGCGCGGCTGGGTGTACGAGTACGCCCCCGGGGGCCGCGAGCACCGCACCCTGAAGTGGCCCTGGTCCAAGACTCCCCCGGGCTCCCCGGGCCGCGACTGAGCGGCGGGCGACCGTCCGGGGGGCACAGGCCCTAAGATCGACGGTCAGGTGCCGAGGGACGGGTCACTCGGTCGCCGAAGGACGGTCACAAGGGGGGTGCGCCATGGAGGCGCTGCGTCAGGACGATCCACGCCGCTTCGGCCGCTTCACCGCGCTGGCCCGCTTCCACGAAGGCGCGAGCGCCGTGAGGTACGTGGCCCGGGACACCGCCTCCGGCGAGATGGCCCTCATCACCGCCGCGCGCCCCGAGCTGGCCGCCGTACCGGTCTTCAGCCGCCGGTTCCAGGCCGAGGCCCGCACCGCCGAACGCCTCGCGGGCGGCTGGGTGACCCCGCCCCTGGACACCGGCGAGGAGCCGGAGGCCCCCGCGGACGGGCCGGAACCCCTGTGGACGGCGGCGGGTTACGTCCCCGCGCTGCCGCTCGCCGAGGCCATCGGGATCGCCGGTCCGCTGGACGAGCGGGCCTTGCGGATACTGGGCGCGGGCATCGCCGAGATCCTCTCCCGGGTGCACGCCGCCGGGTCCGTGCTCCAGGGGCTGGCCCCGGGCACGGTGCTGCTGGCCGTCGACGGCCCCCGCCTCACCGCCTTCGGCCCGCTGGGCGCCGCGGCGTCGGCGGAGGCCGGTCCGGGCGGCCAGCTCTCGGTACGGCTGGGCTATCTGACGCCCGAGCAGATCGAGGGCAAGGAGGTCTCCGCCGCCTCCGACCTGTTCGTGCTGGGGCTGCTGCTGGCGTACGCGGCGACCGGGACGACCCCGTTCACGGAGGGCCCGGCCGAGGAGGCCGCCCGCCGGATCGCCGAGGACGAGCCCGAACTCGACGCCGTACCGGAGGCGTTGCGGGAGCTGATCGCGGGCTGCCTGGCGAAGGACCCGGCCGAGCGGCCCGCCGCCGGCACGGTCGCCGCCGAACTGGCCCTGGAGGGCGCGGCGGGCCTCGCCCGGGGCGGCTGGCTCCCCGACCGGCTCGCGGCGGCGGTCGCGGACCAGGAGGCGCGGGTCCTGGCCCTGGAGGTGCCGGAGGAGGGGGCCGGGGAGCCCGGGGAGCCCGGGGAGACCGGGGCGACCGGGGAGACCGGGGAGACCGGGGCGACCGGGGCGACCGGGGCGGAGGAGACGCCGGAGCCTGAGGCGGAGGAGGCCCCGGAGCCCGGGGCGGAGGGTACGTCGGCCTCTGTGTCAGCGTCGACGTCTGGCTCGGCGTCGGCGTCTGGCTCGGCCTCGGCCTCTGAGTCGGCGTCTGACTCTGCGTCTGCGTCTGGCTCTACGTCGGCGTCTGCGTCTGCGTCGGAGGGAGCCCTGGAGCCCGAGGACGCCCGGCCGGTGAACGCGGCCACGCCCGAGGAGCCCGGGGAGGTCTCCGTGGGCCCGAAGTCCGCGCCGGAGGGGGCCCCGCAGCCCGAGGACGCCCGGCCCGCCGACCCTCGCCTTGCCCCTGAGCCGAAGGACGCGGGTACGACTCCGGAGCCCGAGGACGCCCGGCCGCTGCCCGCGTCGCCCGTGGACGCATCGCGGCTGCCCGCGTCACCGGTGGACACGCCACCGTCGGTCGCCCCCGCGCCCCAGGAGCCCGCCGCCGCGCCCGCGGCCACGGGCGACGGGGACATCGGTGAGGACCGGGGCACCACCCGGTTCCTCAACACCGGGCCCCGGCCTCCGCAGAACGACCGCCCGACGACCCAGCTCGCGCTCCCCCACGAACTCACCGCACCCCCGGGCGCCGCCCTCGCCCCGGCGGCCCACCCGATGCCGCCCGCACTGCCCGCCGCCCCCGCCGCCCCGCAACCGCCGCAGGCGACCCCTACGCACGGCGGCCCCGCCCCGTACCCCGCCGCGGCACTCCCGGCCGGGCCCGCGGGTCCCGGTGGGCCCGGTGGGGGGCCGATGGTGTCGTTGCCGCTGCCTCCCGCGCCGGCCCCGGTGCCCGACCCCGCCGTAAGCCGCCGGACCCTGCTGACCATCGCGGCGGCGGCCGTCGGCGGGCTGATCGTGGGCGGCGGTTCGGTCGCCGCGCTCGGGTCCGGGGACACCGCGGCGGCGACGGACGACAAGCCCGCCCCGAAGCCCCGCCGTACGCTCCCCGGGCAGGCCCCCGAGCCGCGCTGGATCTACGCGCACCCGGCCTCCGAGTCGTCCCCGCTCACCACCGCCGTATGGCAGGACAAGCTGCTCGTGGTGACGAGCGAGAGCCAGGCCAGCGCCGTGGACCTGCGCACCGGCAAGCGGCTGTGGCAGCGCGCCGACGGGGCGAAGGGGCAGGCCGCGCTGGCGGCGGGCGACGACCTGGTCTTCGTGGCGAGCCCGACGGAGTTCCTGTGGCTGTCGCCGAAGGACGGCAAGGTCGTGCACCGCGTGCGCTACACGGACGCCTTCGCCGACCTGCCGGGCCTCACGGTCGGGCAGTTGGCCGGCAGCTCCGGGCCGGTCATCTGGTTCACCGGGTCGCACACGGTCACCGTGAAGGCCCCGAAGCCGAAGAAGGGCAAGAAGAAGGGCAAGGACAAGGAAGTCGTCCAGGCCCACTTCTTCGCGTACGACATCGTGCAGCGCAAGGAGCTGTGGCGGACCTCGGTGCCCGCGGGCCGCGACCCCGGCACCCCCGCCTACCGTGTGGTCGCCGAGCGCTCGGCCGACGTCCTCGTGCGGCAGGACGCGGTCAGCCTGACTGCGGCCCAGGTCAAGGCGGCCAAGAAGAAGGGCTCGGTCCGCTCGTTCGACCAGAAGACCGGCAAGCTGCTGTGGACCAAGCAGTACGGCGCGGCCTCCCCCGAGGCGGCCACCGCGGGCGACGAGGACGGGACGCTGTACACGGCGGTCGGCAAGGACCTCCAGGCCTTCGAGACGGACACGACGAAGCCGCTGTGGCGCGTCGAGGGCAGCGACGACTCGGCGTTCGGCACCCCGCTGGTCGCCGGGCCGCTGATCCACACCACCGAACGCAGCCGGCTGGTCGGCGCGGTGGAACGGGAGAGCGGCCGGCTCGTGTGGCGGCGCTCCACGGAGGTGCCGGGCATCGGGAACGCCCCGTCGCTCACGCTGAGCGGCAGCGAGAAGACCCTGATCGCCGCCGACGCCGTCCAGGTCACGGCGTTCTCGGCGGCCGACGGCGAGCGGCTGTGGAAGTTCCAGGACATCGGGTCGGCCGATCCGAAGGGGGCGACGGTGAGCGCGTCGTACCGGGTGCTCGCCGTCGGCAAGACCGTCGTCGTCCAGCGGGACAGGTCCTTCTACGCCTTCCCGGTCGCCTGAGACCCGACCCCTCTCACCACCACCACCGCCGCCGCCGTCCGGGGGATCCCCGGGCGGCGCGCCGTGCGGTGCTTGCCTCACCTGATATCACGTGACCGGATGATCGGATTCGCCCATTTATGGACGAGCCCGTTGCCGGGCTACGTCTCCGTCACGGAGGTGATGTCGTGTCAGGCAGACTCCTGCGCGCGGTCTGCACGAGCGCGCTGGCCGCGGCGCTCACGGTCTCCCCCGCCACCGCCGCATCGGCCGAGCCGGGCCCCGTACCGTCCGAGGAATCCGTACCGCTCGCCGAGGAAACGGCCGAGGAGGACGCCCAGGAGGTCGACGCGCCGGAGGAGGACGCCCCGGAAGTGGACGCTCCGGAGGTGGACGCTCCGGAGGTCGACGCCGAGACCGCCCTCGGCGCGCCCGAGGCGCCCAAGAACGTCGTCACCCTGCTGCGCGAGTTGCAGACCCGCTACCAGGCGGCGGAGGAGGCGAGCGAAACGTACAACGCCACCGCCGAGAAGCTGAAGCAGCGGACCGCGCAGGTGAAGAAGGTGAACGCGGACCTGGCGAAGGCGCGGGCCGCGCTGGAGATCAGCCGCGGGGACGCCGGGCGGCTGGCCCGTGAGCAGTACCAGGGGCGTACCGAGTTCTCCGCGTACCTCCGGCTGCTGCTGTCCCACGATCCCGTGCGCGCCCTGGACCAGAGCCATGTCGTGGGGCGGCTGGCCGCGAACCGCGCCGCGACGGTCGACCGGCTGACCGACGCCGCCCGGCGGGCCGACACGCTGGCCGCCGCCTCCCGCAAGGCGCTGGACCAGCAGAAGAAGCTGGCCGACCGGCAGAAGAAGCAGCGCGACACCGTACGCGGCAGGCTCAAGGAGGTCGAGGGGCTGCTGGCCACGCTCTCCGAGGAGCAGATGACCCAGCTCGCCGGTCTCGAACAGCAGGGCGTGGACAAGGCCCAGCGCGAGCTGGTGGCCTCCGGGGCGCTCAGCTCCACCCGGCCGCCCACCCGGCAGGGCGGCGACGCCGTCGCGTACGCGATCCGGCAGATCGGCAAGCCGTACGTGTGGGGGGCCGAGGGCCCCGGTTCCTTCGACTGCTCCGGGCTCACGTCCCAGGCCTGGTCGGCGGCGGGGCGGGCGATCCCGCGCACCTCGCAGGAGCAGTGGAAGCAGCTCCCGAAGGTGCCGGTCTCCGCGCTGCGCCCCGGGGACCTGGTGATCTACTTCCCGAAGGCGACCCATGTGGCGCTGTACATCGGCAACGGCCTGGTGGTGCAGGCGCCCCGCCCCGGTACGAAGGTCAAGGTCTCACCCCTGGCGTCGAACCCGCTGCTGGGCGCCGTCCGCCCCGACCCCGGCGGCGCCCCGCTGTCCACGTACACGCTCCCGGAGCTGCCGAAGGGCGCGACGGACGGATCCGACACGGGATACAGCTCCGGCGCCGCGCCCGGAACTTCTCCCTGACCGTCCGACCGTCTGACCGCTTCCGTGTGAGGGCGGTCAGTGGCTCACGTACTGCTTGTAGTTCTGACTGTGCGGGTAGGCCCACTCCGCCTTCGTGAGACGTTTGCCGGTGATGGCGGTGACCTCGGTTCCCCCGTCGGTCTCGCACAGCGCCAGCAGCTTCACGCCGGCTCGGTCCACCAGTAGGTCCCTGGTCCCGGCGCACTCGCCCGCGGCCTTCGCCATCCTGCCGGTCACCTCGGCGACCACGCCGCCATTCTTGCCCTCCTTCTCGCCGTACGTCAGGGCCAGCAGGGTGCCGGAGGCGGTCATGGCGTAGAAGGCTCCGGGATGCTCATCCAGGGCGTCGTCACGCCGAGTCGCCGGGGGGACCAGCGCCTCCAGCGGCTCCCCGTCCTCCGCGTACAGCTTCTGGTAGGAGCCCTGCCCCTCGACTCGGCCGCGGGCGGGTTCGAGGCGGTACAGCGAACCGTGGCTCAGCCACAGGACGTCGCCGAATCTCGGAGCGTACGGGCGCAGCGGCAGTTCGGTGTTCTTGGGGAGTTCCACCACGGTGCCCCAAGCCTCGTCGTCGTAGTCCTTGCCCACCAGCAGCGGCCCGTCGTAGTCGTCACACCAACGCCCGACCACCACTACGCCCTTGGGGCCGTCCCGGACGTCACTGATGCGAGGGGCCCGGTCGCAGCCCAGGCGGGGAACCGTGTCCTGCCGGTGCGATATCAGGCGGCTCAGGCCGTCGTACGCGAGGTCGGTCTCGTCCACCCCGCGCCCCAGGTCGGCGGGCCGCTCCGGGATCTGGGTGTAGTACGGCGAGGTGCAGCCCTGCGCGAGTACCAGCGGAGCACCGATCGTGCGGGCGCTTCTGCGTTCGTGGGTGGCCAGGTGGAAGCAGCCCTTGTTCTCCTTCGTCACGGCCAGCACCTTGCCGGTCCAGTGATCGACCTCGACGAGCTGCCTGCTGGTCTGCACATAGATCTGGTCCGCGTGCCCCAGGGGGACCAGCGGCTGCCACTTCACGTCCTGGTCCTCGCCGCCTTCGGAGATGTAACTCTCCGTCGCGAAGGCCCAGTTGAAGGCCCGGTCCTTCCACGATGCCGGGGAGGGAAGCTGGGTGGTGTTCTTCACCTCCCCGCTGGAGCCGTCGAGGGTGACCAGGGTGAGGGGGTCGACCACCACGTGTACACGGCAGAAGTCGGAGACTCCGACCTGGCCGAGCCGTGAGTCGGTCGTGTAAGTCTTGTCCAGGCGGGGCAGCGTGAGCTCGGTGTCCCGGACCGTGTAGCGCCAGCGCTCACTTCCGTCGGCCGCGTCGTAGCCGACCACCGCGTTCCCGCCGGAGACGGACTCCACCGCCACCAGCGTGCTCTGCGTCACCAGCGGGTCGTTCCGGTGCTTCTGGTCCACCCGCCATCCGTTGTCCTTGGGGCGGTCGAGTACGCAGGTGGTCAACTCCACCGGGCCCGGCAGCTTTTTCCGCCACAGCGTCTTCTCGGGCTTGAGGTGGGGCACGGGCTCGTGGTGCTCGGCGGCGGAGATGTCATGACCCTTGCCCCGCCGCTCTTCCGGAAGGGTCTGGGAGGTCGCGTCGAACACCGACTTCTTCGTGTCGGCCAGCGCCTGCTGCACGCTCTGGGCGACCTGGTCCGTGCCGACGCTCAACAGCGACCCCGCCAGCGCGCCACCGACCACGACCGCCAGCAGCCGCCGTGCCCGCCGCCGGGTTCCCCCGGCAGCGGCCGGCGGCAGCCGGAAGCCCTGCCGCCGGGCCAGCAGGACACACAGCCCGATCGCGGCCAGGCAGGCCAGGGCAGCCGCCAACGCGGCGGCCGGACGCGGCGGGTCGGCCGCCAGGAACTGGTACGGCCTCGGGGCGCGGGGAAGTTCCTCGGCGGGGCTCCTGGCGAAGGCGAACAGACCGAGGCAGGCCGCCAGTGCCGCCGCGGCCACCGCCCACCGCACCGTTCGGCGGGTGCCGAGGCCGCCCACCAGGAGAACCGCCGCGACCAGTGCGGGTATCGCGACCCACCAGGGCGCCGTGCCGAAGTCATCGGACAGGCCCCAGGACCACGGTGAGAAGGCCGCCAGGACCAGCAGAGCCGCCGCCGCGCCGAACACCGCCGGCGTGATCCACCAGCGCCCCGGCGGGTCGGCCGGGGTCCCGTCCGTCGGCGAGCCGGTTTCCTCGTCGCCGCCGCTCGCGTCCTGTGGTGATGTGCGGTGCTCCTCGCGCACGCGTGCTCCCCTCGGTTCACGGCCGCGCGCGACTGCCGTCGGATCGGCAAGTCGTCATGGCAGGAGGGCACTTCCATGCGATGCCGTACTCCCCCGTCGGCTCCCTGCGAAGGCTACCCAGCCGCCGAACGGAGCGGGCGGACGGGTGGTACGCGGGCGGTCAGGCTCCGGAGACCGAGGCCAGGTACGCGTTCGTCTTCTCCGGCTCGAAGAAGAAGTTCTCGAAGTCCGCCGGGTCGTTGAAGCCGTTGGCGAAGCGGTCCGCGACCGGCTGGAGCTGACCGGCGGCGCCGATCAGGTTCAGCACGTGCTCCGGCGGGACGCCGAGCATCGCGTTGGTCCACTTCGTGACGTGCTGCGCGGTCTCCCAGTAACGGTCGAACGTGGACTGCATCCACGCCGCGTCGAACTCCTTCCCGCCGTGCTCGATGATCGAGTCCAGGTACGCGTTGGCGCACTTGGAGGCCGAGTTGGAGCCCTGTCCGGTGATCGGGTCGTTGGCCACGACGACGTCCGCGACACCGAGGACCAGGCCGCCGCCGGGCAGCCGGCCGATCGGCTTGCGGACCGTGGGGGCGTAGCGGCCGGCGAGGGTGCCGTTGGCGTCGGTCAGCTCGACCTTGGTGGCGCGGGCGTACTCCCACGGCGTGAACTTCTCCATCAGCTCCAGCGTCTTCGCCAGGTGCTCGGAGGGGTCCTTGATGCCCTGGAAGGCGTCGAGCGGTCCGCCCGGGATGCCCTCCCAGAAGAGGATGTCGGCGCGGCCGGAGGTGGTGAGCGTCGGCATCACGAACAGCTCGCCGACGCCCGGCACCAGGTTGCAGCGGACCGCGTCGAACTCCGGGTGCTCCGGGCGGGGGCCCATGCCGTGGACGTACGCGACGGCCAGCGCGCGCTGCGGGGCGTCGAACGGCGAACGGGCCGCGTCCCGGCCGAACATGGAGACCAGCTCGCCCTTGCCGGCCGAGACCATCACCAGGTCGTAGGTGCGGGAGAAGTAGTCCAGGTCGGAGACGGCCGCCCCGTGGATGACGAGCTGCCCGCCGCGCTGGGCGAAGGTCTCCATCCAGCCGGCCATCTTCACGCGCTGGTCGACGGACTGGGCGAAGCCGTCCAGCTTGCCGACCCAGTCGATGGCGCGGGAGGAGTCGGGGGCGGCGACGGAGACGCCGAGGCCCTCGATCTTCGGGGCCTGGGACTCCCAGAAGTTCAGCTGGTAGTCCCGCTCGTGCTGGAGCGCGGTGTGGAACATGCACTGCGTCGACATGACCCGGCCGGTGCGGATCTCGTCGGCGGTGCGGTTGGACATCAGGGTGACTTCGTAGCCTCTGGACTGCAGTCCCAGGGCCAGCTGGAGCCCGGACTGGCCGGCTCCGACTATGAGTATCTTCCGCATCGCGGCTCTCCGTTGTGTGTATTCAAGGCGGGCGGTCTGGGCAGGCGGTCTAGGCGGGGGTGACGTCGAGAGCATGGCCGACCAGGGCCAGGAGCGACTCGACGACCGTGATCCTGTTACGCGCGTCCATGATCACTATCGGCACCTGCGGCGGTACGGTCAGGGCCTCCCTGACGTCCTCCGCCTCGTAACCGGGCGTCCCCTCGAAGTGGTTGACCGCCACGATGTACGGCAGCCCGCAGCTCTCGAAGTAGTCGAGCGCCGGGAAGCAGTCCTCCAGCCTGCGGGTGTCGGCGAGGACGACCGCGCCTATCGCCCCGCGCACCAGGTCGTCCCACATGAACCAGAAGCGCTGCTGGCCCGGGGTGCCGAAGACGTACAGGACGAGGTCGTCCTCCAGCGTGAGCCGGCCGAAGTCCATGGCCACGGTGGTGGTGGTCTTGTCGGGCGTCGCGGTGAGGTCGTCGGTCTCCTCACTGGCCTGGGTCATCAGCGCTTCGGTCTGCAGCGGCGTGATCTCGGAGACCGAGCCGACGAACGTCGTCTTGCCGACGCCGAAGCCGCCCGCCACCACGATCTTGGTGGCGGTGGGGGCGCGGGTGTGGTCGAGCTGCCAGGCCTGGAGGGACTCCTCGGTCTGGTCCACGGGCCGTGACGCCTGTTCCCGGGGCCCCGGCCGGCGCGGGGCGAAGAGCGGCGCCTCAGAGACGGCGGAGTCCATTGAGCACCCTTTCGAGCAGTGCGCGGTCGGGCTGGCCGGTGCCGTGACCGGTCCCGTACACGCGGATCTTTCCTTGGTCGGCCAGGTCGCTGAGCAGCACCCGGACGACTCCGAGCGGCATCTTCAGGAGGGCCGAGATCTCCGCGACCGTACGCATCCGGCGGCAGAGTTCGACGATGGCCTGGAGCTCCGGCATGACCCGCGACACGAGGTTGCCGTTGGTGAGCTCGCGGCGCTCGTCGGGCGCTTCGAGGGCCGCGACGAACGTCTCGACGAGCAGGACGTGCCCGAATCGGGTGCGGCCGCCGGTGAGGGAGTACGGGCGGACCCGGGCGGGGCGCTTGTCGGCCCCGCGGACGGGGAGCCGGGGGGCGGGTTCGGCGGCGGCGGTGGTCACTGGGCGCTCTCCAACGATGTGCGCAGCTCGCTGCGGAGTTCGGGGGTGAGTACGTGTCCGGCGCGGCCGACGAAGAGGGCCATGTGGTACGCGACGACGCTCATGTCGCAGTCCGGGGTGGCGTGGACGCCGAGGAGGGAACCGTCGCTGATCGACATGACGAAGACGCTGCCCTCGTCCATGGCGACCATCGTCTGTTTGACGCCGCCGCCGTCCATCAGCTTCGCGGCTCCGACGGTCAGCGAACCGATGCCGGAGACGATCGTGGCCAGGTCGGCGCTGGATCCCTTGGGCCCGTCCGACGTCCCGGGGGCCGGTGCGGCCGCCTTCGCGGTCAGATGGCCGGGGTCGGAGGAGAGCAGCATCAGGCCGTCGGACGAGACGACGGTGACCGAGTGGACCCCTGGCACCTCCTCCACGAGATTGCTCAGCAACCAGTGAAGGTTCCGGGCCTCGGTACTCAGCCCGAATGTGCTGGGCGCAGTCAACTGCGTGCCTCCTCGACTGTGTCCCCCGTCTCTTCGTTCCGGCCGTCCGCCCGGGCGCCGGTCTCGGCGGCCCGTGCGGTCCTTGCGTTCCGTGCGTCCTCTGTGGTGCCTGTGTTGCCAGTGGCGTGGGTGGTGGTGCTCTGGTGCCCGGTGCGGCCGGTGGGTACGCCTCCGAGGTCGGCGAGGGCGATGCCACCGGTCTCGGCGATCTCCGCCTCGACGTCGCGCCGCCCCTCCTTCGCCGCCTGGTGGAAGCTGCCGAGCCGGCGGCGCAGGGCGTCCCGGTCCAGGCTGCCGGTGCGCCCGGGAGCGGGAGTCGCGTCGGGCTGGACCACCTTGGGAGTGCGCTTCGGCAGCCCCTTGTCGGTGATCCGCCCGGCCTCGGGGCGGCGGGGGCCGGGGACGGTGCCGTCGGCCTCGGCGTGGGGCGCGGGGCGGAACGCGGGCCCGTCCGGGTCCTGGTCGCCCGGGCCGGTCTCGGCCGGACGCTCGTGGCGGTCGGGGCCGATGGCGTACGGGTCGGTGGTGGCCGGGGCGTTCACCGGGGCGGCGGGGGCCTGCGGGGGCTTCGGCAGCCGGACCTGAAGGGTCATCTCGGAGTCCGACCCGGCCTCGGCCTCTTCGGCTTCCTCGGCCTCATCGGCTTCCTCAGCCACTTCGGTCACTTCGGTCACTTCGGTCACTTCGGCCTCTTCAGCCACTTCGGCTGCGGCTTCCGTGACCGGTTCCTGCGCGTCCTGCTCCTGCTCCTGCCCCTGCTCCGGTACGTCGGTGGCTTCCGGGCTCTCGTCGCGTGCGGCGCTCTCGCGGATCGTCCGCTCGGCGGCGGCGATCATGGGGTCCACGGCGGGCAGGGGCTCGGCGGCCGGCTCGGAGGCGTTCTCCGTGTCGGGGTCCGAGGCCGCCTCGGTGACGGGCTCGGTGACGGGCTCGGCGGCCGGGTCGGAGGCCCTGGGCGGGAGCGGTGAACGGCTCGGCAGGGCGTTGGAGTTGGCCTCCGCGACCGAGCCCGGCAGGTTGAGCGTGGGCGCGTCACCGGGCAGCTGCACGGCGGGCGGCGAGGCGGCGGGCAGCGTCTTGGGCAGCAGGGCTTCCGGCAGGACGACGACGGCCGTCACACCACTCCCCTTCTGCTCGCGCAGCTGAACCCGTACTCCGTGCCGGGCGGCCAGCAACGACGTGACCTGGAGGCCGAGTCCGGCCCCGGTCATGTCGATGTGCCGCTCCCCCGGCTCGAACGAGGCCGGGTCGGCCAGCCTGGCATTGAGCTCGCCCATCCGGACCGTCGACATGCCGATGCCCTCGTCCGACACGGAGAGCATCACCTCACCGCTCTCCAGGAGCCAGCCGGACAGCTCGACATGGGAGTCGGGCGGCGAGAAGGAGGTGGCGTTCTCCAGGAGTTCGGCCAGCAGGTGGCTGAGGTCGTCGGCGGCGAACCCGGCGATCTGGGCGTGCGGCGGCAGGGACTGGATGGTCACCCGCTCGTACCGCTCGATCTCGCTGACGGCCGCGCGCGCCACGTCGACCAGCGGGATCGGCCCGGCGTGGCCGTGACCGTGCTCGGCGCCGGCGAGGACGAGCATGTTCTCGCTGTGGCGGCGCATGACCGTGGCCATGTGGTCCAGCTTGAAGAGGGTGGCCAGGCGCTCCGGGTCCTGCTCGCGCTCCTCCAGTCCCTCGATGACGCCGAGCTGCCGCTCGACCAGGCCGAGGGTGCGCAGGGAGAGGTTGACGAAGGTGTGGTTGACCGTGTTCCTCAGCTGCTCCAGCTGCGTGGCCAGCTCGGAGGCCTGTGTCTGGAGTTCGGCCCGCTGGGCGACGAGGTTCTCGCGGCCCGCGATCAGCTTGGACCGTTCGCCGGTGAGGCCCTCGACCCGTCCGGTGAAGTCCTGGTGCAGGGTGGTGAGCCTGCCGTGCAGGGTGTTCATCGACCGGACGACCTGGGCGAACTCGTCGTTGCGGCCGGTGTAGCGGACCGGTTCGGCGTTCTCGGGGTCCTCGGCGAGGCGCGCGGCGCCGATACGCAGGACGGCGAGCGGCTGGGTGAGCGTGCGGGCGACGGCGGTGGAGACGCCGACGGCGAGCAGGAAGCAGCCGCCGAGCAGGGCGATGCTCAGTTCGAGGGCGGTGACGTCGTCGTCGCGCAGGCCCTCCAGGTGCTGGACCTGGCCGGTGGTCAGGGCGGACTCGACACCGCGCATCCGGTCGACGCGGGCGGAGAGAAGCGCTTCCAGCTTCTTGGCGTCGATGCGGCGCTCCGCCTCCGAGAGCTCGGGGCGGTCGGTGAGGCGGGTGAGGTACTTCTCCGCGTCGTTGACCTCGGGTCCGGTGACCGTGGCGGAGAGCTTGTCGCGGGCCTTCGGGTCCGCCGCCTGGTCGAAGTCGGCGAGCGCGGCCAGCTCCCGGACACGGGCCTGCTGGGCGGCGGCGCTCAGTCGGTCGCGTTCACGGTCGGCGCGGGTGGCGCCCTCGTCCTGGGTCTGCACGGGCAGCCCGGTGAAGGGGTCGGTCTGCGGGGCCGTCGGCTCGGGGGTCGGCACGGCGAGCGCGGCGAGGAGAAGCCCACGGGTCGCGGAGGCCTGTTCGGACGCGCCGCCGAGGGTGAGCGGGGCCCGGGTGGCGTCGGCGGCGCGCGGCGGGGTCTTCTCCGCCAGTTCGGCGGCGATGCCGTGCAGCTTGGCGATGATGTCGGAGTACGCCTGGTGCGCCTCCAGGGCCGAGCCCTTGCCGGTCAGCGCGGAGCGGCGCAGCGAGGGAACCGTCGAGAGGTCGCGGCGCAGGGCCGCGGAGGCCGCCTCGTGGATCTCGTCGATCTGCTGGTCGACGCGGGTGGTGCGGGCGGCGCGGTTCTTCGCGCCGTCGCTGTCGTCGCCCTCCTCGACCCGGCCTTCGGCGATGTACGCGGTGATGGCGTCACGTTCGTCGGCGAGGGAGTGCCCGAGGGTGACCGCCTGCTGGTTCAGCTCGGCGAGCGTGACCAGCCGCTGGGACTCGGTCAGATCGGCGGAGGCCCCGAGCACGGCGGGGGCGCCCGCCGCTATGACGATGACACCGACGACCGCGACACCTGCGACCAGTCGGCTGCGCACCCGCACGGTCCGCTTGTCCGCGCCGGGTGCCGGAGGCGTCGCCCCGGAACCGTCGCGCGTCGTGCCCTTGCTCCGCGGCCGCTTCTTCTGCACCGGTGCTCGCAATCTTGACTCGTCCACCCTTGAAGCAGAGGTGACGCACGGTCACATGGAAGGGCGCCCCGCTCCTGGTACGGCTTCTGACCATTCCAGCGCTTATGAGAGGGGGGCGCGCATCAACCGCTCCGCCACTCGAAGGAGTGAACATCACTCCGGAGTTGGCGAACAAGTCTCCCCTGGTGCGCCCCTGACCATGCATGGACGACGGGGTGGAACTTCCGCTCCGCCTTTGGCAAGATGCCCGCCCGCACATCGGTCCGGAGTCGCTCCTTCCGCCCTGTGCGCCCGCGTTGACCTGCTGGTACAGGCCATTTCCGGTCGCGTGCGGAGTCGGTGAAGGGCTCGTGCAGACTGGCGCCATGCGCATCGAACTCGCCACCGCGCCCGGCAGCCCCGAACGCCCCAATGAGGACTGGGCCTCCGGGTCTCTTCCCGCGTCCGGCCAGGGCGGTGTTCTGGTCCTGCTCGACGGCGTCACCCCGCCACGGGGGGACGACGGTTGTGTGCACTCGGTCCCGTGGTTCACCGCACGGCTGGGCGGTGCGCTGGGGGAACTGTCCGGTTCCCGCCCCGACCTGACCCTGACCGAGATCCTGGCCGCGGCCATCTCCCGTACAGCCGACGCCCATCGGGTCACCTGTGACCTTTCTCACGTGCGTACACCTCAGGCGACCGTGGTCCTGGCACGTTGGAACGAACACACGATCGAGCACCTGGTGCTCTCCGACTCGGCCCTGCTGCTGGAGTCCCGCGACGGCGAGGTCCGGGCGGTCCTCGACGACCGACTGGACCGGCTGCCGCCGGGCTCGCTCGCGTCGAACGCGATCGCCGATTCCACGGTGCGCAACAAGGAGGGCGGCTTCTTCACGGCCGCCGCCGATCCGTCGGTGGCGGCGCGCGCGGTGACGGGCAGCACCCCGGCGTCCGGCGTCCGGGCCATCGCCGCGCTCACGGACGGGGCGGCCCGCTGGACGGAGGTGTTCGGCGAGGGCGACTGGACACAGACGCTGGGGCTGCTGCGGAAGGCGGGGCCGCAGGGGCTGATCGACCGGGTGCGGGAGCTGGAGGCCGCCGACGCGGAGGCCGGGCGCGTACGGCTGGGGCGCGGCAAGACGCACGACGACGCCACCGCGCTCCTGGTGGAGCTGGACTGAGCGCGACGGCGCCGGGCCGGCTTCCGGAGCGACTTCCGGCGGGCGCGCCGGTTACGGAGCCGCCCCGGGCTGGCGCGCCGATTACGGAGCCACCCCGGGCGGACGCGACGGTGGCGGGTCAGCTCTCGGCGCGGGCGTTCAGCTGGTGCAGCAGCCGGGCCAGTTCGGCGATCTCGGCCCGGTCCCAGCCGGCCAGCTTGCGTACGTAGCGCCCGCGGCGGGCGTCCCGGACGCTGCGGAAGCGGGCCAGGCCGTCGTCGGTGAGATGGACGAGCCAGGCGCGACCGTCGGCCGGGTCGGGTTCGCGGGCCACCAGCCCGAGGTTCTCCAGCGAGTGCAGCTGACGGCTCATGGTGGCCTTGCCGACGCCGAAGTACGCGGCCAGCTCGGTGGCCCGCTGCCGGCCCGCCGCCTCCAGGCGGACGAGCAGGCCGTAGGCGGCGGGCTCCAGTTCGGGGTGGACCTCCCGGGCCATCTCGCCCGAGCTGGCGCGTGCCCGGCGCAGGAACACGGCCAACTCACGCTCCAGCGCCAGGAATTCGTGGTCCACACCGCTACCGTCCGGCGCACCGGGCTCCGGATCGCTGTCGTTCCCGCGCACGTCAGTACCCCTCGTACGGTTTCCTGCCGATGAAAGCTGCCTCCGCGACCGGTCGACGCCGCAGCTCGGCCAGTATTTCGCAGGAGTGGACCGGCAGCCGCACCTCGGGGCTCTTCCGCACCTGGGTCACCGGGGCTCTCGCCGCCCGGAGCGCCACTGCGCACCCCGCTATGCACTCCGCGTATACGCACTGTGTATAGTCCTCGGCGTACCGCACACCTGTGCGGATTTTCCGCACAGAGGAGTGATGCGTCGTGCCCAGAAAGATGCCGTTGTCAGGGATGGGGTTGACCGCGGCGCTGGTGACGGCGCTCACACTGACGTTGAGCGGCTGCTCGATGGACACGACGGCGCCGGGCTCGGCCCGGGGCGAGGCGGCCTCGGACGCCAAGGGCTCGTTCGGGCCGGTGGACTGCCGCAAGGCCAAGTGCATCGCCCTGACCTTCGACGCGGGGCCGGGCAAGGACACCCCGGAGCTGCTGGACATCCTCAAGGAGAAGAAGGTGCACGCCACCTTCTTCCTGCTGGGCAAGCACCACGTCATCAAGCACCCCGACGTGGTGCAGCGCATCGAGGACGAGGGTCACGAGGTCGCCAACCACACCTGGACGCACCAGGTCCTCACCGACCGGAAGCCGGACGAGATACGCGCCGAGCTGGAGAAGACCCAGCTGGCCATCGAGAAGATCACCGGCAAGAAGCCCCGGCTGATGCGCCCGCCGCAGGGCCGCACCGACGACACGGTCTCGGACATCAGCAAGGACCTGGGGCTCTCCCAGGTGCTGTGGAGCGCCACCGCCAAGGACTACTCGACCAATGACTCCGCGCTGATCAAGAAGCGGATCCTGGACCAGGCGAGCAAGGACGGCATCATCCTGCTCCACGACATCTACAAGGGCACCGTGCCCGCCGTGCCCGGGATCATCGACGCGCTCCAGAAGGACGGCTACACCTTCGTGACCGTCCCCGAACTGATGGCCCCCGCCGAGCCGGAGCCGGGCACGATCTACCGCCCCTGACCGGTACGTACGGCACACGGAACGGCCCGCCCCCCGTTGACTCGGGAAGCGGGCCGTCCGTACCGGTCGCGTACCTGATACCGCGCCCGTCACTGCGTGGCGGTCAGGCCGCGGCCGGGATCCTGCCCCCCGTCCGGTCCTCGGTCCGGGCCGAGGCCGGGGCGAGGGCGATCTCCAGCACCTGGCGGACGTCGGTGACCGGGTGGACGTCCAGCTTCTCCAGCACCTCGGCCGGCACGTCGTCCAGGTCGGCCTCGTTGCGCTGCGGGATCACCACGGTGGTGATGCCCGCGCGGTGGGCCGCCAGCAGCTTCTGCTTGAGGCCGCCGATCGGCAGCACCCGTCCGGTCAGCGACACCTCACCGGTCATCGCCACATCCGTACGGACGAGGCGTCCGGAGAGCAGCGAGGCCAGCGCGGTCGTCAGGGTGATACCGGCGCTCGGGCCGTCCTTCGGGACCGCGCCCGCCGGGAAGTGGATGTGCACACCCCGGTCCTTGAGGTCCGCGACCGGCAGCTCCAGCTCCGCGCCGTGCGACCGCAGGAAGCTCAGCGCGATCTGCGCCGACTCCTTCATGACGTCCCCGAGCTGACCGGTCAGGGTCAGTCCGGACGCCCCGGTCTCCGGGTCGGCGAGCGACGCCTCGACGAAGAGGACATCACCGCCCGCCCCGGTCACCGCGAGCCCGGTGGCCACGCCCGGCACCGCCGTGCGGCGCTCGGCCGGGTCCTGGGCGGACTCGGGCACGTGGTGCGGTCGGCCGATGAGGCCGCGCAGATCGGCGTCGGTCACCGTGAACGGCAGCTCGCGGTCGCCCAGTTCGTGCTGGGCCGCGACCTTGCGGAGCAGCCGGGCGACGGCCCGCTCCAGATTCCGTACGCCCGCCTCGCGGGTGTACTCACCGGCCAGCTTGCGCAGCGCCGACTCCTCCAGGGCCACCTCGTCCTTCTCCAGACCCGCTCGCTCCAGCTGGCGCGGGAGCAGGTGGTCCCGGGCGATGACGACCTTCTCGTCCTCGGTGTAGCCGTCGAGGCGGACCAGCTCCATGCGGTCGAGCAGGGCCTCCGGGATGGCTTCGAGGACGTTGGCCGTGGCCAGGAAGACGACGTCGCTGAGGTCGAGCTCGACCTCCAGGTAGTGGTCGCGGAAGGTGTGGTTCTGCGCCGGGTCGAGGACTTCGAGGAGGGCGGCGGCCGGGTCGCCCCGGAAGTCGGAGCCGACCTTGTCGATCTCGTCGAGCAGGACGACCGGGTTCATCGAACCGGCCTCCTTGATGGCCCGCACGATCCGGCCGGGCAGCGCCCCCACGTACGTACGCCGGTGGCCGCGGATCTCCGCCTCGTCCCGGACACCGCCGAGCGCGACGCGGACGAACTTGCGGCCCATGGCGTGCGCGACGGACTCCCCGAGCGAGGTCTTGCCGACGCCGGGCGGGCCCACGAGGGCGAGGACCGCGCCGCCGCGACGGCCGCCCACGACGCCCAGGCCCCGGTCGGCGCGGCGCTTGCGCACCGCGAGGTACTCGGTGATGCGTTCCTTCACGTCGGCGAGGCCGGCGTGCTCGGCGTCCAGGATCTCCTGGGCGCCGCGGATGTCGTAGGCGTCCTCGGTCCGCTCGGTCCACGGCAGTTCGAGGACGGTGTCCAGCCAGGTGCGGATCCAGGAGCCCTCGGGAGACTGGTCGCTGGACCGCTCCAGCTTCTCGACCTCCTTGAGCGCGGCCTCGCGGACGTGCTCGGGCAGGTCGGCGGCCTCGACGCGGGTCCGGTAGTCGTCGGACTCGTCCTCCGGGTCGCCGTTGAGCTCGGAGAGCTCCTTGCGTACGGCGTCCAGCTGGCGGCGCAGCAGGAATTCGCGCTGCTGCTTGTCGACGCCGTCCTGGACGTCCTTGGCGATGGATTCGGCCACGTCCTGTTCGGCGAGGTGCTCGCTCAGCCACTGGATGGCGAGCCTCAGCCGGGCGATCGGGTCCACGGTCTCCAGGAGCTGGACCTTCTGGGCGGTGGTGAGGAACGGCGAGTATCCGGAGTTGTCGGCGAGCGCGGAGACATCGTCGATCTGCTGGACCCGGTCCACGACCTGCCAGGCGCCGCGCTTCTTCAGCCAGCTGGTGGCGAGCGCCTTGTACTCCTTGACGAGCTCGGCGGCGGAGCCGGGCAGCGGGTCGGGGGCGGCGGTGTCGAGGACGGTGCCCTCGACCCAGAGCGCCCGGCCGGGGCCGCTGGTCCCGGCGCCGATGCGGACCCGGTCGCGGGCCCGGATGAGTGCGCCCGGGTCGCCGTCCGACAGGCGTCCGACCTGCTCGACGGTGCCGAGGACGCCGGTCCCCGTGTACGTCCCGTCGATCCGCGGGACCAGCAGCACCTCGGGCTTGCCGCCGCCGGGGCGGGCGGCGGCCTGCGCGGCCTCGACGGCGGCGCGCACCTCGGTGTCGGACAGGTCCAGCGGCACCACCATGCCGGGCAGGACGACCTCGTCGTCGAGCGGCAGCACGGGCAGGTCGATCGGTGTGAACGCCTGGGACTCGTTAGTCATGATCTCCCCTTCGGCAGGCAAGTTGAGCTATGTGGACTCAATGCTCCTGAGCCGCCGAATGTTCCCCAGCACTTGTTCGCTCTGAGCGATCAGGCACGTTCCGGTCCCCGGGCCGCCTTTACGGCAGCACCGCGGGACGGACCGTTGTTCCCCGCCCCCGGAGGGGGAACCCGCTGGCATTCCCCCCGGGCGGCGGGACAGGATGGCGGACACCGACCGCTACGACCGGAGACCGGAGAGCCACACCATGTCTTCGATGGACGCGATGTCCGCACCGCACGCCCCGGCCCCGATGCCGACGCGCCCCGCCGACGGCACCCCCTTCGTCCTCGACCGCCGCGAGGGCCCCTTCGGCGAGGTCGTCCTGCGGGGGCGCGGCGAGCACTTCGAGATCATCGCCAACGGCTGCTTCCTGATGGACACCTCCGACGGGCGTTCCGAGCGGCTGCTGATCGACGCCGCGCTGGCCGCCCTGCCCGCCGGGCGCACCGGCCCGTCCGTGCTGATCGGCGGTCTGGGCGTCGGGTTCTCGCTGGTGCGGGCCGCCGAGGAGGGGCGTTGGGGGCGGATCGTGGTCGTGGAGCGGGAGCAGGCGATCGTGGACTGGCACCGGGCCGGGCCGCTGGACCGGATCTCCGGGCCGGCGCTGGCCGACCCCCGGACCGGGATCCTGCACACGGATCTCGTCGCCCACCTCCGTACGGCCACGGAGCGTTACGACGCGCTCTGCCTGGACATCGACAACGGGCCCGACTGGACGGTCACGGAGGACAACGGAAGCCTCTACTCCGCCGCCGGACTCGCGCACTGTCACGACCGGCTGACCCCGGGCGGCGTGCTCGCCGTCTGGTCCGCGCAGCCGTCGACGGCCTTCGAACAGGCGTTGCGGAATGCCGGGTTCAGCGGGGTTAGGACGGAAGAGGTGGCCGTTGCCCGAGGTGTGCCCGACGTGGTCCATCTCGCACTCCGGGCCGCCTGAACCCCCCTCCCGGTATGCACGGCCCGGCGGTGGCACGGGTCAACCGGTACAAGGACGACGATCCGGTTGCCCGGCAGGCATGAACGCGCACCTCCGGGGCAACACCCTGCGTAGCCGGGAGCCCTCCGCTGCCTTTACGCTGCTGACCGGCACACGGGATCACCCACGAAATCCACGAGCGAAGACCGTGCCTCCGGGGGAATGGCTCCCGCGAGAACGGGCAGGGGCGGGGCGATGGAACAGACACACACCACCCACAACGGCGTCGCGGCCACCCCGGGGGCTCAGCGCCGGGTGCTGGTGGTCGAGGACGACGCCACGATCGTCGACGCCATTTCCGCCCGGCTGCGGGCGGAGGGCTTCCTGGTGCAGACCGCGCTGGACGGCCCCGCGGCCGTGGACGCGGCCGAGGCCTGGCAGCCCGACCTGATGGTGCTCGACATCATGCTTCCCGGCTTCGACGGCCTGGAGGTCTGCCGCCGGGTGCAGGCGCAGCGCCCGGTGCCGGTGCTGATGCTCACCGCACGCGACGACGAGACCGACATGCTGGTCGGGCTCGGGGTCGGCGCCGACGACTACATGACCAAGCCGTTCTCCATGCGGGAGCTGGCCGCCCGGGTGCACGTGCTGCTGCGGCGGGTGGAGCGGGCCGCGCTGGCCGCCGTCACCCCGCGCAGCGGGATACTGCGTCTGGGTGAGCTGGAGATCGACCACGCGCAGCGCCGGGTCCGGGTGCGCGCCGAGGACGTCCACCTCACGCCGACCGAGTTCGACCTGCTGGTCTGCCTCGCCAACACCCCGCGTGCGGTGCTCTCCCGGGAGCAGCTGCTGGCCGAGGTGTGGGACTGGGCGGACGCCTCGGGCACCCGCACGGTCGACAGTCACATCAAGGCGCTGCGCCGGAAGATCGGCGCGGAGCGGATCCGTACCGTGCACGGCGTGGGCTACGCCCTGGAGACTCCGGCGCCATGACCTGGCCAGGGCCCGGAATGCGGTCCTTCTCCATCAAGGCCAAGCTGGGCACGCTCGTCGTGGTCTCGGTGTTCATCACCACCGGGCTGCTGATCGTCGCCCTGCGGACCCGCACCGAGTTCCAGTTCATCACCGTGTTCTCGGTGATCGCGACGCTGCTGATCACCCAGTTCGTGGCGCACGGTCTGACGGCGCCGCTGGACGAGATGAGAGCGGTGGCCCGGTCCATCTCGCACGGCGACTACACGCGCCGGGTGAGCGGTGCCGGGCGGCGGGACGAGCTGGGCGATCTGGCTCAGACGATCAACCGCATGGCGGACGATCTGGAGGCGGAGGACCGGCATCGAAAAGAGCTGGTCGCCAATGTCAGCCATGAGCTGCGCACCCCCATCGCGGCGCTGAGAGCCGTGCTGGAGAACGTGGTGGACGGGGTGTCCGCCGCCGATCCGGAGACGATGCGCACGGCGCTGAAGCAGACGGAGCGGCTGGGCCGGCTGGTCGAGACGCTGCTGGACCTGTCGCGGCTGGACAACGGGGTGGTGGCGCTCAAGGCACGCCGTTTCGAGGTGTGGCCGTATCTCTCGGGCGTACTGAAAGAGGCCAATCTCGCCGCCTCGCACCGACGTCTGTCGTCCGGTTCGGGCAACCACTCCCGTACGGACGTCCATCTGCACCTGGACGTCTCACCGCCGGAGCTCACCGCGCACGCGGACGCCGAGCGGCTGCACCAGGTGGTCGCCAACCTCATCGACAACGCGGTCAAGCACAGCCCGCCGCACGGCCGGGTGACGGTGCTCGCGCGGCGCGGGGCCTACCCCGAGTCGCTGGAGCTGGAGGTCGTCGACGAGGGGCCCGGCATCCCGGAGGCGGAGCGCCACCGGGTGTTCGAGCGCTTCAACCGGGGTCAGGCGCCGTCCCCGCACGGTCCGGGGAGCGACGGCGGTACGGGACTGGGTCTGGCCATCGCCCGTTGGGCGGTCGATCTGCACGGCGGCCGGATCGGGGTGGCCGAATCCGTACGGGGCTGCCGCATCCAGGTCACCCTCCCGGGAATTCCCGGGCAGCGCGGTTGACGGCGCGGTTGACATAGGGTCGAACCGGAAGGGCGCGTTCATCCGTGTCCTGCCAGCAAGGGACCGCCAGGGGATGCGGTCGGAAGACCGTCCCTGTGGTCCTGCGTACCCGAAGTGCAGTGGAACCTCGCTTGTTTCCCGCCATTTCCTGCGCCGAAACCCGCCTTCCGATGTGATGTGCACGACGAAGCACCGGCCCGGCCTGCAAGGAACGGTTCGGGGGGCGTAGCCTTGATTTCCGCTGTCCATCACCTTGTGAAGCGGAAGAGGGCGGTTGCCGCCGTGTCGTCTCAGTCCCCCAGTAACTCGAGCATCTCGACCGACCAAGCCGGACCGGGCACCAACCCGGCCGCGGCGTTCGGCGCCAATGAATGGCTCGTCGACGAGATCTACCAGCAGTACCTCCAGGATCCCAGTTCGGTCGATCGCGCCTGGTGGGACTTCTTCGCCGACTACAAGCCGGGTGCCTCCGGCACGGCGGACAAGCCCGTTCCCGGCGCCCCGGTGACGGAGGCTCCGGCCTCCGCCGCACCGGCCGCGCCCGCTCCGGCGGCCGCCCCGGCCCCGGCGAAGGCCGCGCCCGCAGCCGCTCCGGCGGCTCCCGCGCAGCCCGCACCGGCCAAGGCCGCCCCGGCGGCCCCGGCCCCGGCTCCGGCGAAGCCCGCGACGGCGAAGCCCGCCGCCGCGCCCGCCAAGGCCGACGAGGCCACCGAGGCCCCGGCCGGCCCGGAGTACGTGACGCTGCGCGGCCCCTCGGCCGCCGTCGCGAAGAACATGAACGCCTCGCTGGAGCTGCCGACGGCCACATCCGTCCGCGCGGTCCCGGTGAAGCTGCTCTTCGACAACCGCATCGTCATCAACAACCACCTCAAGCGCGCCCGCGGCGGGAAGATCTCCTTCACGCACCTCATCGGGTACGCGATGGTGCAGGCCCTCAAGGCCATGCCGTCGATGAACTACTCCTTCGCCACGAAGGACGGCAAGCCGACCCTGGTCAAGCCGGAGCACATCAACCTGGGTCTGGCCATCGACCTGGTGAAGCCGAACGGCGACCGCCAGCTGGTCGTCGCGGCCATCAAGAAGGCCGAGACGCTCAACTTCTTCGAGTTCTGGCAGGCGTACGAGGACATCGTCCGGCGCGCCCGCATCGGCAAGCTCGGCATGGACGACTTCTCCGGCGTCACCGCCTCGCTGACCAACCCCGGCGGCATCGGCACCGTTCACTCGGTGCCCCGCCTGATGCCCGGTCAGGGCCTCATCATGGGCGTCGGCGCGATGGACTACCCGGCGGAGTTCCAGGGCACGTCGCAGGACACCCTGAACAAGCTCGGCATCTCGAAGGTCATGACGCTGACGTCGACCTACGACCACCGGGTCATCCAGGGCGCCGCCTCCGGCGAGTTCCTGCGGGTCCTCTCCCAGCTGCTGCTCGGCGAGAACGAGTTCTACGACGAGATCTTCAAGGCGCTGCGCATCCCCTACGAGCCGGTCCGCTGGCTCAAGGACATCGACGCCTCGCACGACGACGACGTCACCAAGGCCGCGCGGGTCTTCGAGCTGATCCACTCCTACCGGGTCCGCGGCCACGTCATGGCCGACACCGACCCGCTGGAGTACCACCAGCGCAAGCACCCCGACCTGGACATCACCGAGCACGGCCTCACCCTGTGGGACCTGGAGCGGTCCTTCGCGGTCGGCGGGTTCGCCGGCAAGACGATGATGAAGCTCCGCGACATCCTCGGCGTGCTCCGTGAGTCGTACTGCCGCACCACCGGCATCGAGTTCATGCACATCCAGGACCCGAAGCAGCGCAAGTGGCTCCAGGACCGGGTCGAGCGCCCGCGCCCGAAGCCCGAGCGCGAGGAGCAGCTGCGCATCCTGCGCCGGCTGAACGCCGCGGAGGCGTTCGAGACGTTCCTGCAGACGAAGTACGTCGGCCAGAAGCGGTTCTCGCTGGAGGGCGGCGAGTCCGTCATCCCGCTGCTCGACGCGGTCATCGACTCCGCCGCCGAGGCCCGCCTCGACGAGGTCGTCATCGGCATGGCCCACCGCGGCCGGCTGAACGTCCTGGCGAACATCGTCGGCAAGTCGTACGCGCAGATCTTCCGCGAGTTCGAGGGCAACCTCGACCCGCGCTCGATGCACGGCTCCGGCGACGTCAAGTACCACCTGGGCGCCGAGGGCACCTTCACCGGTCTGGACGGCGAGCAGATCAAGGTCTCGCTGGCCGCCAACCCCTCGCACCTGGAGGCGGTCGACCCGGTCCTGGAAGGCATCGCCCGCGCCAAGCAGGACATCATCAACAAGGGCGGCACGGACTTCACGGTCCTGCCGGTCGCGCTCCACGGCGACGCGGCCTTCGCGGGCCAGGGCGTCGTCGCCGAGACGCTCAACATGTCGCAGCTGCGCGGCTACCGCACCGGCGGCACCGTGCACGTGGTGATCAACAACCAGGTCGGCTTCACCGCCGCCCCGGAGTCCTCGCGCTCCTCGATGTACGCCACCGACGTGGCGCGCATGATCGAGGCGCCGATCATCCACGTCAACGGTGACGACCCGGAGGCCGTGGTCCGTGTCGCGCGGCTCGCCTTCGAGTTCCGGCAGGCGTTCAACAAGGACGTCGTGATCGACCTCATCTGCTACCGCCGCCGCGGTCACAACGAGGGCGACAACCCGGAGTTCACCAACCCGCAGATGTACACCCTGATCGACAAGAAGCGCTCGGTGCGCAAGCTCTACACCGAGTCCCTCATCGGTCGCGGCGACATCACGCTGGAAGAGGCGGAGCAGGCGCTCCAGGACTTCCAGGGTCAGCTGGAGAAGGTCTTCGCGGAGGTCCGCGAGGCCACCTCGCAGCCGGCCGCCCCGCACGTCCCGGAGCCGCAGGCCGCGTTCCCGGTGGCCCTGGAGACCGCGGTCTCCGCCGAGGTCGTCAAGCGGATCGCCGAGTCGCAGGTCAACATCCCCGAGTCGATCACCGTCCACCCCCGTCTGATGCCGCAGATGCAGCGTCGCGCGGCCTCGGTGGAGAACGGCACGATCGACTGGGGCATGGGCGAGACCCTGGCCATCGGTTCGCTGCTGATGGAGGGCACCCCGGTCCGGCTCGCCGGCCAGGACACCCGCCGCGGCACGTTCGGCCAGCGCCACGCGGTCCTGGTCGACCAGGTCACCGGCGAGGACTACACCCCCCTGCTGTACCTCGCCGACGACCAGGCCCGGTACAACGTCTACGACTCGCTGCTCTCGGAGTACGCGGCGATGGGCTTCGAGTACGGCTACTCGCTGGCCCGTCCGGAGTCGCTGGTCATCTGGGAGGCCCAGTTCGGTGACTTCGTCAACGGCGCGCAGACCGTCGTGGACGAGTTCATCTCCTCGGCCGAGCAGAAGTGGGGCCAGACCTCCGGCGTCACGCTGCTGCTGCCGCACGGTTACGAGGGCCAGGGCCCGGACCACAGCTCCGCCCGCCCGGAGCGCTTCCTCCAGATGTGCGCGCAGGACAACATGACGGTCGCGATGCCGACCCTCCCGTCGAACTACTTCCACCTGCTGCGCTGGCAGGTGCACAACCCGCACCACAAGCCGCTCATCGTCTTCACCCCGAAGTCGATGCTGCGTCTGAAGGCAGCGGCTTCGACGATCGAGGAGTTCACCACCGGCGGCTTCCGCCCGGTGATCGGCGACGCGTCGGTCAAGGCCGAGGATGTCCGCAAGGTCGTCTTCTGCGCGGGCAAGCTCTACTACGACCTGGACGCCGAGCGGGAGAAGCGCGGCGACACGGAGACGGCGATCATCCGGCTCGAGCGCCTGTACCCGCTGCCGGGTGCGGAGATCCAGGCCGAGATCGCGAAGTACCCGAACGCCGAGAAGTACCTCTGGGCCCAGGAGGAGCCGGCGAACCAGGGTGCGTGGCCGTTCATCGCGCTCAACCTGATCGACCACCTGGACCTCGCGGTCGGCTCGGACGTGCCGCACGGCGAGCGCCTGCGCCGCATCTCGCGGCCGCACGGCTCGTCCCCGGCGGTCGGCTCGGCCAAGCGCCACCAGGCGGAGCAGACGCAGCTGGTCAACGAGGTCTTCGAGGCCTGAGGACCGTAACGCCGAACACCCCGGGGACCCGGTTCCGCGCTCGTCGCGGGGCCGGGTCTCCGGCGTCTCCGAGGCCTCCGGGCCTCGCTATCCTTTTCCCATGTACTTCACGGACCGTGGCATCGAGGAACTGGAGAAGCGACGCGGCGAGGAGGAGGTCACCTTCGAGTGGCTCGCCGAGCAGCTGCGGACGTTCGTCGATCTCAACCCCGACTTCGAGGTGCCGGTCGAGCGCCTCGCGACCTGGCTGGCACGGCTGGACGACGAGGACGACGAGGACGCGTAACCGCCCCAGGCCTGTCCGGCTCTAGGAGGCGCCCGCCCTGGCCCGTTCGTACGCGAGTCCCAGCGCGCCCTGCGCGAGGAGCACCGCGCCGGCCGCCGCCCAGCCGCCGCTGCGCCGGCGGGCGCCCCACAGCAGGAGCGGGAGCCCGGCCGCGAGCTGGACGGCGGCGACGGCCCGCGCGCGCGGGCCGCGTACCCACGGACCGATCCGGCTGCTCTCGACCGCGTCCAGTTCGACCCGTACGGCATCACGCCAGCCGGCCCACTCGACCTGCTCCACCCCGCGCTGCACCGCCGCGACGCTGCGCAGCCGGTCGGCGCTCTCGCCCGGGGAGAGTCCGGCGGGCAGGGTCAGCCCGGTGCCGCCGAGGACGGCGAGCAGTCCGCGCAGCCGGGCGTCCGCGGCGGCGTCCGGATCGGGGCGGGTCAGCTCTTCCAGCGCCTGCACGCCGAGCACCGGGTCGAGACCGAGGCGAACCGCGAAGGTGCGCATGGCCTCGTCCTCGCCCACCGGGGTGCCGTCGGTCAGCCAGATGTAGCCCACGGGCCGGCGGAATCCGGCGGCGAGGGTGTACCCGGCCCGGTCGGCGTCCCACCACAGGGCGAGCACCGGCCAGGTGGAGCCGACGGCGAGCGCGGTGGCCCAGCCGCCGAGGACCCGGTCGACCGGCTCGGCGTCCTGCTCCGCGCCCCCGGCCCCGGTCCCGCCCCCGGTCCGCCAGGGCTTCCCCTCCGGGACGAGCACGCTCCACTCCTGGCCCGCGCGGGCCAGCAGCATCTGCTCGCGCAGCAGGTGGGCGAGCGGCCGTACGGTCTCGGGGGCGGCCCGGCACAGCAGGAGGGCCCCGGTGGGTGTCGCGTTCATGGCTCACACGCTAGGCCAATATGCCCATGTTTGATGCGGTTGCGTGTACTTCACCCCGGGCCAACTTCTCTTGACTTCCCCCATCCGCGATATATCGTGTTCTGAACGAGACGCGATATGTTGCGTCGCCACGCTTTCCGGGAGGTCACATCCATGCCTGTGTCGACATGGACCATCGCCGAGCCGCGGAAGCTCGCCTTCGACGATCCGGTGGCGGCGCTCCACGTGCGCATCGTCGACGGCACGGTCAACGTGGTCGGGACCGACGAGCCGGACGCCCGGCTGGAGATCTCCGCGATCGAGGGCCCGCCGCTGATCGTGACGCAGGAGGGCGGCCGGCTCACGGTGGCCTACGAGGATCTGCCCTGGCAGGACTTCCTGCGCTGGTTCGACCCCAAGGGCCGCCGCCGCAGCGCCGTCGTCTCGCTCGTCGTGCCGGCCGCGTCCTCGGTCGAGGTCGGCGTGATCGGCGCCGGGGCCGTCGTCTCCGGCATCAGCGGCCGTACGGAAGTCCGCGGCATCACCGGGGACTCCACGCTCGTCGGGCTGACCGGCGCGGTGCGCGGGGAGTCCGTGTCGGGCAGCCTGGAGGCGCAGAGCGTGACGGGGGACCTGCGCTTCCACTCCGTGTCCGGTGATCTGACGGTGGTCGACGGGTCCGGCGCCTCGGTCCGGGCCGAGTCGGTCAGCGGTGACATGGTGCTGGACGTCGACCCGTCCGGGAAGCCCACGGACATCCGGCTGACCTCGGTCTCCGGCGAGATCGCGATCCGGCTGCCGCATCCGGCCGACGCCAGGGTCGAGGCGAACACCGCGAGCGGGGCCGTCTCCAACGCCTTCGAGGACCTGCGGGTCGGCGGGCAGTGGGGGGCGAAGAAGATCACCGGCACGCTGGGCGCCGGGACGGGGACCCTGCGGGCGACGACCGTGTCCGGTTCGATCGCCCTGCTGCGCAGGCCACCCGCCGAGGACGACGCGTACGCCCCCGAGCCGACCGGAAAGGTTCTCTGACATGCCTCCCGTATTCGCCCACGGCCGTCTGCGGCTGTATCTCCTCAAGCTCCTGGACGAGGCCCCCCGCCACGGCTACGAGGTCATCCGGCTGTTGGAGGAGCGCTTCCAGGGCCTGTACGCCCCGTCCGCCGGCACGGTCTACCCGCGGCTGGCCAAGCTGGAGGCCGAGGGCCTGGTCACCCACGCCACCGAGGGCGGCCGCAAGGTCTACTCGATCACCGACGGCGGCCGCGAGGAGCTGGCGGGCCGCGGCGGCGAACTGGCCGACCTGGAGCTGGAGATCCGCGACTCGGTCTCCGAACTGGCCGCCGAGATACGCGACGACGTACGGGGCGCGGCGGGCCGGCTCCGCAGCGACATGCGGGCGGCCGCGTCGGAGTCCCGGCACGGCACGAAGACGGGGCCCGGAAGCGACAAGGGGAAGGGGAAGGGACCGGGGAAGAGCGAACCGTCCTCCCCCTTCGGCGACTTCGGCGACTTCGGCGACTTCGGCAATCTGGGCGACCTCGGCGACAGCGAGGCGTGGCGCACGGCGAAGGAGGAGCTGCGCCGGGCCAAGCAGGAGTGGAAGGAGCAGGCCCGCCGGGCGAAGGACGAGTCCCGGCGCGCCCGCGAGGACGCCCAGCAGGCCCGCCGTCAGGCCAAGGAGGCCCAGGAGAAGGCGCGCGAGCAGATGCAGACCGCCGCCCGCCAGGTGCAGGAGCACTTCGCGCGGGGCGACTGGCCCTCCGGCGTACGCGAAGGCCTTGCGGAGATCACCGGCCAGCTCGGCGGCTTCGCGCGGTCCGGCGCCTGGCCCCCGTTCGGCAAGCCCGAGCCGGACGCCGCCCCGCCCGTCCAGGACCCGGCCCCCGGTGCGGACTGGGGGCAGGACGTGCCGTCGGTCGGCGACCCGGTGCGCGACCTGGACCGCCTGCTGGACCGCTTCCGCGACGGCATCCGGGACGCGGCCCGCGATCACGGGGTCACGGAGGCCCAGCTCGCGGAGGCCCGCGGCCACCTGGGAGCGGCGACGGCGCGGATCGAGGCGCTCCTGACGCCGGAGGACGAGGCGAAGGCCTGAGCCCGGGGGGGGCGACGGAGAGGCGGATGTCCGGGACCGGGCGTCCGCCTCTCCGTGCGTGGGGGCTCATCGCTCATCCGGCCTGGGCGTGCCCCTCCTGGCCCCCGTCGGCGTCGGGGCCGTACAGCGCGCGCCGCACGGTCGTGTAGGTCGCGCCGTGCTCGGCGAGGACGTCGGCGACGACTCCGGGCATCGCGGTGAGGGCCAGGAGCAGATGCTCCTCGCCGATGAACCGGTCGCCGCGCCCCAGGGCGATCCGTAGCGACTTCTCCAGGACGGTCTTCGCGCCCGGTGTGAAGGGGCGGTGCCCGGACCACCACCGGCGGCTGCGGCGGTCAGCGTCCAGAGCGCCCTCGCCGTGGGCTCCCTCGACCCGGGAGACGATCGCGCCGACGTCGATCCCGATGCCGGCGAGGGCGTCGGTGTCGGCCCTGGTCAGCCCGCCGCGGCGGCGGGCCTCGGTGAAGGATGCCTCCAGGGAGGCGCGGCGGTCGTGGAGACCGAGGGCGGTGACGGCGAACGAGGCCCGGCCGCCCTCCTGTTCCAGCAACGCGAGCAGCAAGTGCTCCTCGGTGACCGAGTCGGCCCCGGTGCGCTCGGCCCGGACCACGGCGCCCTTCACGGTCGCGCGGGCCCCTCGGGTGAATCGCTCGAACATCAACGCCTCCCGTACTTCTTGTGCACGGCCTGCCGGCTGACGCCCAGCTCGGCGGCGATCTCCTGCCAGGACCAGCCCTGGACGCGGGCACTTCTGACTTGTACGGCTTCGAGCTGCTCCAGCAGCCGCCGCAGCGCGGCCACCGACCGCAGCCCGACGCGCGGGTCGCGGTCACCGGCACGTGCGGCCAGATCCGTTGCTTCGGTCATGATGTCAACCTACATTGACACCACTCTCCCGTCAATGAAAGTTGACATCATCGTCGGCCAGGCGGGCGTGGCGCTCGACGTCGTGGCGGACGTCGCCGTAGCGCAGCTTGGCCCGCTCGATGCCCTCGGTCGCGAATCCGGACCGGGTCGCGACCCGGCACGAGGCCGGGTTGTCGGTGCGGTGACCCAGCTCCAGCCGGTACAGCCCGAGCTCGTCGAAGGCCCAGCGCGCCAGCGCCCGCACTCCGGCCGGGGCGACACCCCGGCCGCGTGCGGTCTCCGTGGTCCAGTAGGAGACCCAGCCGGTGTCATGGGTCCGGTTGACGGCGGCGAGGGCGACACCGCCGAGGGCCTCACCCTCCTCCCCCACGACGGCCCAGGAGTAGCCGGTGCGCGCTCCCCGTTCGCGCGTACGGTCCGCGATCCAGGCCAGCGCCCCGGGCCGGTCGAACACGGGCCGGTCGGTCTGGCGGTCCATCTCGGCCGGGGCAAAGGCGCGGAGCACCGCCGAGGCGTCGGCGGGCTCCCAGGGGCGCAGCAGAAACCCTTCAGGGGTGGTCAGTTCGTCCATGCGGGCCAGCTTCTCGCACGGTCACCACCACCTCGGCCCCGGGCCATGCCAGAACGAGGGGCCATCCCCCGCGCGACGGCTCGCCGATGACGTGGGCCGGTCCGGTGACGGAGACACGCCAGCCCCGGGGTGAGGGCGGGAGGGACAGCTCCGTGACGCCGGGGCGGGCGGCCGCCGCACGGTAGGCGAGGCGGTAGGAGCGGGTGGCGGCGTCGTACGTGTCGGAGCGGACCGTGCCCGCGACGGCCGGGGCGTACGGGGTGGCCGTCCGCTCCTTGTTCGTACGGAAACGGCCGTGCTCGTCGACCGCGCAGTAGCCGCCGCCGTAGCACCAGACGTACCCGGCCCAGCCGGAGCTGTAGCGGTTCAGGGAGGCGACGGCCTCGCGGTAGAAGCGGCCCATGTTGGGGAGGGAGTTGTTGAGCGGCCCCCATTCACCGACGACCACGGGCATCCGGTGGCGGGCCGGATAGGCGGTGACGGCGGCCTCGTACGCCTCGATCCAGCCGGCCGAGGGGTCGTAGTCGGCGCCCGCCTCCATGGCGGTGTTGTAGAAGTGCGGGGCGTAGACGGTCCGGCGGTCCTGGATCCGGCCCAGCCCGGTGGGGACACCCTCGCCGACGATGGGGGTCGGTTCGACGAAGAGCCAGGTGGAGCGGTCCTTGGCGCGGACGGCCCGGGCGAGGCGGTTGTACATCGGGGTGAGGTGCTGGGCCTCGATGCGGCGGGCGGCGGTCGGCAGGTCCTCGCCCGCGCGCAGCTCACCCATCGGCTCGTTGATCAGGTCGTAGCCGATGACGGCCGGGTGGTCGCGGAAGCGCTCGGCGAGGACCTGCCACATGGCGGCCTGGGCGCGCTGGAGGTCGGGGTCCTCGTAGAGGTGGGTGAAGGCCCGCTGGACGGCGGGCTCGAAGTACTCGGAGAACCAGTCGTCGGGGTTCGGGGTGAACGGCAGCCCGTCGGTCCTGGTGGCCCAGGCGGGGATGCCCCGATGGCCGAACGCGGGCCCGAAGACGTCCTGGTGGGCGTCGATGAGGACGTGGATACGGTGCTTGCGCGCCCAGTCCAGGATGCGTTCGACGCGCCGGAGGTAGCGCTCGCTGTACTGGCCGCGCTCGGGCTCCAGGTCGTCCCAGAAGACCAGCAGCCGGGCGAAGTTGAAGCCGTTCGCGCGCAGGTCGCGGAAGTGCCGTTCGGTGATGGCGGTGAGGGCGGCCTCGCCGCGGTTCGCCTTGTCCTCGACGTTCCAGCCACGCAGGGTGAGGGTGCGCCCCCGGTCGTCGGTCAGCGGCGGGATGCCGTGGCCGGATGCCTGTACGGGTGCGGGTGCGGGGCGCGCCGAGGCGGCGGGGGCGAGGGCCCCCGCCGCGAGCACGGACGCGACGACAACTGCCATGAGTGCTCTGCCCATTCGCATGGGCAGATCTCACCAGCAAAGCTGAACATCCCTCAAGTATCTGTCACCGACGAGTTCTTGGCAGACCTAGGAGGTCGGCCTGAGCACGATCTTCCCGAAGAGGTCACCCGACTCCAGCCGCTGGAACCCCTCCCGGGCCCGGTCCAGCGGCAGCACCTCGTCGATGACCGGGCGCACCCCGGTGGTCGCGCAGAACGCGAGCAGGTCCTCCAGCTCGTCCTTGGACCCCATGGTGGACCCGACGACCTTCAGCTCCAGGAAGAAGATCCGGGTCAGCTCGGCGTGCGCGGGCCGGTCGCCGCTGGTGGCCCCGGAGATGACGAGGGTGCCGCCGGGGCGCAGCGACTTCACGGAGTGGGACCAGGTGGCGGCCCCCACGGTCTCGATGACGGCGTCCACCCGCTGCGGTAGCCGGGCGCCGGGCTCGTACGCCTCCAGCGCGCCGAGTTCGACCGCCCGCTCCCGCTTGGCCTTGTCCCGGCTGGTGGCGAAGACCCGCAGCCCGGCGGCCTTCCCGAGCACGATCGCGGCGGTGGCGACCCCGCCGCCCGCGCCCTGGACGAGCACGGAATCGCCGGGCCGTACGCCCGCGTTGGTGAACAGCATCCGGTACGCGGTGAGCCAGGCGGTCGGCAGGCAGGCGGCCTCCTCGAAGCTGAGCTCCTTCGGCTTGGGCAGCACGTTCCAGGTGGGGACGGTGACCTGCTCGGCGAAGGTGCCCTGGTAGCGCTCGGTGAGGATGGAGCGCGGCTCCTTCGGCCCGACGCCGTGCCCCGACTGCCCGATGACGGAGTGCAGGACGACCTCGTTGCCGTCCTGGTCGACGCCGGCCGCGTCGCAGCCGAGGATCATCGGCAGCCGGTCCTGCGAGAGCCCCACGCCCCGCAGGGACCAGAGGTCGTGGTGGTTGAGGGAGGCGGCCCGAACGGTGACGGTGGACCACCCGGGACGCGCCTCGGGGGCCGGGCGGTCACCCAGTTCCAGGCCGTCGAGGGGCCGGTCGGGATCGATGCGGGCTGCGTAGGCGGCGAACATGGCTCGACGATAGGCGGGGCGGGGGGACCCGCGTAACCGCCTACGCGTGTGACGCACGCCAACAAATCAAGCCCCTCCGGCGATTGAGGAGGCAGGCCCGCACATCCAGCCCCTCCGGGGGCAAATCAAGCCCCTCCGGCGATTGAGGAGCGGGGTCCGGGGCCGCGCCCCGGGGGGGGGGGGGGGGGGGGGGGGGGGGGGGGGGGGGGGGGGGGGCGGGGGGGGGCGGGGGGGGGCGGGGGGCCCCCGCGGCCCGGGCGCCCCCCCGGCCCCGCGCCCCCCCCCCCCCCCCCCCCCCCCGCCCCCCCCCCCCCCCCCCCCCCCCCCCCCCCCCCCCCCCCCCCCCCCCCCCCCCCCCCCCCCCCCCCCGGGCTCCGCCCCCAGACCCCCGCTGCTCAATCGCCGCAGAGGCTGGAGTGGGCGACCCCGCTCCTCAAACGCCGCAGGGGCTTATACGTGCACGGGCGGGGCCCGTACCGACAGGCCCCGCCCACCCACAACCGCTCAAGCGCGGACTCAGCGCCGAGCCACACCCTCCGCACGGGCCGCAGCCGCCACCGCGGCCGTCACCGCCGGAGCGACCCGCTCGTCGAACGGGGACGGGATCACGTAGTCCGCCGCCAGCTCATCGCCGACCACGTCGGCCAGCGCGTTGGCCGCCGCGATCTTCATGCCCTCCGTGATCCGGGAGGCCCGGACCTGGAGCGCACCCGCGAAGATGCCGGGGAAGGCGAGCACGTTGTTGATCTGGTTCGGGAAGTCCGAACGGCCGGTCGCCACGACGGCCGCGTACTTGTGCGCGACCTCCGGGTGGACCTCCGGGTTCGGGTTGGCCATCGCGAAGACGTACGCACCGGGGGCCATCGAGGCCACCGCCGCCTCCGGGACCGTACCGCCGGAGACGCCGATGAAGACGTCGGCGCCGGCGAGCGCCTGCTCCAGCGAACCGGAGATGCCCGCCCGGTTGGTGAGCTCGGCCAGCTCGCGCTTGACCTCGGTGAGGTCGTCGCGGTCGCGGCTGACGATGCCCTTGCGGTCGGCCACCGCGACATCGCCGATGCCTGCCTCCAGCAGGAACTTGGCGATGGCCACGCCCGCCGCGCCCGCGCCGGAGATGACGCCGCGCAGGTCGCCGAGCGTCCGCCCGGAGAGCTTCGCCGCGTTGCGCAGGGCGGCGAGGGTGACGACGGCGGTGCCGTGCTGGTCGTCGTGGAAGACCGGGATGTCCAGGCGCTCCTGGAGCTTGCGCTCGATCTCGAAGCACCGGGGCGCCGAGATGTCCTCCAGGTTCACGCCGCCGAAGGACGGGGCGAGCCGGACGACGGTGTCGACGATCTCGTCGGCGTCGGTGGTCGCGAGCGCGATCGGCACCGCGTCGACGCCGCCGAACTGCTTGAAGAGGATGGCCTTGCCCTCCATGACGGGGAGGGACGCCTCGGGCCCGATGTCGCCGAGGCCGAGCACGGCGGTGCCGTCCGTCACGACGGCCACGACCTGGGACTTCCAGGTGTAGTCGTGGACGAGCTCGGGGTTGTCGGCGATGGCGCTGCACACTTTCGCCACACCGGGCGTGTACGCCAGGGAGAGGTCGTCCTTGTCCCGGATCGGGACGGTGGCCTGCACGGCCATCTTCCCGCCCCGGTGGAGGGCGAAGGCCGGATCGAAGGGCTCGTCGGCCCCGATGTCCGCTGCGCTCGTGCGCTGGATGCCGCTGTCGGTGGTGCTGTCGCTGCGAGGATTGACGATCTCCGCTGCCATGGTGTTGACCCCTTAAGTCTTCATCGTTTGAGGGTGGCCACTCCTGGTTGAGGAGGGGTGGGCGGGCACCGCGTACGTGCCCCGCACCGAGCGGTTGGCCCGCCCTGGCAGGGAGAGGTACATACGCGCGGGCGCGCCGCACACGCGCCCTGAGCCCCGGATGAGGGGTGTAAACGTCTTTCTTACCGGACGAACGGTGTTACGGACGAGTCCATATCGACGCGGTGACGTGACTCATAGTCGAATATCTGGACAAGTCGGCAAACCGGTATAAATGCCGCCCACCAGTCGAGACGCACCGAAGATTCTCCGGCGAGGGGAATGAATCCCCACAGATGGTCCGGTCCCGAGGTACCGGCCGTTGATGTTCGGGGGTCGCCCGTTATCCGATTTTGACATGGCGGGACCCCTGAATGGGCCAGTCCGAATGGCAGGATGCCGTTCACACGAGGTGGCGACACTCGAAGGTGCGTGCCAAGCCGCCCCACCAGCACCTCACCCTCACCTGCCGGAGGATCCCGACATGACCGCAAGCACCACGCGTCGTACGACCGCCAGGGCCCGGATCGCGGCGGTCGGCGCCATCGCGGTCGCCGGCACGCTGCTCCTCACCGCCTGCGGCGACCAGACCGACAGCGCCTCCCAGGAGAGCGGTAGCGGCAAGGAGACCAAGAGCGGTGCGCCGCTCTTCTCGAAGCTGCCGGAGAAGTACCAGAAGTCCGGTGTGATCAAGGTCGGCACGAATGCCGAATACGCCCCGATGGAGTCCGTCGAGAACGGCAAGATCGTGGGTGTCGACCCCGATCTGGCCGAGGCTCTCGGCAAGCAGCTCGGTGTGAAGTTCGAGTTCACCTCGGGTTCCTTCGACGGTCTGATCACCGCCCTGAACAGCGGGCGCCACGACATCGCGATGTCGTCGATCACGGACAACAAGCAGCGCCAGGAGGGTCTGGACGACTCCGGCAAGAAGCTGGGCGAGGGCGTCGACTTCGTCGACTACTTCCTCGCGGGTACCGCCGTGTACACGAAGAAGGGCAACCCGCAGAACATCAACTCCATCGAGGACCTCTGCGGCAAGCCGGCGGCGGTGCAGCGCGGCACCACGTACGAGGAGGCCCTCAAGAAGCAGTCGAAGGCCTGTACGGACGACGGCAAGAAGGCCATCAAGATCGAGTCGTTCGAGAACGACACCGAGGCGCAGACCCGCGTCAAGTCCGGCGGCTCGGTCGCCGGTGTCAACGACTACCCGGTCGCGGTCGACCTGGCCGCCAAGGCCGACAGCGGCAAGGCGTTCGAGGTCGTGGGCGAGCAGGTCGACGCCGGCCCGTTCGGCATCGCCGTCAAGAAGACCAACACCGGTCTGCGCGACGCCCTGAAGGAGGCCGTCGACGCGATCATCGCCGACGGTTCGTACCAGAAGGTGCTCGACAAGTGGGGCGCCGGCACGGGAGCGATCGACAAGGCCGCCGTCAACGGCGGCAAGTGACCGGACGCTTCACCGAAGGGCAGTCACGATGACTGACAAGTTCGACAAGACACCCGCCGGTTCACCGGCCGGCCAGGTGTCCGTCTCCAAGGCCGCCACCACGGCCCCGGAGAACATCAAGGCCATTCCCGTCCGCCATGTCGGCCGCTGGATCAGCGGCGTCGTGGTCATCGGCCTCCTCGTCGCCCTCGGGTACGCCTTCTCGCAGGGCAACATCCAGTGGCACGCCGTGGGCGACAAGCTGTTCGACGAGACCGTCGTCGCCGGTGCGGGCCGCACCCTGCTGATCAGCGTCCTCGCGATGATCCTCGGCGTGATCCTCGGCGTCGTGCTGGCCGTGATGCGGCTGTCGAAGAACCCGGTCACCAGCTGGGTGGCCTGGCTGTACATCTGGTTCTTCCGCGGCACCCCGGTCTACGTACAGCTGCTGCTCTGGTTCAACCTGGCGCTGATCTTCCCGGTCCTGAACATCCCGTTCATCTACAAGGACGAGATGACGGACGTCATGACCCCGTTCATGTGCGCCCTGCTGGGGCTCGCGCTGAACGAGGCCGCCTACATGGCGGAGATCTGCCGCGCCGGCATCCAGTCGGTCGACGAGGGCCAGACGGAGGCCTCGCACGCGCTGGGCATGACGCAGGGCAAGACCATGCGCCGCGTGGTCCTCCCGCAGGCGCTGCGAGTGATCATCCCGCCGACCGGCAACGAGTTCATCAACATGCTCAAGACCTCCTCGCTGGTGTACGCGGTCACGTACAACGAACTGCTCCGCTCCACCTCGCAGATCGGCTCCACGTCGTACGCGGTCATGGAGATGCTGTTCGTCGCCTCCATCTGGTACATCACGATGACCAGCGTGTTCAGCGTCGGCCAGTACTACCTGGAGCGCCGCTACGCCCGAGGCTCGCTGCGCTCGCTGCCGCTCACGCCGCTGCAGCGCGTCAAGATCAACCTCGCCGCGTTCAGCAACCGCTCCGGAGGTGCCTCCTCATGACCACTCCCATGGTGAAGGCCGAGGGCGTCCACAAGTCCTTCGGCGCCGCCCACATCCTCAAGGGCATCGACCTGGAGGTCGCCCCGCGTGAGGTGTTCTGCCTCGTCGGCCCGTCCGGCTCCGGCAAGTCGACCTTCCTGCGGTGCATCAACCACCTGGAGCAGATCAACGCCGGCCGGCTCTCGGTCGACGGCGAGCTGGTCGGCTACCGGCAGAAGGGCGACAAGCTCTACGAGCTCAAGGACAGCGAGGTCGCCCTCCAGCGCCGGGACATCGGCATGGTGTTCCAGCGGTTCAACCTGTTCCCGCACATGACGGCCATCGAGAACGTCATGGAGGCTCCGATCCAGGTCAAGGGCGAGGCCAAGGCCGTGGCCCGGGCCCGTGCCGAGAAGCTGCTGGACCGGGTGGGCCTCGCCGACAAGATGAAGAACTACCCCTCCCAGCTCTCCGGCGGTCAGCAGCAGCGCGTGGCGATCGCCCGCGCGCTGGCGATGGAGCCGAAGCTGATGCTCTTCGACGAGCCGACCTCGGCCCTCGACCCGGAGCTGGTGGGTGACGTCCTGGACGTCATGCGCGGCCTGGCCGAGGACGGCATGACGATGATCGTCGTCACCCACGAGATGGGCTTCGCCCGCGAGGTGGGCGACGCGCTGGTCTTCATGGACGACGGTGTGGTGGTCGAGTCGGGCCACCCGCGCGAGGTACTGGGCAACCCGCAGCACGACCGGACGAAGTCGTTCCTGTCGAAGGTGCTGTAGCCGGCTCCTCGGGGCCCGTCGCACACGGGAGGGCGGTACGGACTCCGGTCCGTACCGCCCTCCCGCGCGTCCGCGCCCTCAGCCCTCGGGCAGCACCTCGGGGCCGGTGACCAGCTCCTTCACCTCCTGACGGGAGAGCGGCGGCTCCGGAAGAAGCGGGCCCAGGGTGCCGGAGCCCTCGAAACCGGTGCTGGAGCGTACGAGGAACCGGGAGCCGTCCGCCTGCGTGAGCCGGCCGACCAGTTCGGGCCCCCAGCCGACGCTGTCGTCGCCCTCGTGGTCCATCGCGTCGTGCCACGTCGCCAGCACCCGGCCGTCGGGGAGCACCTCCCGCTCACAGTCGGTACGGGCCGGCTCCTGGCCCACGCGGACGCAGAGGTCCTCGGCCGGATCGGCAGGGCGGCCCGTCTTCTTCTCCACCGCCTCCCGGTCCTCCAGGGTGAGCACCAGGTAGCCGACGCCGCCGCCCTTGCGGAACGCGTACTGCCCGTCCAGCGGACCGAGGAAGGTGGTCCGTGCCTGTTCGGGTGTCGCCTTCTTGATGAGCGCGAGGAGTGGGACCTCTTCGGTCTCCCCCACCTCCGGCGGCAGCAGCGCGGCCAGCCGTTCGGCCTTGTCGGGTGCGTGGTCCGGCGAGGAGGCGGACGGCCCGGGCGACGCCACCGAGGTGTGCGCGGTGTCCGCGTCACCGCCCGTCCGGGGCAGGGCGAACGCCCCGGCGGCGACCACCGTGAGGGCTGCCGCGGAGACGGCGGCCCGCATCCGGGCCCCTCTCCGTTGTCCGCATGCCCCGCCCCTCTCGCCGCCGTACGCGGCCTGCCGCCTACTTCACGGCCAGCACCAGCGAGTCCGAGGGCGACGCCCAGACCGCGCGGGCCTCACCGAAGCCGGAGGCGATGAGGGTACGGGCGTGCCAGTCGGCGGAGGGCATGTCGCCGTCCGCGTGCTCGCCGTAGATCGCGAACCGTTCGGCGGTGGGTGCGGCGAGGACCGGGTCCTTCGCGGCGACGGCCCACCACTGGGCCCAGTCCAGCGCCCCGGCGGCCTTGGCGCGGTCCATCGCGGCGTGCCGGTGGGCGCGTTCGGCGGCGTTGATCCGGGGCGTGCCGGTGTCGATCATGTGGTCGGCGTTCATGAACACCCCGCCGTCCCGGACAAGACCGCCGATCTGCCCGTACAGCGTGGCGAGCGGCTCGCTGTGCAGCCAGTGCAGGGCGGTGGCGGTGAGGACGGCGTCGTACGAGGTGTGGGGCAGCCGGGCGGTCCAGTCCGGGTCCTTGAGGTCGGCGGTGACGAAGGTGACCCGGTCGTCGCCCTCGAAGGTGCCGCGGGCGATGGCCAGGAGTGCGGGGTCGAGGTCGACACCGGTGCTCGTGGCCTTCGGGAACCGCTTGAAGAGCCGGTCCGTAATACTTCCCGTACCGCACGCGAGGTCGAGCACCCGCGGTTCCGGTCCGACGACCGCCTCGACCATGTCCAGCATCACCCGGAACCGCTCCTCGCGGTCGGGCATGTACCACTCCTGCTGCCGGTCCCAGCTCTCCTGCCAGGACTGCCAGTCGGTGCCCGTAGCCGTCTCCGTCACGTCAGCCTCCACGTCATACCGTAATACCCGTTATCACCAACCGACCATTACACTGGCCGATGCCCCGACTCTAGACCGACACCGTAAGGACTACAAGTGGAACTGGCCTATTACTCGGACTACGCCGTGCGCCTGGTCAACACCGAGGAGCCGGCCCGTAACAAGGACGCCCTCACCTCGGTCGAGGCGGTCCGGGAGCTGTTCGGCGCCAATCAGCAGGCGGCACGGCGCACGACGGACGCGGACGTGACCCGGTTCCGTTCCGTACGGGCGCGGCTGCGCGCGGTCTTCGAGGCGGCCGACGACGGCGACGAGACCCTCGCGGTCGACCTGCTGAACTCGCTGCTGCTGGAGTTCCCGGTGAGCCCGCAGATCTCGGGGCACGATTTCCGGGACGAGGACGGCCGGCCGGACTGGCACATGCACCTGGCCGACCACCCGTCGAACGCGACCGCCGGCTACGCGGCCATCGCGGCGATGGGGCTGGCCTTCCATCTCACCGGGCACGGCGTGGACCGCCTCGGCCTGTGCGAGGCGCTCCCCTGCCGCAACGCCTACCTGGACACCTCCACCAACCGCTCCCGGCGCTACTGCTCGGACCGCTGCGCGACGCGGGCCAACGTGGCGGCCTACCGGGCCCGCAAGCGCGAGGAGGCCGAGCGCACCGGCCGCAGCGCGGAGACCGCCCAGCCCAGCACCGCCGTCACCGACCGCTGACTCTTCGCCAGGGGCCGGTAGCGGGCCCGCACCCGGGCCAGCACCAGCTCCTCCGGCACGGTCCCGTAATCCGTGCTGTCCCCGCCCGCGAAGGTGTTGTCGCCCCGCACCCACCAGCCGCCGGGCCGCCGCTCGGTGGCCCGCTTGACCACCAGCAGGTCCTGCTGGAAGGGGTGACGCAGGATCACCACGTCTCCGGGGCGCACGGGCGCTCCGTACTGCACGAGCAGCAGGTCACCGTGGTAGAGCGTGGGCACCATCGAGGGGCCCGTCACCTCCACGACCTGCAACGGACGCCGCGTCACCCGCCTGCCTCCGGACACCTGTCGCCGCTCCGGCATCTCCGGCACCTCCCGGTCCTCCTCCAGCACATCGTCAGTACATCGCCCCGTGCGGGGTTCCGTACATTCGGCCGACGGCCCGATTCTCACCCCGGACTTTTGACCTAAGCCCCTGGGGCAGCCACGGAAAGCGGCGCTCCACGGAGTAATGTCCCACCTGAGAAGACGATCACGAGGAGGACAGCTCCATGCTTTCCCGCCTGTTTGCCCCCAAGGTGAAGGTCAGCGCCCACTGCGACCTGCCCTGCGGCGTGTACGACCCGGCCCAGGCCCGCATCGAGGCCGAGTCGGTCAAGGCCGTCCAGGAGAAGTACCAGGCCAACGAGGACGCGGACTTCCGCACTCGCGCCATCCTGATCAAGGAGCAGCGCGCCGAGCTCGCGAAGCACCACGTCTCGGTGCTCTGGAGCGACTACTTCAAGCCCCCGCACTTCGAGAAGTTCCCGGAGCTGCACCAGCTGATCAACGACACCCTGAAGGCGCTCTCCGCGGCCAAGGGCTCGAACGACCCGAAGACGGGCCAGAAGGCCCTGGACCTCATCGCCGAGGTCGACCGGATCTTCTGGGAGACCAAGAAGGCCTGATCTCTGGCTAGGCCGTCTGACCTGCGGTTTCGCTGGTCAGATCGCCTACCGGTCCGCACCCGGTCCGCAGGCCGCCGAGAACGGCGTCCATCACGGACCGGGTGCGGTCTTCTTCGCCCGGCCACAGATGCGCGTAGATCCGCAGCGTGATGACGGCGGACGCGTGGCCGAGGACCATCTGGACCTGCTTGACGCTCGCCCCGCCCGCGATGAGCGCGGAGGCGTAGAAGTGCCGCAAGTCGTGGGTCACCATGTGCGGCAGCCCGACGGGCTTGCGGCCCTCACGCCCGGCCGCCTCGCCCTCCGCCGCCTGGAGCGCCTTGCGGGCGCAGTTCCACTCGGTCTCGGCCACAACCCTCGATGCCTCTTGGCCGAAGTGGGCACCCAGGGGGAACTCATCCGTGCCGATCACCCCGCCGAGGTCCTCAACTGGCGCATGACGGCTCAGCCGAGCAAGCGCGTTCAGGCAGCACGCAGGCGAAGCACTGTCACCGGTACATCGCCCATGCCCACCGCGCCACACCTCTCAGCCACGCCAGTGGCCATGAAGCCCGAAGAACGCACTCGGCACCGCTGACGGTCTGGTCAGATGCTCTCGCCCCACCTTCAGAAGTGGTTCCACTCCGCGCTGGGCAGCGAGTGCCACAGGTCCAGCCAGTTATGGAACAGGAAGAGCGGTCGGCTCAGGACGGCGTTGCCGGCCCGCTGGGGCCGGATCGCCAGGCCGAGGTCGGCGAAGACCGGATCGCCAGCAACGCTGTACGCCAGGCTGCCGGGCCGTGTTGTGCGGTGGACGAGCCAGTCCTCCACGTGGGAAGGCGCGCAGCCGGTCAGCGGGGCTGTGCCCAGTCTCACCTGGGGACCGGTGAGGGCGTCCACGGCGATACACCCCAGGCGGCCTTCCTGGAAGAGGGCCCTGATCCCAGTCTCGGCAAAGTCAGCGTAGTTGAGCTGTTGGTCTTTGCCGCGATGGGAGTAGGACGACGCTGCCGATCCTTCACCGAGGGCGCTGGTGATCTCCTCCAAGGTCATTCCGAAGTGCAGGGGGCCGACTCCTATGTACGGCGTGAACGTCCACTCGGCGCGCTCCTCCTCCCTGGCGATTCGCCACGGGCTGCGGTCCCCTGCCTCGCTCCCCGGGACGGCCACGGGCGGCTCGGGTGCCGGCTCGTGCGGAGCCACCTGCATGGGCGCGGTCCGGTCCTCACACCGGCGGCCACGTCGTTCCTGAGCCGTGGTGTCCTCGGGTTGCTCCTCCAGCCAGCGGATCGCCTGCTCCTGGCCCTCCCCGAACGGGTCGTCCGCCAGAGCGTGCGCCCGGTCCAGGGCCGCGCAGTGTTCCCTCTCTGCGGCGAGGAGACCGGTGACGTCTTCTCCCCAGGCCACCAGGCGTTCCCGGGCGATCCACCGGTAGTACGAATCTGCGCTCACGGCGAGGATCGTACGGACGGCGGGTGCGTACCGGGGGACGGACGAGGTGAGGGCGGGGTCGGCCAGGAGCAGGGCGATGGCCGCGAGCGCGGCCTCCCTCACCAATGGATCATCGCCCTCGCAAAATTCCGCGATGCGGTCGTGGAGCACCGGCCGTACCGCACGGGCAGCGGCCAGATCCTGCGCCACCCCGATACCGTCCTCGACGTCCAGGCGGGCGATGTCGGCGAACGAAGCCAGCCAGTTCAGCAGTTCGGCGCGGAGCGGCCGCCGGCCGGCCCTGCGCTCCCACCGGTCTTCAGTGAGGGTGCGCGGATCATCCAGAAGACGAGCGATGACCAAGGCCGCCGGAGCGGTTGCCGGAAACACCCGCGACTGATTGAGGAGCAGCCGGTACAGATCCCCGACCGCCCGCACCCGGCGGACCGGGTCGGCGGCGAGCACCGCGCCGAGGATGTCAGGCGTGTCGGGCACACCATGCCGGCCCGTGCAGAAATGCGGCAGCTCCTCCCAGGCGGTTCCGGCGAGTTCAGCCTGTGCTGCGGGTGCCAGGGAGCCGGCGGAAACATCAGGAAGGTCCGGGGGCGGTTCGTTGATCACAGCCGCAGTGTTCCAGCCGACACCAACATCAGCGGCGCCAATACGTGCCACGGACCGCATACAGCTCACGCACGAGCAACACCCTGATGCCCTCGCTGCTCGCGACACCCAGGGCCTCAGTCGTCAGACGGCGCGGGCTGTGGGTAACTGCGAGACCCATGTCGTGAGCTCGGTCAGGTGCTCGGGCTGCAGCCCGAGATGTGGGTCGGGCTGAACGATGAGGGTCGGCGTTCCCCTGGCGGTGCGCTCCGCCGCCCAGGCGTGGTCGAGGCTGGTGAAGTCGTCGTCGATCCAGACGGCGGGGCCGTCTGCCAGCCAGTCGTTGACGTGGTCACGTTTCCAGAGGTAGCCGTCGGGGTGGCTGGTGGTGATCTGGGGGCGAGGCAGGTCGAGGTAAGGGAAGTCGGGCAGCCCCAGGAGAGGGCCGATGATCGTGGTGGCGTCCTTGCGCCAGCTCGTGCACCACACGGGGGTGACGAGTCCGCTGGTCACGAGGTCGGTGAGAATGCAGCCCTGGCTGGGGTCGAGCCAGATGGGGACGGGGTCGTCGGGGTGCCGGCCGGTGGGCAGGACGGTGTGGCGGACGTGGGTGGGCGGGGTGCTGCCGTCGGCGGCCGGGAAGGGGATGAGGACGCCGTCGATGTCCAGGAGCAGGTAGGGCAGGGGCATCATTGCCTCCGTCGGTCAGCGTTTGCGGGCGGTGATCAGGAGGGTGGTGGGCCACGGGTCTCGGCGCGGGTGCCGCAGCTCCACCGCCGAGGTGACGCCCAGGCCAGTCCGGGAGAGGTGGGCTCCCCAGCGTCGTGCGTCGAACTCCCATCGAGCGAGGGGCAGTCGGGTGCGGTCGGGCATGGTGACGTAGTCCTCGCGCGGACGGTCGTCCGTGGATGGATGTCTTCCGGCCCGTGCCGGGTGAGGGACGGAGAAGGCCAGCACACCGCCAGGCTTCAGGCGTCGCGAAATGGCGGCGAGGAGGAGCTCGGGGGCGACGAGGCCGACGGCGCCGAAGACGGAGTAGATCGCGTCGAAGGTCTGGCCGGTGGCCTGCAGGTGGTGCAGTGCGTGGCCGGCGGCGAACGTGACACCGTCGATGTGGCCGTAGTGGGAGCGGGCCCGGCGTACCTGGAGGCCGATCAGGTCCACGCCGGTGGCGCGGGCTTGGTGGTGTTTCGCGAGGTGGGCCACGTTGTGGCCGGGGCCGCAGCCCAGCTCCAGGACGCGTTTACCGGACAGGTCCCGTCCCAGGACCTCGGCGCCGGGACCGATGCCCGCGTGGGTGCTCCATTCCATCCGGGACGGTGCGGTGAGGGCGTGCGCGGGGGCGGCGGCTGTGCGCTGGGCTGCGTGGGCGTACCAGGGGGAGGTCTGGGCGAGCACCTAGACCTCCAGGAGTTGGACCACGTCGTTCAGATGGCGGCGGACGACGGAGATGTACGCGGGGTCCTTGGCCGGTTCATCGATCCAGCGGATGGCCTGCTCCATGAACCACTCCACGGCCCACATGCGGTGCCAGCCCAGGGCCCATGCCTCGGCAGCCAGGCCGCCCCGGGCGGCGAGGGCGTCCTCATGACCGCCTGCGGTGACGTACTGCTCCAAGAACACCCGCAGTCGGAAGGGGCTCGGCACGTCGGTGGTGCCGTGGTAGGAGGCGAGGTCGATCAGGCCGGGGCCGGTGAAGGCGCGGGCGAAGTCGAGGAGGTGCCAGCCGTTCTCCCCGACGTGGACGCTCGTGGGGTGGAACTCGGAGTGGACCCAGCCGAAGGGGTCGAGCGTCGCACCCTGGACACGGGCCTCGGCTGCGGCGGAGATCTTCCCCAGCGTGGTCTCGATGTCGTCGCAGTCCGCCCAGCGGTCAACTTTCCGCAGCCGTTGGAGGTGATCGAGGGCTCGGCCGGGCAGGGCTGCGAGGCCCGCCCCGTCGAGGAGGGGCAGACCGCCCGCGGGGCGGGCGGCGTGGAGCATGACGGCGGCGGCGACACCGTCGAGGTCGTCGGCGTCCCGTACAGGAGTGGCGAGGTCGTCCATGAGCATCCCGAGCCACTTGTCCTGCATGGCGGTGGCGTGGAGCGCGGGGACCGGGAGCTGGCGCTGGTGGGCCATCCGCAGGGCCTGGGCCTCGCGATCGAAGGGCTCCTTGGCGTACTTGAAAACGGCTGTGGTGCCGTCGGGGAAGGTGACGCGTTCGACGCCGGACATGCCCCAGACGCGAATCTCGGTACGTTCGGGGAGGGGCTTGCCGATGAGAGCGCACAGGTCGTTCAGCAGGGTGGCGGACAGGCGCTGGGCCATGGGGGTCTCCAGGGGACTGGTGGGCTCCGGGGCGGGCGCGCGCGAGCCGGCCCGCCCCGGAGCCGTACTGGGGGTGGGTTACTCGGCTGCGGTCACGCGGTGGGCGTAGACTTGGTCGATCCAGCCCGCCTTGAACTCGGCCAGGTCGTCACGGAAGTTGGCCATCGAGGCACCGTAGGGCGCGACGACGCCGCCGGACTGGTCCGGCACGGACTGGCAGCCGTGCACGAGTCGGCCGCCGAGCGCGGCGTGGGCTTTGATGGACTCGATCCGGCGGTGCTCGTTGAACCAGCCGCCGTGGTAGACCTCGTCCAGCGTTCCGCCCGTTGCGTCGTCCAGGTCGAAGACGACGGACGTGGCGGCGGGGAAGAACCAGCACGGACCGACGTTGGAGATGTGCCCGTCCAGCTCCACCTTGTTGAGCGCCATCAATGTGGCCGCCTCGCGCAGCATCCTCAGGTGCTCGGCAGTGATCTGCGGGAGGCCGAGGCCTGCCAGGTGCTCCTCGCGGAAGAGGTACGAGTACACCCCGTACGCCGTCGCCAGCACGCGGGCCGCGTCGGAGGTGGACTCGCCGTGGTTCTTGATGAAGTCGAGCGCGAGCTGCTCGACCGCGCTCTCGGTCGTCTCATCCACGTCCAGGAGCTGAGCCTTCACCGACTCCCAGTCGGCGACGAGCCAGGTGCTGGACTCGAAGCGGAAGAAGTACTCGGCCGGGTCGATGGTGATACGCCGGCCGTCCACCTGGATGCCGGGCAGGCGGTTCCAGCGCGGGTCGAAGGCGTCGGGCAACTCGACCGTGATGGTCGCGGTGTCGATAGTGGTCACCGTGTCTCCGTCTCTGAATCGTCCGGACCGGGGCACAGGAATGCCCGAGCCCGTTGGGGCGTACGGAACTTGGGAGCCACCCGGCCCGCGATGCCGTGAGTGGGGCGGCTGTCGATAAGTGAACCGCCCGCTACGCAGAGTGGGTACGGTGTGACCGAGGTCAAGGGGTATACACGGTTTACGGATCCGGAGCGGAGGCGATCATGCCGACACCGACCAGCGCCAACTCCCGCCTGCGCGACACGATCAACGCCGCCGGGTGCACGTACGAGGCACTCGCCAAGGATGTACGCCGCATCGCCGCCGAGAACGGCGAACTGCTCCAGACCAACAAGTCGGCCATCTCCCACTGGGTGGTCGGTGCCCGCACGCCGTCCGGCCAGGCAGGCCAGTACCTCGCCGAAGCCCTCTCCCGGCGGCTTGGCCGCGTCGTCACCCGAACAGAGCTCGGCCTCCACTCACCCGACACGGAGTCGCCACCGGACACCGACCCCGTCACCGCGGTCACCGACCTCGGCCGCGCGGACGTCGAGCGCCGCCGCTTCCTCGCCATCGCCGCGTTCACCACGGCCGGCGTGGCCATGCCGCTCCTGCACGATCACGAAGCGACCTCGCGGATGCTCCGTGCCCGCACCGCCCGCTCCCTCGTCGGCAGCGACGACATCGACGTCGTACGACAGATCACGGCAGCCTTCAGCGCCGCCGACGAACGGCTCGGCGGCGGGCACGGCCTGACCACAGTCACCGCGTACCTCGCCGACACGGCAGCCCCCATGCTGCGCGGACGCTTCCCCACAGAAGTCTTACGGCAGGCCGCCTTCGGCGCCGTCGCCGAACTCGCCTACCTCGCAGGGTGGAAGCACCACGACCTTGGACACGAAGGCGCTGCCCAGCGCTATTACCAGGTCGGTTACCAGCTCGCCTGCGAAGCCGACCCCCACGGCCATGCCGCCTGGATGATGCGCGCCCTCGCCCACCAGTCCCTCAGCCTCAAGCAACCCCACCACTGCGTGGACCTCGTCAAAGGCGCGCTCGCGCGCGGCCTCGGCCACGTGGACGGCCAGACAGAAGCGCTCCTCCACATCACGCACGCCCGCGCCTACGCAGCGGTCGGTGAGAACCCCTTGGCTGCTCGTGCTCTCCTCGCCGCCGAAGACGCACTCCTGCGCGAGGACGGTCCCCAGCCCAGCTTCTCCCGCGTCAGTGGCCCTGCCGCCGGCACCGTGGCCAGCCACACCGCCCGCACGCTGACCGACCTCGCCGACCACATCGGTACGGAACAGCAGCACCGCGACGCGTTCGCCCGCTGGGACCCGGAGAAGTACAAGCGCGTCCACGCCCTCACCCACGCCGACCTCGGCGACAGCCTCGCCGCCCAGGCCCGCGCCGATGAAGCTGTCGCGGCCTGGGCCCAGGCCCTGGTCCTCATGGAAGGCATGACCTCCGACCGCACCCGCAAGGCGATCACCTCGATCCGCTCCACGCTCGCGATCTACCAGCGCCGCCGCGTCCCTGGAGCGGCAGATCTCGCCCGCCGAACCCGCGAGGCCCTCGCCTAACATGCCCAACAACCCGCCCGACGAAGGGAACCCCGTGGCCCAGCAGACCGACAACCGCCCCCCGGCGCTCAAGCCGGCACTCGACTCCATGACCCTGCTGGTCGCGGCCGTCATCGTCCACGACAAGGCCACCAACCGCGTGGTCCTCCTCCAGCGCAGCAAGAACGCCAAGTTCGCCCAGGGCAAGTGGGACCTCCCCGTCGGCAAGAGCGAACCGGGCGAGCCCATCACCGAGACCGCGGTCCGCGAGCTCTACGAGGAGACCGGCCTCACGGTGAAGCCGGAGGCCCTGAAGGTCGCCCACATCATCCACGGAGCCTGGGGCGTTGAATCCCCCAACGGCTTCCTCACCGTCGTCTTCGCCGCCGAGGAATGGACCGGCGAACCCGAGAACCGCGAACCCCGCAAGCACTCCCAGGTCCGTTGGGTCGACGCCGCCGCAGTACCCGAGAATTTCGTCGACACCACTTCAAGCGCCCTTCATCGATACCTCACGGGAGGCCCGGAAGTCTCCCTCAATGGCTGGCGATAGATGCGCCCAAGTAATTTGCAGCCAGATGCTCCGCCGTGCGTCCTCGGACCGAGAGACAACTGATGCCCGTACCTCACCAACTTCCGTCGTCGGCACAATCCACTCCCAGAGGGCTGTCGCGCCGCCACCGCTTGGCCAGGATGCACCCGTGACAAGGTCATTTGACCCGTGGAGCTGGGAATGGCGTCGGCTCCGGTGCCTTGCAGGCTGCGGTGACCCTGTGAATCGCAATGTTCACGCATGGGTGGAGCTGTACGGGGCTCAATCCGGAAGTTGGCTCGCAGCGTCCCGCATAGACGCGGGACAGGGATTCGCCGACCCACTTCCGCCCCCAACTGGTGAGCCGCTGTACATGCTGGGAGTTGCACACCGAACCTGTCTGAACTCAGCCATCAAACTCCTTCGGCAAGGACGTGCGGTTCTCGATCAGCCCCTTCAAGAGGCGTTTGTCGACGTGCCAACTCCGGCGAAAAGGGCCTCGGATCAGGCACCACTCCACCCCATGCCCACCCTTGAAATTTGGACTCAGGGCAAGCGCGTGGGGGAGCCGAGGATCTTCCCGAGCGTGATGGCCACGTCGAAGTCCCGACACCATGTGAGTGCGACGAGGTCGTCGAACTCCGCCTCAGGGCGTAGCAGATCGAGGACGTCGGCTTCGAATACTGAGCCCGGTTCTGCCAGGTCGAGCGCCTCTTCGCGGAAACAGCGGTACGTATCGCGTGACCGGAACATGACCGAGTACTCACCGTCTACGAGCTCTCCCACGGAGACATCCCACTTCTCTTCCAGTGCCTGCAGCGTGTTGGCGACGTGGTCGGCGTTGAACGGCTCGGCCAACAGATCCACTCCCACCGCTTCTCGGGCCGAATTCAACGGAAGTGTCTCGTCCCAGATCACCGAGAGGTGGTGCTCGAAACCGATGTCCTCACGAATAGTTTTGTCGAATTCCAGGTAGTCGGTGTCCAGAACCGTACGCATCCAGCGGGTAATCCAAAGGATCGGGGCGCTGATCAGATTCGCCCGCAACGAGCCATCACCTTCACCGTAGACAGATTCGCGGATGCTCGTCAGCAGCTCTTCGCAGTGGTAATCCTTGCAGAACCGGAACAAGTGAGCCGACCGCCGCGGCAGACCACCCCAGCGCGAAGACTGAGGGAGGGGGAAGTCATCCAGAATCTTCTCCAGCTCGCGTTGGAGTCCCGGCTTGGCGGCCGACAATACGAGAGCGTCGTCGTTCTCGCCCCACTGCACGGCGCCCTCATAATCGAACTTCGCCTTGCACGAGGCATATATAACGGCTTGAGCACATGTGTTGAACAGCTCCGCGCTCACCCGATAAGCAACCTCGCAGTGATAGTTGAGGTTAAATCGGTCGAGCTCTCTGTCGGTGACCCGCTCGAAGACATGCTTCGCCGACAGTACGTCTCTGGCGGCACGGCCGAGGATTCGCTCGACCTCGCCGGACGAGCTGTCGGCGGACCCTTCGTTGGGGCTCAGATCGTCGGAGATCTCCTCGATTGCCGAGTCGAGCCGCTGAAGTGTCACCCGAAGCATGCCGCGTACGGTATCGATGCGGAGCCGCTGCGCCTCGTCTTGGAGCAGCATCTGTTCAACGATCAGGTCGAGGTCGGCCAGGAAGGGGTAGCGGTTGCGCACAAGCGCGTGCCGTCGCCCTCGGGCGTTCTGCTTCGTGAACATCTCGGTTATGACGAGGCCGAGCGCAAAGATGTCCGCCGGCTTGCCGATACTGAGGGCGTTGTTCCTCACCATCTGCTCGGGAGCGAGATAGTTTCGGTTCACCAGGAGGTCTCCCCGGTTCGTGAGCGAGGAGTCCTTGAAATGTGCGATGCCGAAGTCGGCCAGGACGAGCCGACGCGCATCATGGTCGACGAGGACATTCTCAGGTTTGATGTCGCGATGCACTACGCCGTCGCCGTGCACGTACGCGAGCGCATCGCAGAGCTGGCGCACGTAGTCGAGAAGCACGTCAGCATCGGTTTCGTCGTTGATCACTTGTCGCAGCGTCATAGGGTAGAAGTCCATGACGTAGTAGAAGAAGTTCGCGTCCTCTGAGCGCGCGTGGATACTCACCACGTTCGGGTGGCTCGATGTCTGCCCGTACTCGATCTCCTGCTTGAAACGCTTGTTGCGAGCGGAGTCCGCCTTGCTGTCCTTCTTAATCTGTTTGACTGCGAACACCTGACCGTCGGGCCTACGGCGGACCTTCCACACCACGGCTGATCCGCCCCCTCCCGGAGTTGAATCGCGCTCGTAAGTGACTCCGTCGATGATGAACGGTTCGTTCTTCGGCATGAAACCACCCTACTGACCCTCAGGTCGGTGACGTCGGCTAGTTACCGCCCGGACCAGAGCGCTCTCCGGCGGGCTAACAACGGCTAACACAATGAGGCGAGTGGGCCCTGGTGGCCGTGTCGGCGTCAGGAGTTGGGCGTTGGCGATGCATGGAGACTTCGCCGGGGATCGTTTCGGATGACTTGTGGGAGCGGATCGAGCCGCTCCTGCCGCGCAAGGAGCGTCGGTTCCGGCACCCGGTCCGGAAGCCGTTGCCCGACCGGAAGGTGCTGTGCGGCATCCTCTTCGTGCTTCACACCGGCATTCAATGGGAGTTCCTGCCGCAGGAGTTGGGCTTCGGGTCGGGCATGACGTGCTGGCGGCAGCTTCGCGACTGGAACGAGGCCGGCGTCTGGCAGCGCTTGCACGAAGTGCTGCTGGCCGAGCTGAACGCGGCGGCCCGTCTCGACTGGTCGCGGGCCGTCGTCGATTCCAGCCACGTGCGGGCCGTGAACGGGGGGACCACACGGGACCGAGTCCGGTCGACCGTGCCCGATCCGGATCGAAACACCACCTGATCACGGATGGCCACTCCGCTCGCCGTGATTCACACCGGCGGCAACCGCTACGACGTCACCCAGTTGCCGCCTCTGATCGACGCCCATCCCGCCGGTCAGAGGCAGGGTCGGTCACCCGCGACGCAAGCCCGACTCCCTCTTCGCCGACCGCGGGTACGCCACGACATCTACGGCGACCAGGTCCGCCAACGCCGGACCGCGTCGGCCATCGCCCGACGTGGCACCCTCCACGGCACAGGACTGGGCACCTACCGCTGGGTCGTGGAACGTACCTTCGCCTGGCTCCACGGCTTCAAACGCCTCCGCATCCGCTGGGAACGCCGAGCCGAAATGTACGAAGCCTTCCTCAAGCTGGCCTGCTGCCTGAGCACCCGCCGACAGATCAACTCATTGTGTTAGCCGTTGTCAGCGAGCGTCCCGTCGAGCAGTATGCAACCCGAGTCGTCCCACCCAGCACTTTGAACAGTCGGGGCCCGAGGGATCGACGCCTACGTTGGCACGGCAGGGCTGCCAGCCGTCTGAGTAGCTGCATCTGCTGCAGCGGTACAAGGTCCACAGCCTGCAGGACACCCGATCGCGACCGTCGCACCCCATCGCTGGCCAACAGCAAAAGGCCAGGTCAACGGCCCGCAGGGAAAATCCCTGCAGGTCGCCGACCCGCCCCTTTACTTGGAGACCAAGAAGGCCTGATCTTCGGCCTGGCGCTGCGACCCGCGGTTTCGCGGGTCGCAGCGCCTTTTCGGTTCAGCGGGCAGTCCGGTCAGTCCGGTCAGCCGTACATCGCCACGCGGTAGAGCGTCGCGAGCGCGTCGTCGATGGGGTGAGGCTGCGGCTGACCGGCGGCGTCGAACCTGTTCCACCTCTGCAGGTTCACCGCGACCGCCATCCGCCGCTTGCCGTCGGCACGGACCATGGCCAGCGCGCCACCGCCCCAGACCGTGCCGCCATGGCCCCAGAAGACGCCCTGCCCGGGACCCTCCATCGGGTACAGGCCGAGGCCGTAGTCGATCGTCTTTCCCTCCTGGGAGATGACCGGGCCGGTCCGCTGCATCTGGGCCAGCGAGGACGGGCTGATGATCTCTCCGGCCAGCAGCAGGCCGTAGAAGCGGTTGAGGTCCGCGACGGTCGATATCAGCGAGGCCGACGGTCCCGCGTACGACATGTCGAAGACGCTGTAGTCGCGCGGCGGGTCGATCATGCCGAACCACGCCTCGTAGAGCCGCGAGTGCGGCCCGTCGACGTACGGTCCGGCGGGGAATCCGGTGTCCCGGAGCCCGGCGCGCTCGATGACGTTCCGGGTGATGCACAGCTCGGCCGTGGTGCCGCTCACCTCTTCCAGGAGTTGGGCGAGGAGCAGGTAGTTGGTGTTGGAGTACACCCCCGGAGCGCCGCCCGGGGTGCCGACGGCGGGTGCGGTGACTCCCATCCCGATCAGTTCAACCGGGTCGAACCGCGTATGCCGGTGGTCGTCCAGGCTCTGCGGCCGGGTGTCCGCGGCGACGGGGAACGCCTCGAGGGAGGGGTAGGCGTACGGAAGATACTCGGCGAGGCCGCTGGTGTGGTTGATCAGCATCCGGACCGTGATCGCGTCACCGCGTTCTCCGGGAACCAGCTTCGGGAGGTACCGGCCGATCGGTGCGTCGAGACCGATCCGACCGCTCTCGACCTGCTGCAGAACCGCGGCGCTGGTAAAGGTCTTGGTGATGCTGCCGACCCGGTGCCGCATGTCCGCGGTGACGGGGCGGCCGGTGGTGACGTCGGCGACCCCGGCGGCGCCGCGCCAGACCTGGCCGCCGTCCCGCACCTCGGCGAACAGGCCGGGTATCCCGGCGCGGTGGACGTTCTCGATGGCGGCGTTCAGCTCAGCGGCATCCAGCTCGGTGGAATTCGGCTCGGTGGAATTCGGTGAGTTCCTCACGGCATACGTCCTTTCGCATGGCTCGGGGTGAGCTCCACGCCGGTCGCCCGGCACCCTCATGTCCTCATTATGCACGCGGTGCGTGCAACAGCGAGTGCATGGCGAGTGCATAAGTTAGAATGAGGCCGACGAGAGGGGCGAAATGGCAGGTCGAAAGCGTTGGGCGACCGAGGAAATCATGGACGCGGCAGTGGAGTTGCTGCGCACGAGCGGCACCGAGTCGTTCAGCGTGCGCAAGCTCGCCGCGACCCTCGGGACCGACTCCTCCAGCCTCTACCGGCACTTCCGCAGCAAGACGGAGCTGCTGCGCGCGGTCGCCGACCGGATCCTCCTGGCCTCCATGGACGGCTACCGCGCCGAGGGTGACTGGAAGCAGCGCATCACCGCCCTGGCCCTGCGCGTGAGAGAGGCCTTCGGTCAGCAGCCCCAACTCGCCTCGGTCTGGGGGCAGTACGCGTCAGGCGGCGCCGGCTCCCGGCTGGTCATGGAAGAGGTGCTCCAGGCCCTGCGCGCATCGGGACTGCCCGACGAGGAGATCCCGGCGCGCTACCATCGGCTCGCGGTCCTCATCACCGCGCTGATCGCCTCCGAGGCAGGAATCAGCACCATCACCCCGGAAGAGTACGAACAGGGCATGGAGCTGTTCCGCGTCGCGGTACTCGGCGCCGACCCCGAGCGCTTCCCCGCCCTGGCCCACTTCGCCCGCGATGTCCGCCCGCTCGGGGTGGACCGCCGCGCCGCGTTCGAAGAGATCCTCGCCGCCCAACTCGCCGACATCGAGGCCGCGATCCTCCCGAGCCGGTAGACCGGCCCGGGAGGGGCGGCAGACGGAGAAGGGCGCCACCCCTCCCGGCCACCTCCACCCCCTTGGCCTCAGACCCGGCGATGCGCTAACGTTGAAACGAGACGATACGTATCGTTTCACTTTTCGCTCACGTCGTGCACTCACCGGAACAGCGAGGTCCACCATGGAACGCTTCATCGACGTCGCCCCCGGCGTGCGCCTCTGGGCGGAGGATCACGGTTCTCCCGACGCCCCCGCCCTGCTGCTCGTCATGGGCGCGCAGGCGTCCGGGCTCGGCTGGCCCGACGAGCTGGTGGAGCTGCTCGCCACGCGCCACCGCGTGATCCGGTACGACCACCGGGACACCGGCCGCTCCACCTGGTCCTTCGACGCACAGCCCTATCCGCTCACCGCGCTGGCCGAGGACGCCGTGGCCGTGCTGGACGCGTTCGGCGTGGAGCGGGCGCACGTGGTGGGGATGTCGTTGGGCGGCATGCTCACGCAGTTGCTCGTCGCCGATCACCCCGAGCGGCTGCTGAGCGCCACGGTCATCGGGACGAACGCGCTCAGCTCCGTCCCGTACACCGCCCCGGGCGGCCGCCGCGTCCCGCCCGAGGAACTGCCCGGCGTCGCCCCGGAGCTGATGGAGCTGTGGTCGCGGCCCGTCGAGGACCACGGCCCGGAGGCGGAGCTGGAGCGCCGGGTCGAGCACTGGCGGGCGCTCGGCGGCGGTCTGATCCCCTTCGACCCCGACTACGCCCGCGAGCAGGAACGCCGGATCATCGCGCACACCGGGCACCATCACGCCGGCACCGCCCACGCCCGCGCCGACTACTCCGGCATGGAGCGCACCGAGCAGCTCGCCCGGACCCGCGTGCCCACCCTGGTCATCTCGGCGCCCGCCGAACCGGTCGCTCCTCCCCCGCACGCCGAGCACCTCGCCCAGGCGATCCGCGGCGCCCGGCTCGTCGAGATCCCCGGCATGGGGCACGCGCTGCCCCGTGAGGTGCACGCCCCGCTCGCCGGCGCGATCCTCGACCACACCGGCCGCAGCTGACGCCGCGCCGCGTCCCCCGCGTCATACCTGAGAGCCACCCCGCAGGTGCACTCTTCAGCGGGACGTCAACTACCTTCCCCCGTCCATAACTTCTGTATCGGAAGCACCCCATGCCCCCGGTACGGAAGGACCTCGCCCCATGGCGGACCGCCCGCGCAGACCTCGTCTGCGCCGCACCCTGCTCGCCGTCCTCGTCACTTTCGCGGTGGCCGTGCCGGTGTCCGGAGCGGCCCGCCCCGCCGCCGTGCCCGCCCCCGCGCCGACCGTTCTCGGGCCGCTCCGGGACGCGAGCCCGGCGGCGCTGAAGGAGCGGTACGGGGTGAACCGGGCCGATATCCGGGCGGCCGGGCGGGCGGCCTCCGGGCACGGGGACCTCAAGCGGGCGGCCTCACTGCGGGCGATGGCCGCGCCCGGGCGGCAGTTCCTCGCCTTCGACGGGCGGGACGGGGGCCGGAGCGTGGAGGTCGTCGGGGAGCTGTCCGGGGCCCGGCGGATCGCGGTGCTGGTGCCGGGGGCCGGTGTCGGGCTCGACGCGTACGGGCGGCTGCGGCGCGGGGCGGTGGCGTTGCAGAGGGAGTTGGGTGAGGGCGCGGCCGTGGTCGTCTGGCTGGGGTACCGCTCGCCCGCCACCGTCAGCCCGGCCGCCCTGACGACCGGGCGCGCCGACGAGGCCGCGCCGAGGCTGCGGGCGCTGGTGGACGAGGTGCGCGCGGTGCGGCCCGCCGCCCGGATCAGCCTGCTCTGCCACTCCTACGGTTCGGTGATCTGCGCCCGGTCCGCGCCGGGGACCTCCGCCGACGCCCTCGTCCTCTACGGCAGCCCCGGGGTCGGGGTCGGGGATGCCCGCTCGCTGCGCACCCGGGCGCGGGTGTGGGCGGGCCGGAGCGGCGGGGACTGGATCTCCCGGGTGCCGCAGGTGCGGGTGCGGGTGCCGTTCGTCGCGACGGTGGGGTTCGGGACCGATCCGGTGGCGGAGAGGTTCGGGGCCGAGGTGTTCGACGCGGGCGGCGGGGGCCACAGCGACTATCTGCGGCCCGGGTCGCGGTCCCTGACGAACCTGGGCCGGATCGTGTCGGGCGCCGAACCGCTGGGGGCCCCTCGATGACCGGACTCGTCGCGCGGATCGAGGCCGCCACCCCGCCCGGCCGGGACCGGGCCGTGGACGCCCTGCGAGCCCTGGCCATCCTGGGCGTCGTGGGTGGGCACTGGCTGGTGACCGCGCTGGTCGCCGACAGCGGCACGGTGCGCGGGGCGAGCCCGCTGACGTACCTGCCGGAACTGACCCCGGTCTCCTGGGTGTTCCAGACGCTCGCGGTGTTCTTCCTGGTGGGCGGGCAGGTGGCGGCGGGGAGTTGGACCTCGGCGCGGAAGCGGGGGGTGCCGTACGGGGCGTGGGTGGGCGGTCGGCTGGCGCGGCTGTTCCGGCCGGTGGCGGCGGTTGTCGTGGTGTGGGCGCTCGCGGCGGCCGCGATGCTGGTCGCGGGGGTGGGCGAGCCGACCGTCCGGGCGCTGGCCAAGCTGGTCTGGTCCCCGCTGTGGTTCCTGCTCGTCTTCGCCGCGCTGACCGCGTTGACCCCTCTGGTGGCCCGGCTGCACCCGCTGTGGCCGCTGGTGGTGGTGCTGCACGTCGACCTCGTACGGTTCGGCCTCGGCGGTCCGCGCGAGCTGGGGTGGATCAACGTGGTCGCGGGGTGGCTGGTGCCGTACTGCCTGGGGGCGCTGGTCGCGCGGGGCGGGCTGCGTGGCCGGTGGAATCGTTGGGCGTTGCTGTTCGGCGGGGCCTCGGCGGCCGGCGCGCTGGTGCTGTGGGCCGGGTATCCGGCCGCCATGGTGGGCGTTCCGGGCGGCCGGATATCCAACCTGGACCCGCCGAGCCTGGCCGCCGTGGCGTTCGGCCTGGCCCAGTGCGGGGCGGCGCTGCTGCTGCTCGGGCCGCTGCGCCGGGTGCTGCGCAGGCCCGTCGCGTGGGCGGTGGTGGCGGTGGTGAACCTGTCGGCGATGACCGTGTTCCTCTGGCACCAGACCGCGATGATCGTCGTGACGGCGAGCGCGCTGCTGATCGCCGGTGGCCCGTTGCCGGGGCTGCACACCGTGCCCGACGGCGCCGGCTGGGTGGCCGCCCGGGTGCTCTGGCTGCCGGTGTTCGCGCTGGCCCTGCTGGTGTGCTGGGCCGCGTTCCGGGGCTACGAGCAGGGCAGCGGGCGGCGTGGCGGCGGGGGCTCCCTCGTCGTACGGGAGTCCGCACCCGAGCGGAAGGGGCGGGCGCGTCGTGCCTAGTCTGAGGGCGAGTGGAGCCGAGGGGGCGGTGGGGGCGGTGACGTCATCGAGGGCGGTGCGCCTGCGGGCGGCGGTGCGCCGTGTGCCGCGTGCCCTGTACGAGGAGTTGTGGGCGGCGCCCGCCGACCGGGTGCCGCGCATGGGCGAACCGGACGCGCCGGTGTGGCGGCCGTCGTTGCTGGTGCTGCTGATCATCGCGGCCGCCTGCTTCGCGGTGCCCCGTACCAATGAACTGGTCACGGAGGCGAGCAACGGAGTCAGCGGGTGGGCCGTGCTGGCCGCCCTGGCGCAGTCGGTCGTGCTGGTGGCCGGGATGATCCGGCCTGTGGGGGCCTGGTGGGCGGCGACCGCGCTGTCGGTGACCACGGTCCTGGTCACCGAGCCGGTCATGAGCCCGGACCGGCTGTTCCCCTGGAGCGTCATGGGGATGGTGTTCCAGGGCGGGGCGCTGTTCCTGCTGGCACTGCGCGTCCCGCTGCGCCGCGCGACGGGAGCGCTGGCCCTCACCCTGCTCGCGGGGATGGCGCTCACCCTGCACACCACCCAGCGGCACAACATGGACCTCGACCGCTCCGCACCGGTATTCGTCGTCGCCCTGGTCCTCGGCGCGGCACTGCGCAGTCTGCGCCTCGCCCGTAAGGACCTCGTCGTCCAGGCCGAGCTGACCGCCGAGGAACGGGCCCGGCGCACCCTCCTGGAGGAGCGCAACCGGATCGCCCGGGAGCTGCACGACGTGGTCGCCCACCACATGTCGGTGATCTCCATCCAGGCACAGGTCGCCCCGCACCTGGTGGAGCATCCCACCGAGGAGCTGCGGAAGAACCTGACCGGCATCCGCGAGAACGCGCTCGAAGCCCTCGCCGAGCTCCGCCAGGTGCTGGGCGTCCTGCGCTCGGAGGACGCGCCCGCCCAGAGCACGCGACACGCCCCGCAACCCGGTCTCGACCGGCTCGACGAGCTGGTCGCCACCGTGCGATCCGCCGGTCTCGCCGTCACCGTCACCACCACCGGCGCACCCCGCCCCCTGTCGCCGGGCGTCGAACTGTCCGCGTACCGCATCGTGCAGGAGGCGCTGAGCAACGTGATGCGCCACGCGCCCGGTGCGAGCGCCGAGGTGACGATCGGCCACCGGTCCGCCGGGGTGACCGTCCGGGTCGTCAACACCCCGCCCGTCCGCCCGGCCGCCCCCTCCCCCGGAGTGCGTCACGGCCTGCTCGGAATGCGCGAGCGCACCACGATGCTCGGCGGTGAGCTCGCCACCGGCCCGACGCCCGACGGTGGCTGGGAGGTCACCGCGCTCCTGCCCGCCATCACGACCACCGAGGACGCCCCATGACACCGCCACCCATCCGCGCCGTGATCGCCGACGACCAGATGATGGTCCGCCAGGGCTTCACGGTGCTGCTGAACGCCGAGCCGGACATCGAGGTCGTCGGGCAGGCCGTCAACGGGCTCGACGCCGTCGCCAAGGTCGCCGAACTCGCCCCGGACGTCGTCCTCATGGACATCCGGATGCCCGAGCTGGGCGGCATCGAGGCGACCCGGCGGATCACCTCCCCCGAGGGCTCGACGGTGAAGGTGCTCGTGCTGACCACCTTCGACCTCGACGAGTACGTGTACGAGGCGCTGCGCGCGGGTGCGTCCGGCTTCCTGCTGAAGGACGCCTCCGCCGACGAACTCGCCCATGCGGTACGGGTGGTGGCGTCGGGCGACGCCCTGCTCTCGCCGAACATCACCAAGCGGCTGATCGTGGAGTTCTCCCGGACGGCCGGGGCCCCGCGCCCGCCGCTCAAGGAGCGGATCGGGGATCTGACGGAGCGCGAGACGGAGGTGCTGACGCTGATCGCCGGGGGCCTGTCGAACGCGGAGATCTCCCGGCAGCTCATCGTGGCGGAGCAGACGGTGAAGACCCATGTGGGCCGGATCCTGGTCAAGTTGGGCGTCCGCGACCGGACCCAGGCGGCGGTGTTCGCGTACGAGTCGGGGCTGGTGCGCCCGGCGGGCCTCTGACCACCCGGGCCGGGGGCGCTGACCACCCGGGCCGAGGGGAGCGCTGACCACCCACGCCCGGCGCGAGGCCCGTTTCGTAGGATCGGCTCCGTGACAACGGGGAACGGGACAGAAACAGAGAGCGGCAAAGCGGTGGCGCCCACCGGGATCGAGCGCGCGCTGTCCGCGGCCGTCGCGGGCGGCGGCGCCGACGCGGTCGTGGAGCTGCTCGCGCGGACCCGGCTGTACGTGCTCGTCGCCCGGCTGCACGCGGACATCCCCGGCTGGACGGCCCCGCTGCCCACGATCCGCGACGAGACCAGCCGGCGGACCTGTGTCCCGGTCCTGACCCAGGGGGTGTTGCCGCCCTGGCACCCGGAGTGGGTGTTCCGCGAGGTCAGCATCGGCGAGCTGGCCCGGATCTGGCCGTACGACGTGCGCCGGCTCGCGGTGAACCACGGCACCCCGTTCGCGGCGACGGTCGACGCCCGGCCCAAGCACCTGAAGGCCTGGCTGAAGGCCGAAGAACACTCCGGCGGGCCGGAACAGGGTGTCCTGCTCACCGACAGCGGCGGGCCGCTGCACGGGCCGCTCGCCCACGGGCTGGCGCTCGGTGCCCATCTGGCCGTCACCAACGGCCTGATCTGGAACCGGCTCGGCGCCGCCTACGAGGACTACGCGACCGACCGGGCCCGGCTGCGCAGCCCGTGGGGCATCCCGCACCGCGCCGAGTACCGCGACCGTCTCGCGTCCCTGATGAAGAACCAGCTGGTCGGGCGCGTCCAGGAGGCCGTCCTGCGCACCCGGCACACCCTGGCCAACCGGCTGGGGCGCACGCCGGCCCGCGAGGAATGGTCCGAGGCGGTGGCCCGAGCCTTCGCCGCGCGCGACGCCGACGACCGCGCGGTGGCCGACCGGGCGCTGCGGTACCTCACCCTGTACGAGGAGAAGTTCCGGGCCGACGGCGTGCTCGCCCCGGACGGCCGCGTCGACACCCTGGCCGCCTTCGACCTCGGCCGGGCGGTCAACGTCGTACGGCTCGCGCTCGGCGCCCGGTACGGCGATCCGCACGAGGCCGAGCAGGACGTCCTGCGGCTCGGTGAACTCGCCCGGGCGGCCTACGCCTCGTGGGCGGACTTCTCCCTCGGCTACCTCATGGCCCGGGTGGTCCACCGGGCCGAGGACGACGGACCGGAGGCGGCGGAGCCCACGTACCAGCAGTCGCTCGCCGAGCACCGCATCCTGACCCAGGACCCCGCCGGCCCCTACAGGAACATCGCGTGGTCATGAACCCGATCCACCCGAACCACCCCCCGGCTGCCTCGGCCGGCCCGGCCGCCCCTGCTCCCCCGGCTGCCTGGGTCCCGCCGTCCGAGACCGAGCAGCTCCTCCACGAGGCGGCGCTGCGCGGCGATCCACGGGCCCAACTGGCGGCGCTGGCCGGGGCCGAGCTGTACATCCCGGCGCCGCGTGCCGAGGCGGACGCGAAGCCGGACACCATCACGTGGCGCGCACACCACGACCCGTCGGGCTTCGTCTGCCGGCCCGTGCTCACCCGGGGCATGCTGCCCGCGTGGCATCCGGACTGGGTCTTCCACGGGGTCACGCTGCGCTGGGCCGCCGAGTTCGGCTGGTCCGACCCGCACGTGTTCCTCGGGGTCAACGTCGGGACTCCCGGCCAACTGCTGCTGCCCACCGGCCCGACGGACCTGGCGCTGTGGCAGCGCGCCTACGCGGAGAACGACCGTCTCCGGGAGAACCGGCTGCTCGCGCTGCGCCACGGCGCGCTGCACGGGCCATTGGCGTACGGGCTGGCCTGCGGCGCGCATCTGGCGATCGGGAACGCGGTGCCGTGGAACGAGGTCGGGACGGTCTACCGCGAGTACACCACCGAGCGCGAGCTGCTGCGCGATTCCTGGGGCATCACCGACCACGCGGAGTGGCGCAAGCAGCTGGACGCACTGCTGGAGGCCGCCAACAGCCCGCCGGAGCCGGACTTCGTGCTGCGTACCCGCGACCAGCTGACTTCCGCCCTGGGCGAGTTGCCCTCGGCCGACCTGTGGCGCGAGACCGCGGCGGGCCACGCCCAGGATCTGGGGGCGGACTCCGGCACGGTGAAGGGCATCGAGGAGCTGGTGCGCCGGATCATGCGCTACGAGGCCCGGTTCCGCGCGGACGGGCTGCTGCCGCCGGACGGCCGGGTGCACACGACGGTCGCCTACGACTACGGGCGGGCGGTGAACCTGGCGCGCTGGGGGCTGGCGGCACGCTACTGCGCCCCCGCCGACGCCGAGCAGGCGATCGTCTACGCGGGGGCGCTGAGCAAGTCGGCCCACCGCTCCTGGGAGGACTTCTCCGCGGGGTACGCGCTGGGGCGGGTGCTGCGGTTCGACGAGGAGGAGTACGGGCCGTTCTACGAACAGAATGTCCTCGCCCACCGTCTGCTGGCGGAGAGCGAGGGCAGTCCGTGGCGTCACATCCCGTGGCGCTGATACGGGGTCTCCCTGTCAGCCGCCGGGCAGCAGATGGCGGTAGCTGTCCGGGGTCTCCACGAGAAACTCGGCGAAACTCTGCGCGGGGCGGCCGGTGAGCGTGGGCACCGCGTCGGAGACGGCGGCCAGTTCCCCGTTCGCGATGGCCTCGTACGAGGTGACCCAGCCGGCCACTTCCCAGTCCTCGGCCCCGTAGCCGGCCCGGGACGCGTAGGCCTCCTCGCGGGTCTCGGGGACGTAGACGACGGGGCGTCCGGTGACCCGGCTCAGCTCCTCGGCCGCCTCGGCGAGGGTGAACGCCTCGGGTCCGGTGAGGTCGTAGACCCGGTCGTCGTGGTCCGTGCCCTCGTCCAGCAGTACGGCCGCCGCCGCGTCGGCGATGTCCTCGTGGGCGACGGCCGCCACCCGCCCGTCGCCGCCCGGCCCGCGCAGCACACCGTCGGTCCCGGTCATCGCGGGCAGTCCCGCCAGATACCAGTTGTCGCGCAGGAAGGTGTGGCGCACGTCGGCCGTACGGATGTGGGCCTCGGTGTCCCAGTGGTCGCGGGCGAAGGTGAACGTGGCGTCGGGCGCGGCCCCTTGGAAGGACACGTACACGATCCGCTCCACGCCCACCGCCACGGCGGCGTCGATCGCCGTGGTGTGCTCGCGGACCCGGTAGGGGCTCTCGTGGGCGGAGACCAGGAACAGGGTGTGGGCCCCGTCGAGGGCCCGGCGCATGGCCTCCCCGTCGCCGTAGCGGGCGGCCGGCGCGTGGTCGGCGCCGGACAGGTCGGGCAGCCGGGCGGGGTCGCGGCCGAGAAGCCGTACGGGTACGCCGGTCCGGGCGAGCCGCCGGGCGACCCGGCCGCCGACCGCTCCGGTCGCTCCGGTCACCGCGGTGAGGGGGCCGATCACTGGGTTCGTCTTCCTCTCGTTGTTCACCGTGCCGGGGATTCCCCGTGCCAGGGCCGCACCTCCACGACCGCGCCCACCGGGAGCGGTCCGTACAGGTGCGGGAACTCCTCGCCGCCGGGCTTCATCGCCTCGTACCGGACGGGGTCGGCCAGGCGACCGGGATCGACGACCAGGACCACCAGGTCCCGGTCGTCGTCCCCGTCCCCGTTTCCGTCCCCGTACAGCATCCGGGCCACCCCGGGGAGCTGGTGGGGCAGCGAGAGGTGGATGAAGCCCTCCTCCTGGAGGGTGCGGCCGCGGGTGGACATCTCGTACGTCCCTGTCCCGCGGGCCGCCTCCCACAGAGGTGCTTCGGCGAGGTGGAGCAGCGGTCCGGTCGGCGGTTCGGTCGGTGGTTCGGTCATCGGACCACGCTAACGGGCGCTGCTCCGCGCCTGCTAGAAGGTGCGGCGACGAGCCCTGCGCGTGGCCACGAGGACCGTGCCACCGGCGGCCACCAGCGCTGCCGCGATGGACCCGAGGATCCATTCGCCGCCCCGGGAGCCGGTGTCGGGCAGCTCACCCGGGTGGCTCGGCGAGTGCGTGGGGTGCGGCGTGTGGCCGGTGGGGGTGGGGGTCGGCGTGGGCTCGGTGGGGGTCGGCGTGGGGTCCGTCGGGCTGGGGGTCGGGTCGGTCGGCGTGGCGCTGGGGTCGGTCGGGGTGGGTGTGGGGGTGGGGTCGGTCGGGGTCGGCGTCGGGTCCGTGGGGGTGGGAGTCGGATCCGTCGGCGTCGGCGTCGGGTCCGTGGGGGTGGGAGTCGGATCCGTCGGCGTCGGCGTGGGATCCGTCGGGGTGGGAGTCGGGTCCGTCGGCGTCGGTGTGGGATCCGTCGGGGTGGGAGTCGGGTCCGTCGGCGTGGGGGTGGGGTCGGTCGGGGTCGGCGTCGGGTCGGTCGGGGTCGGCGTCGGGTCCGTGGGGGTCGGCGTGGGATCCGTCGGGGTCGGCGTCGGGTCGGGTGTGCAGGACGGCAGGTCGCCGTCGAAGGGGTACGCGTGGATCTCCTGGCCGCCCGACGCGCCCGCCGAGGTGTGGGTGAGCGAACCCGCCGTGTAGAAGCGGCCGTTGGTGCCGCTCATGCTGAGCACGGTGGTGCTCGTCGGCTGGCCGACCAGGATGCTGCCCTCGAACTGGGCCGGGCCGGTCAGCGACAGATCGGTGGCGTCCGGGAAGTTCCACAGCAGGTTCTCGCGGAGGCCTTCGTTCGGGAACGAGCCCATGTACGTGGCGACGCTGCGGGCGCTGCCGTAGACGTTGACCAGGACGGTCGCGCCCTCGGGGATGCCGTTGAACACGAAGCCCGTGTTGCCGCCCGTCTCCGCCTCCAGGTCCGCGTCCACGTCGAAGATCTGGATCGCGGACGTGCCGTCCCCGGTGAACGTCATGGTGTCACCGACCACCTGCCACGTACCGGTGGCCTCACGGTGCTCGTCGCCGTCGTACGCGTAGCAGTGGCTGGCCTCGGTGAGCTGCGGGCGCAGCTCGGTGTACGGGGCGGCCGCGTCCGCGTCGAAGCGCGGGGCGGTGTCGGGCTCCACCGTGCCCGTGAGGTCGCTCGCGTACGCGACGCGGCCGGAGTGCGTGCCCTCCTCCGCGAGGAGACGCTCGCCGTCGGCGATGGTGATGTCCCCGCCCGCCGTCAGGTAGTCGGAGCCGTCCGGCGGCGGAACCCGCGAACCGACGCCCGCGATGCCGACGTTGTAGACCTGCGAGACCCCGTCCCGCTTGTCCATGTCGAACTGCCCGAGGGTGACGACCTTGCCCTCCGCCTCGGCCGCCGCCTCCCGGACCAGGAAGTCGCCGCCGACGTAGACGTTGATATTGCTGTCGAAGAATTCGACCGGGCCGTTGTTGGGATCGTTCCAGCTGGGCGGGCAGGAGCTGCCGAGGCAGGGTCCCAGTCCGCCCGGCAGCGGATCGGCACCCGCGGCCGGGGCCAGCACGCCCACCATCGCCGCGGCCGTGGCCACTGTCACTGCTGCCCGGATTGCGTTGCCGCGCCTGCGCGCCTTCTGTTCCATGCCGCGCAATATGCATGGTTAACACTTAGTCAGTTTGTATGACACGCCGCTCTTGTCCTCTTGTGTAGGCCTATAGGAGGTTTCTTCGGCGCGACACGCGCCCGAAGGCGGTGTGTCAGAGACCCAGCAGCTTCGCCTCCAGCCGGGGGTCGAGGCCGACGGGCGGGCGATCGGGGCGCTGGGGCGCCGAGCCGCCCCGGGCGCAGAGCCAGGCCCAGGTGTCCGCGACGGTCTCCCCGACCGGGCGGCAGCGCAGCCCCGCGGCGTACGCCTTGGTGTGGTCGCCCCGGTGGAGCGTGTCGTACAGCTCGCCCGGCGGCAGCCAGACCGGCAGGTCGCTCCAGGGCTCGACCCCGGCGGCCAGCAGGACCTCCGGATCGGTCCAGCGCAGCTCGGCGTCGGACCCGGTGGCCGCCGCGCAGGCCGCCAGCAGCTCGCCCATCGTCGCGTGGCCGGGGCGGCTGACGGTGTTGTACGCGCCGTGCAGCCCGCCCGCCGCCGCGTCCAGGATCCACTCCGCCAGGTCCCGGGCGTCGATGTACTGGAGCTCCGCCCCGGGCGGGCCGGGGGCGATCACCGGTCCGCCCCGGGCGATCCGCGACAGCCACCAGGGCAGCCGGCCGATGTTCTCCCCGGGGCCGATGATCAGCCCGGCCCGCGCCAGCAGGGCCCGGTCACCGAAGGCGTCGAGGGCGGCCAGCTCACCGCCGCGCTTGGCCCGGTCGTACGGCACGTCCCCGCCGTCGTCGGGCGAGGCGCCGGTCACCAGCGGGCCGTCCTCGTCGAGCCCGGCGGCGGCCGGGTAGGCGTACACCGAGCGGCTGGACACGTAGGTGAAGTGACCGGCGCGGCCGGAGAGCAGCCGGGCGGCGTCCCGGACGGCGGACGGAGCGCCGCTCCAGGTGTCGACGACCAGGTCCCAGCCCTGCCCGCCCTCCGCCAGCGCCGCGAGTCCGGCTGCGCCCGAGGTCCGGTCCCCGGTCAGCGCGCGCACGCCGGGCGGGGGTGCGTGGCGGCCGCGGTGGAACACCGTGACGTCCCAGCCCCGCTCCAGCGCCGCGTCGGTGACGGCCCGTCCGACGAACTCCGTACCGCCCAGCATCAGAAGCCTCATGGGACCACCCTGCCCACCGGAACGGGGCGAGGGAACACCAGCACGCTGTCAGCAGAACGGGGAACTTCCCCGCGCGGACGGAACGGCGAAGACAGGGACCCCCCGACTGAGGTGCAGGCGGTCCGGCGAAGGGTCAGGGCGTGCAGGCCAGCGGGGAGCGGTGGCGCAGCAGCCACTCGTGGTAGCCGCTCGCCCGTCGCGCCGCGTCCCGGTAGGCGTCCTCCAACTGCGCGTACACCACCTCGATGTCCGTGCCGGGCCGGGAGACCAGGAGCAGCCGCACCGCGAGCGGGTCGCCCAGCAGCGGGCGGATCACCATGTCGTCGCGCGGGCCCGACGTCGGCTGGCAGGGGGCGACGGCCTCGCCGAGCACGACGAGGGAGGCGGCGGTGAGGTAGTCGCCGTGCAGGACCGGCGGGTTCAGCCCGGCGGCGCCGAGCACGCGGCGCACCCCGTCCCACTCGCCGTCCACCGTCGGATCGACCATCCACGGGTCGCCCGCCAGGTCGCCGAGCTCCACCACACGGCGGCGGGCGGCCGGGTGGTCCCGGGACAGCGAGATGAACTGCGGTTCCCGGTCCACGAGTACGCGCTGCTCCAGGCCCTCCGGCAGCGCGAGCGGGCAGCCCTCCACCTCGTGCACGAAGGCGACGTCCAGGCGGCCCGCCTCGACCGAGCTCAGCAGCGCGTGGGCGGAGACGTCGACCCGCAGGGAGATGTCGGTGCCGGGCAGGGCGACCCGCAGCCGGCGCAGCCAGCCGCCGATGACCCGGCTCGCGGTGGAGCCGATGCGCAGCCGGGAGCCGCGGGGCCGGGCGGCCTCGGCCTCCGCGAGCGCCTCGGCGACCAGGTCGCTCATGCCGTCGACGAGGGGGCGGGCCCGGCTCAGGACGGCTTGCCCCAGGGAGGTCGGGCGGCAGCCGGTGCGTTCGCGGCGGAAGAGTTCGGCGCCGAGCACGTTCTCGATCCGCCGGAGCTGGGTGGTCAGGGAGGGCTGGCTCACGCCCAGGCGACGGGCCGCCTGATGCAGGCTGCCCGCGTCGGCGATGGCGCACAGCGCCCTCAGGTGCCTCACCTCCAGCTCCATGCTGCGGAGACTATGACCGCCGTCCGCCGCGCACCAGACGTCGCAACCCCACCAAACGACGGCAATTCAGGGAGTGTTGGGCGGCGGCGCGTGTGCCGATGCCGTGTACATGACGTGCGCATGGCATGTTCACGGGCGGCTGACGTGCGCAAAGAGAGGGGCGGGACGGCGATAGGGCGGTGCTATCACCGTTCGGCATCATCCCCGGCGACTGTGCGCTGCACCACACTCTTCCCCGTACCGCCCCACGCCTTGTCCGCACAACGGACACCCCCACGGCGCGGGTTCGATCGGACAGGTAGGAGAAATCCCCCCATGAGACACCTCAGGACCGCCGTCGCCACCGCCGCCGCCGGGCTCGGCCTCGTCGCCGCGCTGGGCACCGCACCCGTCGTCGCCGCCGCTCCGGCCCCTGCCGCCCCCTCCGCCTCCACCACCATCGCCGCGTACAACGGCTCGGGCGAGAACGCCGAGGCGAACCGCGCCTTCCTCGACGCGGTCATGAAGTCCGTCGCCGAGAAGCGCGCCGCCAACCCGGGCATCAAGGCCGTCACGGTGACCTACAACGCGTCCAGCGCACCGTCCTTCCGCGGCCAGATAGCCAACAGCACGCAGATCTGGAACAGCTCGGTCTCCAACGTCCAGCTCCAGGAAGGCGCCAACGCGGACTTCACGTACCGCGAGGGCAACGACCCGCGCGGCTCCTACGCGAGCACCGACGGCCACGGCCGCGGGTACATCTTCCTGGACTACGCCCAGAACCAGCAGTACGACTCCACTCGCGTCACCACGCACGAGACCGGACACGTGCTCGGCCTCCCGGACAACTACTCCGGTCCGTGCAGCGAGTTGATGTCCGGCGGCGGCCCCGGCCCGTCCTGCACCAACGCCAACCCGGACGCCAACGAGCGGGCGCGGGTGAACCAGCTGTGGCAGAACGGCCTGGCCGCACTCGCCCGCTCCGCCTCCTGACACCGGGACGCACCAGCGACACCAGCAGCAGTGACTGTGGTCGGCCGGCCCCTTGTCCCGGGGCCGGCCGGCACCCCCCACACGACAGAGGACCGTTCCGCATCCGGAACGGTCCTCCGCGCGTCCACCCGACGCTTCACCCACGCGACGCCTCCCCCTGTCAGGCGTCGAGCTGTCAGGCGTCGAGTTCGCTGCGGACGAGGGCCAGCAGTTCGTCCTCGGTCATGCCCAGGTCCCGGGCGTCCGCGACCGCCTCACGGACCCGCTCCAGCAGCCGGGCCCGCTGCGGCGAGGCACCCGCGGTGATCGCCGCGCCCCGGCCGCGCCGCAGCTCGATGAGCCCCTCCTCGCGCAGCCGTTGATAGCCGCGCAGCACGGTGTGGACGTTCACGCCGAGGGACTCGGCGAGCACCCGGGCGGCGGGCAGCCGCTCGCCCGGGGTCACCGCGCCCTCGGCGACCGCACGCCGGACCGAGGCGGCGATCTGGTCCCCGAGCGGAACGGTGGAGGTCGGATCGACCCGGAAGAGCATGGTCAGCGCCCCGCCCGCTGTCGGTCGAGCAGCGTGTTGAGCAGGGCCGCACCGGTGGCCGAGTCATCGACGGTGACGGCGAACTCGCGGCCGCTCGTCAGGCTGATGACGATGGCCTCGCCCGAGCGGAAGATGACGCCGCTGCGGTCGGGGCGGATGCGGTAGCCCCATCCGCCGTACTCCGTCAGGGCGTTGACGCGACGGCTGTCCGCCCCCGCCATCCGCTCGAGCGGCACCCGCACCCGGGGCCGGGGCAGCAGGCCGGAGACGGTGAGGCCGCGCCGGTCCACCGTGACATGGGGGCGGCAGAAGGTGGCCAGCACCAGGGCGAGGAGCAGCAGCGGCACCCCGATGAACCAGCTCTGCTCGCGGCCGGTGGTGACGCCGGCCGCCAGGATCGCCAGCACGGTGACCGGTGCCCACCACGCGCCGATCCCGCGCGCCCAGCCGGCCACCTCACCGTCGGCGAGCGCGATCCGCTCCCGACCCGCCAGGTCCTCGTCGCGGAGGCCCTCGGGTGCGGGGACCAGCCGGGACAGCAGCGCCCCGAGGGCTCCGGCGACGGCGGCCGCCCCGAGGGCGACGGCGATGTGCCAGAGCGGGAAGCCGTCGGCCGGGCCGCCTGCGGGGGCGTCGACGTTGACGAACAGGACGGCGATCAGCAGATAGCCGAGGAACGCGGCGACGCCGAAGCCTCCGCCGAAGAACCAGCGGTGGGCGCGGCCGTGGAGCCTGCCGTTGACCGCGATGAGGGTCCACAGGACGCCGAGCACGAGCAGCGCCGGGATCGTGTAGAGCAGATAGGCGGTGAAGCTCAGATACCCGTTGGCGGTGCCACCGGCGTCGAAGTGGACGGCCAGCCGGTCGGGCAGGCGGTCCTTGACGGCGACGTAGAGAGTGAGGTCGATGAGGAGAACGAGGACAAAGGGCAGGGCGGCGAGCGTGGCGCGGCCAAGGTTCTTGCTTGTCATGGATAACCTCCGTTGTTCGCATGCTAGTAGAACAATGAGGCGGAGGCAACGGACGGAGGCAGCAACGGACTGAGGCAACAGGCCGAGGCAACGGGCCGACACGCGTCCGCCCCGTACCGGAACGCGGTACGGGACGGACGTGAGCGATGTCGACGGCGGCGGGCGGTCCCGGACCGGTCAGGCGTGTTCCAGCGGGAAGGCTCCCCGGTGGCCGGTGCCCGCGCCGTCGGCCGGGCGCACCTCGAACTCGCGGCAGCTCCAGACCTCCTGGACGAACCCGGACCGCTGGTCCCACAGGTCCAGGACATCGTCCTCGCCCGCCGAGTCCCGGTAGGCGGCCTTGGCCCCCCGGAAGCAGGCGAGACCGCCGGAGAAGCCCCGGCCGGGGGCCGGGAAGTAGTCGGAGAAGGCGCAGGCGATACAGGTCTGGATCCGGACGCCGTCCGGGAGGATCCGCTGGACGGCGGCCAGGGCGGCGCCGAAGTCCCGCTCGGCGCGGGCCGATTCGTACACCGCGCCGTCCAGGTGGAGGGCGAGGTGGAGGTCCGGGTCGACCCGGCGCAGGGAGAGCAGGCAGCCGAGCGTGGCGTGGCGGAGCGTGCCCGCGACGAGAACGGGCAGCGGCAGGTCCCACTCCAGTACGCAGTCGGTGAGCGCACCGTCCGCGAGGGCGAACATCCCGCTCTCCGGCGGTATGCCGGCGACCGGCCCCAGGTCGTCGAAGCTCTCGCCCTCGAAGTCGACCCCTCTGATCCGGATCCGGAGCTGCTGTCCGTCCGTGGTGAGCACGACGGCGTCGGAACCCTTGTTGTCCCGGTACCAGCCGGCCCACGACTCATCTGTCATGAGCAGGGACTGTAGCCCCTGCCCCGGGCGGCTTCCGTACCACCCTCCGTAGCGGTTCAACCGGTACGGGGTTCGCGCCACATGGGGTACATCGGCGGGCCGTCCGGCAGGTCGACGGTGCGGCCGAGGAAGCGGAATCCGAGCCGCTCGTACAGCACCCGGCTCCGGGCGCTGCTGGCCTCCAGATAGGCCGGCAGCCCTTCCCGGTCGCAGCGTTCCAGCTCCACTCCGATCAGCTCCGCGCCGATGCCCTCCCCCTGGCGGTCGGGGGTGACGCCGATCATCAGGAGGTAGGCGTGCGCACGGTCGTGCGGGTGGATCGCTCCGGTGAGCCTGCCCACCAGTTCGCAGCGTTCGTTGTCGGGGTCGGCGGTCTGCCGCATCAGGGCGGGCGTGGGGTCCTCCTCCTCGGGGGCCCCCGCGGGCACCGGCAGCCACAGGGCCACCGCGGCCTTGTCCTCGGCGATGTCGATCCGGCCCTCGGCGAGGGCGGAGTCGACGAAGACGCCGAGGAACTTTCCGTGCACCGCACGCCGGTGCGCCTCGTCGGGGAACACCCAGCTGCTGACCGGGTCGTGGTGGAACGCCTCTTCCATGACCGAGACGACCAGCTCCCGGTCGCTCTCCCGCGCCTGCTGAATCCGTATGCCCATGACCGGCTGCCGCCCTCCCGCTCCGCTTTCCCTCAACCAACTTCCGGAATACTAGAGTTGAGAAGGCGGCGCCGGTCGCACGAGGTGGGTCAGCTGGTCCGGCGGGTGACGAATTCGGCCAGCGCCAACAGGTCCCCCGCCGCACTCGGGTCGGGAACCGCCCGGGAGAGGTGGTGGACCGCGCGGGCCATCCGGTCGGCCGCGCAGACCTGGGCCCAGTCCCGGCCGCCGGCCCGGTCCACCGCGTCGGCCGCCCGGTTGATCTCGCCGGAGGTGGTCATGGGCCCCCGGTAGAGGGCGGCGAGCTCGGCGGCCGCCGGGGTGCCCGAGGTGAGGGCGGCGACCACGGGCAGCGACTTCTTGTGGGCGGCCAGGTCGGCCCCGACGGGCTTGCCGGTGCGGTCCGGGTCGCCCCAGATGCCGATCAGGTCGTCGATGAGCTGGAACGAGAGCCCCGCCTCGCGTCCGAACCCGTCCATCGCGCGGACCGCCCGGTCCTCCGCCCCGGCGTAGAGGGCGCCGAGCGCACAGGCGCAGCCGAGCAGCGCGCCGGTCTTGGCGGTGGCCATGGCGAGGCATTCGTCGAGCGTGACCTCGTCGGGGCCGCGCTCCTCGAAGGCGCAGTCCGCCTGCTGGCCCGCGCACAGCTCGATGACGCAGGAGGAGAGGCGGGCGGCGGCGCGGGCGGCCGCCGGGTGTGTGTCCTCGGCGAGCAGCCGCTGGGCGAGGGCGAGCATCGCGTCGCCGGTGATGATGGCGTCCGGGATACCGAAGACCGCCCAGGCGGTGGGCCGGTGCCTGCGGGTGGTGTCCTCGTCGATGACGTCGTCGTGGAGCAGGGTGAAGTTGTGGGCGAGCTCGACGGCGACGGCGGCCCGGACCGCGCGTTCCGGATCGCCGCCCAGCGCGCGGGCGGCGGCGAGCACGAGGGCCGGCCTGATGGCCTTCCCGGCCTGACCGGCGGCGGGGGTTCCGTCGGCGTTCTCCCAGCCGAAGTGGTACATCGCGATCCGGCGTATGCCGCCGGGCAGCGACTCCACGGCCGATCGCAGATGCGGGTCGACGACGGCACGGGTGCGCTCCAGGAGCGCCGCGGCCTCGTGCCCTTCCGTCGCTGCGTCCGTACTGGTCATGGTCACGGTCACTCCCTGGGGCAAGGCGATGGGTGCGGGGCCCGGGGGGGGGGGGGGGGGGGGGGGGGGCGGCGCCCGCCCCCGCCCCCCGGGGGGGGGCGCCCCGGCGGGGCGCGCCGCGGGCCCCCCCACCCCCCGGGGCGGGGGCCCCCAAGAGGCGGG
>NZ_JBIVUT010000021.1:0-102544 GCF_044757365.1 Streptomyces sp. NPDC091289
CCGGCGCCGGGGGGGGGGGGCCCCCCCCCCCCCCCCCCCCCCCCCCCCCCCCCCCCGCGCGGCCCGCCCGCGCCCACCCCGCGCGGGCGCCCCCCGCGGCCCTGTCCGGCTTCCCGAGCCGCCGCCCGCCGGCGACGGCGTCCGGTCAGTGCGCCTGAGCTCCCTGCGCGCCCTGCGGCGTCGCCGGCGTGATGCCCAGCGTCGTGGCGTACAGGGACAGTACGAGCTTGCCGATCGCCGGGTAGGCGCCCAGCGGCTCGGCCGTCGCGCAGCCCGCCTCCTTCGCGGCGGCGTCCAGCAGGCCGGGGTCGACCTCCGGGCCCACCAGGTACGGCGCCAGCGCCAGCTGCGCGGAGCCGGAGCCCTGCAGCTGCTCCGCGATCGAGGCGACCGAGCCCTCCACGTCCAGCGCGGCGGCCATCACCGGCACGGCGAGCCGGGCGGCCAGCAGCATGCCGGTGATCCCGGCGGCCTGCACGGCCTCCTCGCCGCCCACGGTGGCCAGCACGATGCCGTCGGCGGCGGTGGCGACGGTGAACAGCCGGGCGCGGTCGGCGCGCGCGAGACCGGCCTCCGACAGCCGTACGTGCAGGGCCTCGGCGAGCAGCGGGTGCGGGCCGAGCACATCGGTCAGCTCGGCCTGGGTACCGCTGTCCATCACGGCCTGCCGTATCCGCCGGATCAGCGCGCTGTCGGGACCCGCGAGCAGCGGGACCACGACGGCGGGCGGACCCGTGGGCTCGGCGACCTCACGCCCGGCGGCGACGGCCTGCTCGAAGCGCGCGACGCGCTCGGCGGCGGTGTGGGCGAGAACGGTGACAAGGGTCGGGTACTCGGCATCGTCGCCGTCGAGGTAGCCGATCCGGGCGTTGAGGCCGGGCAGCTCGGAACGGGCGATGCTGATCACCTCTTCGGCCAGACTGCGCGTGGCCGAAGAAGGGGTACCGGGAACGGCGAGAACGAGCGCGGCAGCGCCCTCGGGTGCGACCACGGGCTCCGGGCGGCGGTGCCGTCCGGACTGGCGAGGTCGCGGCATTCGTACAGGCAGGCCGGAAGCGGGCCCAGTGGGGGTGCTCATGGCGCCGCATGCTACTGGTTTTGCCTGCCCCTCTGTTCGGGGAGGGTCCGGTCGAGCGTTAACTATCCGCTTATGTCCGATGAGTGATGTACCACCGGAGTGTCCCTGTCTGTCGGGTCGTTGTTCCGCCCGGGCCCCGCCCGGGCCCCGCCCGGGCCCCGCCCGGGCCCCGCCCGATTCCCGGTCCGATTCCCTTCCGGCTCCCTGTCCGTCACCCCGTCCGTGGCTCGTCCTGTTCCGCCGTTCCGACGCGCTGCCCGGTCTCGTGCTCCCGGGGCACGAACAGCATCGTCGGGTGGCGCGGCAAGCGGAGATCCCCGGCCGCCAGGGCATGCGCGATCCGGAGTGCGCCGGTCAGCGGATCGCCGGTCGCCGTCGTCACGCGAGCCCCCGGCAGGAGGTGCGCCAGCTCCTCGCGTAGGGGCGCGATCAGCGGCTCACCCATCCGGAACAGGCCGCCCGTCAGGGCCACTTCGCCGACCGCGCGGAGCTCGCTGCCCTCGCTGTCCGTGCCGTCGGCCGTCGGGTGCCCCGTCGTCGGGCAGACGGCCGCCGCCGCCTCGGCGATATGTCCTGCGGCCGCCCGCAGGATGCCCGCGGCGACCGGATCCGCTCCGGCGCACGCCGCCACCTCCGGGGCGAACGAGGCCAGCACGGCCGGCCGGTCGGAGCGTGGATAGAGCAGCCCCGGCAGCGCCTCGGCCGGCCCGAACACGGCCCGCAGCCGGTCCAGCAGTGCGGGGGAACCGCCACGCCGTCCGTCGTGGGCCCGCATCGCCGCGTCCAGCCCGGCCCGGCCGATCCACGCGCCGCCGCCACTGTCACCCAGAAGATGACCCCAGCCGTCGGCCCGGTGCCACTCCGTCAGGTCCGTACCGAGGGCGATCATGCCCGTGCCGCCCGCGACGACCGCCCCGGGGCGCTGTCCCACCGCGCCCGCGTAGGCCGTCACCGCGTCGGCGGCCAGCGCCAGCCGGCGTACCCCCAGCGCGTCCGCGAGCGCACCGGGCAGCTCCGCCCGCAACCGCTCGCCCAGGGTGGCCATGCCGGCCGCCCCGATCGCCAGCGCCGCGACCTCGCCCGCCGCGACCTCGCCCGCCGGGGCGTCGTCGGACGCGGAGGCGGCCGCCCGCTCCAGCAACTCCCGGGCGGCGGGCAACAGCTGGGCCAGCAGATGTCCGGCGTCGATGCCGCCGGGCCCCGTCCGCACCGGCTCGGCGCAGACCGTCGTCAAGAGCGGCGTCGTCGGGAGGGGCCCGGACAGCCCCGTCCGGCCGAGCGCCACCCGCAGCCCGGATCCCCCGGAGTCGACCCCGAGGACATACGCGCCGCGCCCGGCCGGGACGCTTCCGGCCGGGGCGGGCGTTGTCGGGGTGGACGACGCCGGAGGACGGGTCACGGAAGCCGCCAGTCCACCGGCTGGGCCCCTTGGCGCTCCAGCAGTTCGTTGACGCGGCTGAACGGCCGTGAGCCGAAGAAGCCCCGGTCCGCGGACATGGGGGAGGGGTGCGAGGACTCGATCGCGGGGAAGTCGCCCAGCTGCGGGCGCAGATTGCGGGCATCGCGCCCCCACAGCACCGACACCAGCGGAGTGCCCCGGGCCACCAGCGCCTTGATGGCCTGCTCGGTCACCTCTTCCCAGCCCTTGCCCCGGTGGGCGGCGGGCCGCCGGGGCGCGGTGGTCAGCGCCCTGTTGAGCAGCAGCACCCCCTGCCGCGTCCACGGTGTGAGATCGCCGTTGGACGGCCTGGGCAGTCCCAGATCCGCGTGCAGCTCCCGGAAGATGTTTTCCAGGCTGCCCGGCAGCGGCCGGACGTCGGGGGCCACCGCGAAGCTCAGCCCGATCGCGTGTCCCGGGGTGGGATACGGATCCTGACCGACGACGAGCACTCTCACCTCCTCGAACGGCTGCTGGAACGCCCGCAGTACATGAGCCCCGGAGGGCAGGTACGTGCGTCCCGCGGCGATCTCCGCGCGGAGGAAGTCGCCCATAGCGGCGATGCGTTCGGCGACGGGTTCGAGGGCGTCGGCCCACCCCGGCTCGATGATCTCTTTCAACGGTCGTGCTGCCACGGCCCGCACTCTACTGCTGATACGACCACTCCGATCAACTGCCGTCAGCCGAGCGCCACCGCCCGCACGCACAGGACGTCCGGCAGATGCGAGGCGAGCTGCTGCCAGCTGTCCCCGTCGTCCGCGCTGGCGTACAACTCGCCGTTGCGGTTGCCGAAGTAGACCCCGGCGGGATCGGCGTCGTCGGTGCACAGCGCGTCCCGCAGCACCGTGCCGTAGTGCGCCCCGTCCGGCAGGCCTTCCGTGAGCGGCTCCCAGGTGTGCCCCGCGTCGGTCGTACGGAACACCCGGCAGCGGTGCTCCGCCGGGACCCGGTCGGCGTCGGCGTTGATCGGGAAGATGTACGCCGTGTCGCCGCGGTGCGGGTGCGCGACGGCGGCGAACCCGAAGTCGGAGGGCAGGCCCGCGCCGATGTCGCTCCAGTGGTCGCCGGAGTCGTCGCTGCGGAACACGCCCCAGTGGTTCTGCAGATAGAGCCGGTCCGGGTCGGCCGCGTCCCGGGTGACCTTGTGGACGCACTGGCCGAACTCCGGGTCGGGGTCCGGGAGGAAGACCGCGGAGACGCCCCTGTTCGACGGGGCCCAGCTCGCACCGCCGTCCTTGGTCCGGAACACGCCCGCCGTCGACACGGCGACGGTCACGGTCTTCGCGTCCCGGGGGTCGGTCAGGACGGTGTGCAGCCCCTCGCCACCGCCGCCCGGCTCCCACCGCGAGCGGGTCGGGTGCTCCCAGAGCGGCCGGACCAGCTCGAACGACTCGCCCCGGTCCTCGGAACGGAACAGCGCGGCCGGCTCCGTGCCCGCGTAGACCACGTCCGGGGCCTCGGGGCCCGCCGGGTGCAGCTGCCAGACGCGCTCCAGCGACGCCCCGGTGGACTTGGGGAACTTGACCGCGGGCTGCCGTGGCTCGACCCAGCTCTCGCCCAGGTCGTCGGAGTGGAAGACGGACGGCCCCCAGTGGGCGCTGTCCCCGCCGACCAGGATTCTCGGGGTGCCGCCCCGGGTGTCCACGGCGACCGAGTAGATCGCCTGCGCGTTGAAGTGCGGGCCCGTGATCTCCCAGGTCCCACCGCGTCTGCGGCCGATGAACAGACCCTTGCGGGTGCCTGCGGTGAGCAGTACGTCGGTCATGGTCCTGGACCTCCCGATACGCCGTTGTGCCGGAACAGTGCCAGTCTGCACCCGGCCACTGACAGTGGCCCGCGCACACGCCCACCGCCCTCGCTGCCCGCGCACACGCCCACCGCCCTCGCGGCCCTCGCCGCCCTTGACCGGCGTCCGGCGGCGGCCCTAGCGTTCGGAAGCGATAGAAAGCGCTTGCTCTCGCCCCTGTCGAGAGGCCCGTTCCGCCCCGACCCAGGAGCACTCGTGGTGACCTTCGAAGGACTGCCCGGCGCCGTCGCCGTCTCCCACCTGAGCGTCTACGACTGGCCCGCCGCCGACGGGCTGCGCGGGGGCACCCCGCATCTGCATCTGACCTGCTCGGAGGGGTACGTGGTGGTCGGCGGCAGCGGTTCCGTGCAGACCCTCACGGCCGCCGGATTCCGGGAGACGCCGCTGACGCCCGGCGCGCTCGTGTGGTTCACCCCGGGCGCCGTCCACCGCCTGGTCAACGAGGACGGGCTGCGCGTCATCGTGCTCATGCAGAACAGCGGGCTGCCCGAGGCCGGTGACGCCGTGCTCACCCTGCCACCCCACTGCCTTGCGGGCCCCGACTCCTATCGCGCGGCGGCGGCGCTGCCCGTGGACGCCGAGGAGGCCGTGCAGGAGCGGGCGGCGCGGGCCCGGCGCGACCTCGCCGTGGAAGGGTTCCTCGCCCTGCGCGAAGCGGTGGAGGACGGCGACCCTGAGCCGCTGGCCGCGTTCCACCGGGCCGCCGCAGCGCTCGTCCGCTCCCGGGTGCCCGAGTGGCGCGCCCGCTGGGAGAAGGGGGCCGCGACGGCCGCCACCGCCACCGCCGGCCAGCTCGACGCGCTGGACCGGGGCGACGCCGGCCACCTCGCCGACGCCCGCGTCCACGCCGAACGGCCCTCCGCGCACGGCAGGTTCGGCATGTGCGGCCGGCTGGACGTCTACCGGACCTGAGCCCGTCCCGCCGGGCGTTCCCGGTCGGCGCGAGGCATGTCGCCGGCCCCGCTCGCGCGCCCCGCCGCCGGGTGCTGACATCCTGGCGGAGGCCGTGCGACGGCCGGACGACGGCCCGGACGCGGCCGAGGACAGGGACACCGAGGAGACGACGATGGGCAGCGGGATCACGGACGCCGACGGCCACCCGGTGCCGGTCACGGTCACCGCGGGCGAGGCCGCGCCGGGCGCGGTCGCCGCGGGGAAGACGGGAGAGGCGGGGGAGGCGGGGGAGGCGGACCGGGGCCCCCGCGTCGGCATCCGGCTCTCGCCCCCGGCCGGCGACCTCGTCTGGTCCTGCACCCCGGCGGCGGCCCGCGAGCTGGCCGCCGTACTCCTCCGGGCGGCCGAGGAGACCGAGAACGCGCCCGGGGAGCGTCCCGTCACGGTCACGGCGGGCGAACTGCGCCGCGGCGACGTGCGCGACGGCGACCGGGCCATGACCGTGGAGAGCGCCCGGACCGACGGTTCAACGGTCCACGTCACCTGGAAGTCCGGGGCCGGCCGCAGCTGGACCCAGGCGTACGCCGCGGATACGGCCATCACCCTCAAGCGGCGACTTCCCGGGGGTCGTTGACGCGGGCGGGGCCCCACATCGGGCGACGCGGCAGCGGGTGGCCGCAGGGGGTGCGCCGCGTCGGTAGGGTGGCCCGTGATGTTCACCAAACAGGACCCCGAGCAGGGCCCCACCGTGCGCGAACTGGCCGTCCAGGCGCTCTCCTCGACCGAGCGCGGCTACGACCTCCTCGCCCCGAAGTTCGACCGGACGCCCTACCGCACACCGGACCGCGTGCTCGACGCCGTCACCCGGGCGGTGCGTGAGCTCGGCCCCTTCGACACCGGACTCGACGTCTGCTGCGGCACCGGGGCGGGCATGGGCGTACTCCGGCAGCTGTGCCGGGAACGGGCGGTCGGGGTCGACTTCAGCGCGGGCATGCTCGCCGAGGCCCGGGCCGCCTTCCCGCCCGGGAGCGACGGTCCGGCGGACCCGGCGACCGGCGAGGGACGTGCGGCCGACGAGGGGCCGGCGGTGGACTGGGTACGGGCCGACGCCCGCTCGCTGCCCTTCGCGCCCGCCTTCGATCTCGCCCTGAGCTTCGGCGCGTTCGGCCACTTCCTGCCCGCCGAACGGTTCGGCCTCTTCGCCGAGGTGTACGGATCCCTCCGGCCGGGCGGACAGTTCGTCTTCCCGATCGCCGCACCGCCCCCGGTCGGATCGCGCGCCTACTGGTCGCTGTTCGGCTTCGACGCGGCGATGCGGGTGCGCAACGCCCTGTGGCGGCCGCAGTTCGTCATGTACTACCGCACGTTCCGGCTCGGCGATGTGCTGGAGGACCTGACCCAGGCCGGATTCGTCGTGCGGCTGATGGCGCTGACCGAACTGGGCCCGCGCCCCGACGGAAGCCCCCGGGCCCGGCTGGTGGTGGCGACCCGGGAGTGAGAGAGCGCGGGGCGCCCCTCGGCGGTTCACGAGCGACAGCGCGGGGCGCCACGCAGCGGTCGGGACCGCAAGCGCGGGCTGCCCCTCATGCCCCTCGGCTGTCCCCGTTCCGGGCCGCCGCCAGCAGCCCCGGCCAGTCGGGGATCTTCACCGGGCCGCGCCCCAGCGAACGGCCCAGCTCCGCCTCCGCGCGCTCGATCGACAGCCAGCCGGCCCACTCCACCGGCCGCAGCCCCCACAAGCGCAGTACCGCCAGCGGATCGTCCGCCGCCGTACGCCGCGTCAGCGCGGCCGCGTCCTCCAGGAGCGAGGCCACGGTCTCCTTGGCGCAGGAGCGGTTCGAGCCGATCACCCCGGTCGGCCCCCGCTTGATCCACCCCGCCACGTACTCACCCGGCGACGGCACTCCCTCCCGCAGCACCCGGCCCGCCACATGCGGCACCGTGCCGCGCGCCGGGTCGAAGGGCAGCCCCGGCAGCTCCACCCCGCGATAGCCGACCGCCCGCAGGACGAGCTGCGCCTCGATGTCCTCGTAACCGCCGGTGTCCCGGACCCCGCCCGCGCCGTCCGGAGCCGTCCGGGCGAACCGCACCCCGGCGACCCGCCCGGCGCGCTCCAGCAGCTCCACGGGCCGCAGGAAGAACCGCAGCCGGATGCGGCGCGCGGTCCCGGCGGCGGAGGGAGGCCCCTCCGCCGCCCCGTCCGCCGACCAGCCGCGCAGGACCGCCAGGTTCCGCCGCACCACGGCGGGCAACGGGGGCGACCCCGGCAGGCCGTCCGGAGCCGCGTACGCCGGGTCGAGCGCGAGCTCCGCCGGGTCGACGACCACCCGCGCCCCGGGCAGGGCCCCCAGCTCCCGCAGCTCCTTGGTGGTGAACCGGGCCTGGGAGGGGCCCCGCCGGCCCACGATATGCACATCGCGCACCCGGCTGGCCTCCAGCGCGCTCAGCGCGGCGCGGGGCACATCGGTGGTCCGCAGTTCGCCGGCGCCGCGGGCCAGGATCCGGGCCACGTCGACCGCCACGTTGCCCACGCCGATCACGACGGCCGAGCGGGCGTCCAGGGCGAACGGATCGGCGCCGATGTCCGGGTGGGCGCTGTACCAGGAGACGAAGCGGGTGGCGGAGTAGCTGCCCGGCAGGCTCTCGCCCGGCACCGCAAGCGGGCGGTCCGCCGACGCCCCGACGCAGTAGACGACCGCGTGGTACAGCTCCGCGAGCCGGGCGGGGGAGACCACACCGGCCCCACCGGCCCCACTTGCCCCGCCGACGCCGACGTTGCCCACGAAGGTGACCCGCTCGTCCTCCAGCACCGTCCGCAGGCTGTTCTGCAGCGACTTGATCTTCTCGTGGTCGGGGGCCACCCCGTACCGCACGAGTCCGTACGGGGTGGGCAGCCGGTCCAGGACGTGCACGCGCACATCGGGCACGAGCGACTGCTGGAGCAGGGCCTGGGCGGTGTAGACCCCACTGGGGCCGGAACCGACGACGGCGACTGAGAGCACGGCGCACCTCTTCCCGGAGGTTGCTTCCAGGATGGCACCGAAGGGCGGATCGGGGCAGTGGACGGGCTCAGGTCATCAGCGACCGCATCCGGTTGATCTCCACGGTCTGCTGGGCGACCACATCGCTCGCCATCTCCTCGACGATGACGTCGTTGCCCTCGGTGAGCGCCTCCGTGGCCATGGTGATCGCCCCCTGGTGGTGGGTGATCATCAGCTCCAGGAAGAGCTTGTCGAAGGCCTTGCCCTCGGCGGCGCGCAGCTTCTTCAGCTGCGCGTCGGTCGCCATGCCGGGCATCCCGGCGTGGTCGTGCTGCTGCTTGCGCCGATCGCCGCCGTTCCTTTTGAGCCATCCTTCCATCGCGCCGATCTCCGGCTTCTGACCGGCCGATATGCGCTCGGCGAGCCGTTTGACGGTGGCGGAGGAGGCTCGTTCCGGAACGAGCTCGGTCATCACGAGCGCCTGCCCGTGGTGTTCGATCATCATCTGCGCGTAGCGGAAGTCCGCGGAGTTGGCGGTGTCCTGGCCGGCCTCCTTGACGGCCTCCTCGGCGGAGAGCGTCCGGGCGGGCTCGCCCGGTCTGCCGGGCGCGACCACGCCCGGACCTGCGTCCTTGGCCTTGTCCGACGTTCCGTCACCGCTGTCCGCGTCACAGGCTCCCAGGGCGAGCACGGCGGCAACCACCGCCGCCGCGAGAGCGGTTGAGCGCGAAGCTGCGGACCGGCGATGGATCAACACGGCGACCTCCTGTGCCACATGGTTTGTTGCAGACCGTCCTAACACGCTTCCACGGGCCGAAGATCAAAAACTTTCATTACGTCTGTGTTGCCATCTGTTGATGTGTACATGGGAGGGACGATACTGCCGGGGGTTCATGAACCGTTCGCAACCCCGAACGGATACAAGGGAGGACGCAGTGACCTCGTTGCACACCACCCGCGTGCGGCGCAGACGTCTGGGCGCGGTGGCAGCCGCGGCCGGACTCCTCGCCACGCTGCTGACGGCCACCACAGCGGCCGCGACCCCCGATCCGGGCGACGCCCCGGTCGACCGCGGTTCCGTCACCAAGAGCGAGCAGGCCGAGGCCAGGGCCGCGATAGCCGGCGGTGACATACCGGGCGTGGACGAGATCGTCCACAGCCCGAACATCAAGCACCTGACGAATGTGCCGAAGGGCGCCCTCCAGGGCACCAACACGGACCTCGCGTTCCAGGGCAAGTACGCCTTCGTCGGCAACTACGACGGCTTCGTCATCTATGACATCAGCAAGCCGAAGAAGCCCAAGACGGTCGCCCAGGTGCTCTGCCCCGGCTCGCAGAACGACATCTCGGTCTCCGGCAACCTGCTGTTCCTGTCGACGGACTCCTCGCGCAGCGACGACTCCTGCTCCAGCACCTCCCAGCCCGCCACGGAGAAGTCCTCCTGGGAGGGCATGAAGATCTTCGACATCAGCAACAAGCGGCAGCCGAAGTACATCGCCGCCGTGGAGACCGCCTGCGGTTCCCACACGCACACGCTGGTGCCGGACGGCAAGAAGAACGTGTACGTGTACGTCTCCTCGTACGCGCCCAACGCGACGTTCCCGGACTGCCAGCCGCCGCACGACGGGATCTCCATCATCAAGGTGCCGCTCAAGGCGCCGCAGAAGGCCCGGATCGTCAACTTCCCGGTGCTCTTCCCGGACGGTGGCAACCCGGGTGCGCCCGAGAACCCGGGCGTCTCCCAGACGACCGGCTGCCACGACATCACGGTGCTGCCGTCCAAGGACCTGGCGGCCGGAGCCTGCATGGGTGACGGTCTGCTGTTCTCCATCAAGGACCCGGAGCGCCCGAAGATCATCGACCGGGTCCAGGACAACGTGAACTTCGCGTTCTGGCACTCGGCGACCTTCAACCAGGGTGCGAACAAGGTCGTCTTCACCGACGAGCTCGGCGGCGGCGGCGCGGCCACCTGCAACGAGGAGATCGGTCCCGAGCGCGGAGCCGACGGCATCTACGACATCGTCGGCAAGGGCGACAAGCGCAAGCTGGTCTTCCGCAGCTACTTCAAGATCGACCGCCACCAGGCCGACGCCGAGGTCTGCGTCGCCCACAACGGCTCGATCATCCCGGTGAAGGGCCGCGACCTGATGGTCCAGGCCTGGTACCAGGGCGGCATCTCCGTATGGGACTTCACCAACTCGGCCAAGCCCAAGGAGATCGCCTTCTTCGAGCGCGGCCCGGTCACGCTCGACCAGGTCACCACGGCCGGCCCCTGGTCGGCGTACTACTACAACGGTCACATCTACTCCAGCGACATCGCCAAGGGCTTCGACGTGCTGAAGCTCGACGACAAGCGCACCGACCCGGCCAAGCGGGTCAAGCTGGACGAGCTCAACGTGCAGACGCAGCCGGACTACTTCCGCCGCTGATCCGTCAGCGGGTTCCGTGGCCGACCCGTCACGCATTCCGGGGCCGGTGTCTCCCGGGCGGTCATCCGCCCGTGCGGCACCGGCCCCGGTGCGTGCGGAGCCGGAAATTCATTGACCGATGAGCCGGGTCGGGACATGCTGGATCCCTGCGACGGCGGGCTCCGCAACTCCGGTCCCCGGCGCGGTCCACGGCCGTGTCCCACGTGGCACGCCGAGGGTGCGCCCGGATCCGGCGACGCGGGGGATCGCCGGATCGGGCGCGATTCCCCCCCGTCTGCCTCCGGCCACGGAGTCGGGGGTGCGACGGTCAGGCGGCGGCGCGGACGCTTCCGCCGGTGGCGGCGGCCCACTCCACCAGCAGTCGCTGGTAGTCCGCCTCGTCCTGTGGCGTCAGAGACCCGCCCGAGCGCTGCCACAGGTCGCGGATCTCCGCGTTGACCTCGGCTGCGGAACGGGCGGACAGGGACGACGGCATCGGGGACATGTCCCCCAGGCTACGGCCACGAGCGACTGCCCTTACCCCTTCCGTGGCGGGATATGCCTCACACCCCGATCCGCTTTCCCTGTTTCGCTGTGGGCTTCAGCGGGGGACCAGCCCCAGCGAACGCAGGCCGTCGGGCCGTTCCGACACCGGCAGATGGTCCACGAACCGGACCTCGCAGCCCAGGGCCGCCGCGCCCCCGTCCGCGTTCCGGTCGTCACCGACCATGACCACGTCGGCCGGATCCCGGCCGATCAGCGAGCAGCCGATACGGAACAGTCCCGCGGCGGGCTTCTGGAGCCCGTGCTCGAAGGACAGGACGTAGGCCTCGACCAGGGCGTCGAGCCCGTGTGCGCGGAAGACCGGGCGCAGGTCCCAGCCGATGTTGCTGACCACACCGACCGCGATCCCCGCCCTCCGCAGTCCCGTCAGCACCTCGACGGCGTCCGGGTAGGGCTGCCAGGCCTCCGGCCGCATATGGCGGTCGTACAACGCGTCGTACAGCCCCGGACCGGGCAGGGCGACGCCCCGGGCCAGACCGGTGTACGCCTCGCGGTGCAGAGCGGCGGTCAGATCCCGGCGCGCCATCGCGTCGGCCAGCTCCTCCGGGACCCGGACCGGAGGCGGGCCGCCCGGGAGAGCGCCGGCCGCGGTGAGCCCGCTCACGTACCGTTCGAAATCCTCCGGCGCTACGTCGACGCCCTCCTCGCGCAGGACAGCGGCGAGCCAGTCACGGACCGGCTCGATACGGAACAGGGTTCCGGAGAAGTCGAACAGCGCGCCTTTGATCACCATGGGGGCGATCCTTCCCTGTCCGTCCCCGCGCCGACAAGAGCACCCTGGCCAGGCCTCAGGCCCGCGGGGTCCGGTTCTCCGCGGCCGGAACCCGGGGCGCCGCGTACCGGGCGTACCCGGCGGCGGTCAACGCGACCAGGGCCACCCCCAGCAGCGCACCGCCCACGACATCGGTCAGCCAGTGCACCCCCAGATACACCCGGGTGGCCGCCACACCCACCGTCGAGACGACCGCCACGGCCAGCGCCGCGCCCAGGGCGCCGGGGCCCGCACCGTACAGCCGCAGCACCCAGACGAGCAGCCCGCAGCTCACGACCGCCGTCATGGCGTGCCCGGAGGGGAAGGCGGCGTACTGCGCCGTGTCCACCGGATCGGGCCACTGCGGGCGCTCCCGGCCCACCACGGCCTTGAGCCCCTGCTGGAGAAGGGAGGCGAGCAGGCTCGTCGCGGCCACCCAGAGAGCGAGCAGGCGCGCGCCGCGCCACCACAGGGCGACCACGACCACCGCGATCAGGGCGCGCATGGTCAAGGGATCCCACACCCAGTCGGTCAGCACCCGGTTCACCCGGATCAGACCGGGATCGGCCACCGCGTGCCGGTGCAGCGCGTCGGCGACCGCCCGGTCCAGGGACATCAGCGGCGGCCAGCGCACCGCCACCAGCACGAGCAGCACCACGGACGCCGCGACGACGGCTCCGGTCCACCGGGCGGCCGCGATGCGGGGGGAGCGGTCCGGCGGGCGGGGGAGGGGGGAGGACATGGGGTGATCCTCGCGGAGGACGACGCCCGGGGGCCAACCCCGCGCCGGGTGGGCACCCGTGACCCGGGGACTACCCCAGTGCGCGGAGCCCCGGGACGAAGGTCACGACCACAGGGATGACCGGCACCAGCGCGGCGGCGGCCGTCAGCCGGATCCTGCGGCCCGCCGTCAGCCGGTCGACCGGGGCCAGCAACCGGTTGACCCGGAGGGGCACTTGGGCGTGCGGGGTGGGGCAGGGGCCGAACACCCCGCGGTCCTCGTTGAGTCCGACCAGGGCGAGCGCGGTCGTCAGCCGGCCGAAGCGGCGTGACGCCACGTCGTCGGCGGCCAGCTCGACCAGCCGGTGCATCTCGTCGCGGAACGCGGCGAACACCGGGATCTGCGGAAAACCTACCGCCAGCGCCGACGAGCAGTGCAGCAGCCAGTCGTGCCGGGCCTGGGCGTGTCCCTGTTCATGGGCGAGCACGGCATCGAGCTGACGGCCCTTCAGGCGGCCCAGCGCGGCGGTGGTGATGACGAGTTGCGGAGCCGCGCCGGGCAGCCACCAGGCGTCGGGGCGCTCGCCCTCCAGCACCACGAGACGGTCGGCGCCGGGCTCCTCGCCGGGCATCAGCGGGGCCCGCACCAGCAGTTCCGCCCGGCGCTGCTTGCGGCGACGCCGCGCCCGCCGGATCTCCCGCAGGAGCATCGCGCCGGTCCACAGCCCGCCCAGCGCCAGCAGCACCGCGATGACCGCCGACCACGGCCCGTACGCCGCCAGGGCGTACGCCTCGACCACGGCGTGCGGGGCGGGGGCGAAGACATGGCCGCGCACCGCCTGCCAGGCGGCGGCCGCGCTCAACGTCATGGACAGGGCGAACGACAGAAGGACCCCGGCCACCACGCACTGCCAGACCCACAGGGCCACGACCGGCTCGCGCTCCGGCCACCGGGCGCGCGCCATCAGGCGCGGGGTCACCAGGGCGGTCAGTGCACCGAGCAGCAGCAGCGCGAGGGAGACCAGCATGGCTTCAGCTTAGGAGGGGCGGGTCGGCCGGGGTACGGCCTCGACCGGCAAGTGACGTAGACCACGGTTTGCCGGGGGTTCTGTCCCACTTCCTGTCTCACAGGGTGAGCAGCATGGCGAACATGCCGATGCCCATCGTCAGCCGGCAGGCCGTCGTGAGCTCGGGCCGGCCGTCCGTCCCGCCCCCGAAACCTCCCGGGCCCCGCCCGGCGATGCCCGTACCGCCGGCCGGGACCACAGCCGTCCCGGGCAGCAGCCGGCCGGCCGAGCCCAGCACGTAGAACGCGTAGTAGACGAGCAGGGCCCCGGTCAGCAGGGGTATGCCTCCGGCTCCGCCGCCGCCCGCCCCGTGCCCGGCATGCCCGCCCCCGCCGCTCCCCGTGACCGCCGGGGCCATCGCGACTGCCATGTAGACCATGGCCAGCGAGCCGACCAGGTGGTGCCGGTGGTGGCCGCCGCGCAGGGCGGGCCGCAGTGCCCGCAGCGCCGCCGCGCCGAACAGCACCGCGTACACCGCCCAGGCCCAGTCCGGGGGCGACAGCACCGCCGCCGGAACGGCCATCGCCGCCATGCCGAAGCCCATGAGCGCCTCCGAACGTGCGGTGCTGCGCTCCTGCGGCGTCCCCGCGCGGGTGCGCAGCAGGCAGTAGGCGCCGCTCACCGCGCACAACGCCATCAGCAGCCAGCCGGTCGGGGCCCCTCCGTGCACGGCGCGCCTCCCCCCGGTCGGACGTACGCACTGTTACGGGTCGACTCCATCGATGCCCGGGCGGCCGCCGCCGAACCCGGCGCACGGGGGTGTGAAGGGGGTGCGCCCGGGGCTCGCCGGGGGCGCTCCGGGTCGCGCTACTCTCGACCGCACGTACGGCAGCACAGAGACGGAGAGCCCCACCATGGACACCGCCACGCCCCCCGACGCGGCCCGGCTGACCTTCCGCGACGCGACCGGGGGCGACGTTCCGGCGCTGGTGGCCCTGATCGAGTCCGCCTATCGCGGGGACTCCAGCCGCACCGGCTGGACCACCGAGGCCGACATCATCCAGGGGCAGCGGACCGACGAGCAGGGGGTGCGCGAGGTCCTCGACGCTCCGGCGGGCAGGCTCCTCGCGGTCGAGCGCGGCGGCGAGCTCGTCGCCTGCTGCCAGCTCGAACACCGGGGCGACGCCGCCTACTTCGGGATGTTCGCGGTCCGGCCCGGACTCCAGGGCGGCGGCCTCGGCAAGCTGATCATCGCCGAGGCGGAGCGCATCGCCAGGGAGTCCTGGGGCGTCGGCGAGATGCACATGACGGTGATCTCGGTGCGCGAGGACCTGATCGCCTGGTACGAGCGCCGCGGCTACCGCCGTACGGGAGTGCTCACTCCGTTCCCGTACGGCGACGAGCGCTTCGGCATCCCGCAGCGCGACGACCTGGCCTTCGAACTGCTCGTCAAGGACATCGGGGAAAGCGCCTGAAGGGAAAGCGCCTGAGGGCAAAGCGGCATCGGGGAAGCGCCTGAGGGCGCCCGCCCTCAGGCCGTGAAGCGTCCGGCGCGACGGATCTCGGGGAAGTCGGTCGTCGCGCCGTCCAGGCCCAGCGCCCGCGCGAGGCGCAGCTGGTCCTGGGTGTTCACCACCCAGCCGATCACCTTCACGCCCTCGGCGTGCGCCTGCTCCACGACCTCCAGGGTGAGGCGGCGGATGTTCAGCGCGAGCGTCGCCGCGTCCGCCGCCTTCGCCCGGTCCACCACGTCGGCGCCCCAGCGGCTGGCGATGAGCACCGTCCGTACACCGGGCACCAGCCGGGCGATCTCGGTGACGGCCTCGTCGTGGAACGAGGACACCTCCACCCGCTCGACGAGCTCGCGCTCCAGGATCACGTCCGCCAGCGCGCGGGCCGCCGCCACGTCCTTGATCTCCGCCTGGAGCGGGGAGGACACGGCGTCCAGCACCTCCTCGAAGACGGGGATCCGCTCGCCCTGACCGGCGTCGAGCTCGCGCAGCTCCGCCAGGGTCCTGGCCGCGATCGGCCCGGTCCCGTCCGTCGTGCGGTCCACCTCCGTGTCGTGCATCACGACGAGCGCGCCGTCCTTGCTGAGGTGGAGGTCCAGCTCGATCGCGTCCATCCCGGACGCCTCGGCGCGGACGAAGGAGCGCAGCGTGTTCTCGGGCTCGACGCCCATCACTCCGCGATGACCCAGGGTGAGAAATGACAAGGCGACCTCGTTTCCGTCGGCGGGGGTCCGTCGACTGCTCCTGCCCGCGCGGAGGTTGCGGCAATACGGCACTGGGGAGGGTAGCGGCCCCGGCCCGCGATGTCCCCCGCCGTGCGGGCCCGGTCGCCGGTTCCCGCGCGAGGCTGTGGGAACTGCACGCCTACCCGGGATACGGCAGGAAAAACAGCGGTGACCATGGGGGGTACGCAGGATAATTTTCAGGCCCCCACTTGTCGGGAGGAACCCCGCACGGCTACGGTGAATCCACGCGAGGTTCTCCCGTGGAGGAAGTGTTATGACGGAAATTCTTGTGCAGCATGCCACCGACGGCACGATAGCTACGGCCCAGCGGGTGGTCGAGCACCCGGCCTGGCCTGTGCTCAAGGATGCCGTCGAGGAGATCCGCCCCTGGCAGTCGAAGGACGGATCCATCGACTTCGAGGCCGAGGGCGCCCCGTCCCCGGCCACCGTCGAACAGGTCCTCGACCGGGTGATCGCGGCGGTCGAGGAGCTCTCCCCGCTCCTCCCGCACGACGTCGCCTACCACCGTGCGCTCGTCACCGACCTGCGCCGCTGGGCCGCCGACGGCTTCCGCGTCCCCGACTTCCTGGACTCGCTGCTCGCCTTCCAGCCCGCGAAGGACCGGGCGGACGGCCTCCAGCACCTCGTCGTCTTCGCGATGTACACGCAGAACGGCAACCCCGACCGCAACCTCGAAGCGGTCGTCCTCAAGATGGTCTGGCCCGAGTGGCTCGCCGACCTGGAGGCGAACCGCTACGACAATCCGCTCTTCTGCGGCATCACCTTCGAGGACTTCACCTCGGGTTACGACACCAACTCCGCGGTGCTCTTCCCGGAGACCATCGCCGTGCGCGAGGCCCCCGAGCGCTTCAGCTGGGGCGGCATCTTCTGCGACCGCGAGGCCGCCCGCTTCCGCCGCGTCACCGAGGCCTCCGTCGAGCTGCTCGGCCTGGAGCTGCCCGACGACATCCGCGAGATGATCGGCGACCAACAGCGCTGCGAGCAGGCGTTCGTCCTGTGGGACATGGTCCACGACCGCACCCACAGCCACGGTGACCTGCCGTTCGACCCGTTCATGATCAAGCAGCGCCAGCCGTTCTGGATGTACGGCCTGGAGGAGCTGCGCTGCGACCTCACCGCCTTCAAGGAGGCCGTGAAACTGGAGTCCGAGGGCAACGCCCACGGCCGTGACGTGCAGTACGCGGTGCTCTTCGACCGGATGTTCCGCTTCCCCGTCTCCGGCGAGCGCGTCCGCAACTACGACGGCCTCGGCGGCCAGCTGCTCTTCGCGTACCTCCATAAGCACGACGTCGTCCGCTGGACCGACAACACCCTGAAGATCGACTGGGACCGTGCCCCGCAGGTCACCAACCAGCTCTGCGGTGAGATCGAGAAGCTCTACCGCGACGGCATCGACCGCCCCAAGCTGGTCCACTGGTTCGCCGCGTACGACCTGGTCTCCACCTATCTCGCCCCGCACCCGGGATCCCGCTGGGCCAAGGGCCCCGACGCCCTGGACCTCACACTTCCTCCTCGCAAGCTCGTCGACGACGTGCTTCCGGACGAGTTTCCCCTGAGCATGTTCTATGAGGCGCTCGCCAAGAAGCTGAAGCACGTGATTGCCTCCACCAAGGGAATCACCGCGGCGAACGACGAGCGGGCAGCCGCGTGAACCATTCTCCTGAGGAGGCGGTGGCCATGAACGGAAACGGCACGGGCGAGGGGACGGGTGCGCTCGAAGGAGCCGTGGTCGCGGTCGCCGGAGCGGCCGGCCCCGCGGGCCGCGCGACGCTGCTGCGGCTCGCCGAGGCGGGCGCGACGGTCGTCGGATGCGACGCCAACCCCGAACGGCTCGCCGAGGCGGTGGACGCCGCCCGGTACGCCCACGGGGGCGCGACCGTCACCGGCGAGACCGTCGACCTGCTCGACCTCGACGCCACCCGGGACTGGGCCAAGCGCACCGAGGCGGAGTTCGGCCGCATCGACGGCCTGGTCCACCTCGTCGGCGGCTGGCGCGGCAGCAAGTCGTTCCAGGAGACCGTCCTGTCCGACTGGGACGCCCTGGAGAAGCTGCTCATCCGCACCGTCCAGTCGACCACGCTGGCCTTCCAGGAGGCCCTCCAGCGCAGCGACCGGGGCCGCTACCTCCTGATCAGCGCCGCCGGGGCCAGCAAGCCCACCGCCGGCAACGCCGCCTACTCCTCCGCCAAGGCCGCCGCCGAGGCGTGGACCCTCGCGCTCGGCGACGCCTTCCGCAAGGAGGGGGGCGAGGACGGACCGCGTACCGCTGCTGCGATCCTGGTGGTCAAGGCACTGGTGAACGACGCCATGCGCGCCGAGCGCCCGAATGCGAAGTTCGCGGGCTTCACCGACGTCACGGAGCTGGCCCGGGCCATCGCCGACGTCTGGGACAAGCCCGCCCCCGAAGTGAACGGAAAGCGCCTGTGGCTGACCCCGCAACCGTGAGGACCGATGCGCGACGTCACCACGATCCGCAGGTACGCGGCTTCGCCAGTGACAACTACGCCGGCGCGCACCCGGAGGTTCTCGCGGCCATCGCGCTCGCCAACGGCGGCCACCAGGTCGCCTACGGCGAGGACGACTACACCGGCCACCTCCAGCGGGTCATGCACAGCCACTTCGGCCCCACCGCCGAGGCCTTCCCGGTCTTCAACGGCACGGGCGCCAACGTGGTGGCCCTCCAGGCGCTCACCGACCGCTGGGGCGCCGTCATCTGCGCCGAGTCCGCGCACATCAACGTGGACGAGGGCGGTGCGCCCGAGCGGATGGGCGGGCTGAAGCTCCTCACCGTGCCCACCCCGGACGGCAAGCTCACCCCCGAGCTCATCGACCGGCAGGCGTACGGCTGGGACGACGAGCACCGGGCCATGCCGCAGGTCGTCTCGATCACCCAGAACACCGAGCTGGGCACCGTCTACACCCCCGACGAGATCCGCGCCATCTGCGACCACGCCCACGAGCGCGGCATGAAGGTGCACCTCGACGGGGCGCGGATAGCCAACGCCGCCGCCTCCCTGGACGTGCCGATGCGGACGTTCACCAACACGGTCGGCGTCGACGTGCTGTCCTTCGGCGGCACGAAGAACGGTGCGCTCTTCGGCGAGGCCGTCGTCGTGCTGAACCCGGACGCGGTCCGGGCGATGAAGCACCTGCGCAAGCTCTCCATGCAGCTCGCCTCCAAGATGCGCTTCGTCTCCGTCCAGCTGGAGGCGCTGCTCGCCAAGGACCTGTGGCTGCGCAACGCCCGGCACGCCAACGCCATGGCCCAGCGGCTCGCCGAGGGCGTCCGGGCGATCGACGGGGTGGAGATCCTCTACCCGGTCCAGGCCAACGCCGTGTTCGCCCGGCTGCCGCACGCGGTCAGCGAGCGGCTCCAGGAGCGCTTCCGCTTCTACTTCTGGGACGAGGCGGCCGGGGACGTCCGCTGGATGTGCGCGTTCGACACCGGCGAGGACGACGTCGACGCCTTCCTCCAGGCACTGAAGGAAGAAATGGCGCGGTAGTACACCCGCCCCGCCATGCGTGAGTATGCGGCCGACCGGAAATCAATTGATGCCTGGTCGGCCGCTTCGTACGCTCCGGAGTCATGGAACTGATCCAGCAGAACCCGGACATCGCCGCGTATCTGGCCGTCGGCGAGGCCGTCGACCACGATCATCCCCGGGTGCGGGAGACGGCGGCCGACCTGGCCCGGGAGGCCGACGACGCATACACATACGCCCGCACCGCCTTCGAGTACGTACGCGACACCATCCCGCACTCCGCCGACTCGGGCGATCCACGCGTCACCTGGCGCGCCTCCGACGTCCTCGCCACCCGTAACGGCATCTGCTACGCCAAGTCCATCGCGCTCACCGCACTGCTCCGGGCCCACGGTGTCCCGGCCGGGCTCTGCTACCAGCGGCTCACCGACGATGCCGGAGCCGACCCGGTGCTCCACGGCCTGGTCGCGGTGCGCCTGCCCGGTCACGACCGCTGGTCGCGGGTGGACCCCCGGGGCAACAAACCGGGCATCGACGCACAGTTCTCGACGGAGAAGGAGCGACTGGCGTGGGTGGTGCGCGAAGAGTTCGATGAAATCGACTATCCAGTGGTCTACGCCGCACCACCCGAGGTGATTCTCCGAGCGCTGAAGGGCGCCCGGGACCGCTCGGAGCTCTGGCGGAACCTCCCCGCGGGCCTCTGAGCCCCGGGGCGCGGATCACCGTCCACGCACCGCGCTGAAGTGACGGGCCGCTCCCCGGGGGGCGCTCGTCAGCCGAGCTCGCGCACCTCGGCGGGGGTCGGAGCCGTACCGCCGAGATGGGCGGGCACCCACCAGGTGTCGCTCGCGTCCTTCGGGCGTACGGGGTAGGCCCGCTGCGCCGCTTCCAGCAGCTCCTGGACCCGCTCGCGCAGCCGCCGGGTGATGGCGCCGGCGTACTGGTCGGCGGGCGCCTCCACGGGCTCGCCGACGCGGATGGTGATCGGGATGTGGCTGCGCTTGAAGTTGCGCGGCCGCCCCTTGGTCCAGATCCGCTGCGTGCCCCAGAGCGCCATGGGGATCAGCGGGACCCCGGCCTCCTGGGCCAGGCGCGCGGCACCCGACTTGAAGCTCTTCAGCGTGAAGGACTGCGAGATGGTGGCCTCGGGGAAGACGCCGACGATCTCACCGGAGCGCAGCGACCGGAGCGCGTGGGCGTACGCGTCCTCGCCCTGGTTGCGGTCGACCGGGATGTGCTTCATTCCCCGCATCAGCGGTCCGGAGACCTTGTGCCGGAAGACCGATTCCTTCGCCATGAAGCGGACCAGCCGCTTCTGCGGCAGGGCGCCCAGGCCGGTGAAGATGAAGTCGAGGTAGCTGATGTGATTGCTGACCAGCACCGCACCACCGGTCTTCGGGATGTGCTCCGAACCCTGAGTGTCGATCTTCAGGTCGAGCGCCTTGAACAGGGTGCGAGCGGCGCCGACGACCGGTCGATAGACGAGTTCTGCCATCTGGAGAAGACCCTTCTTCAGTGCCTGGGGAGGGTTCTCCCGGCGGAAGTTACGCAGCCGTAGGTTTTCGGCATTGTGGCGATGGTGCCCCATGCGCGGGCCGGTGGCCAGTCCCGGCGGACGCGGGGCGCGAGATTCTCGTCACGTGCGTGTCCCCCGGGAGCTGCGGGAATGTCCGGGCGGCGGCCGGTGCTGACCCCTTACGAAGAGCTCTGATCAGGAGGCACCAGGTGGACCGAGGGACGCACGGACAGCGGCTCGACGCATCCCAACTCGGCGCGGAACTCGGGGAGCGCGCGACGCTCGTCCAGTTCTCCAGCGCCTTCTGCCAGCCGTGCCGGGCCACCCGCCGCACCCTCCACGAGGTGGCCGGAATGGTCGACGGGGTCGCCCACATCGAGGTCGACGCCGAGGCCCACCTCGCGCTCGTGCGACAGCTGGACATCACGAAGACGCCGACCGTCCTGGTGCTCGACGCCGAGGGCGAGGTGGTCCGCCGGGCATCGGGTCAGCCCCGCATCGTCGACGTCGTCGCGGCACTGGGGCACGCCATATGACGGACCGTGACGCATCTCCCACATTCCGGAACGCACTTGACTGTGCCCACCACGCATCGTCAGTCTGACGTTATGCCGCCAGAACTCCTTCTTTACGGCCGGGTCCATGTGGACCTCGCACGCTACGCGAGTGCGCGCTGTCCGGGTGTCTGAGCACCCACGGACCCGTACGCCACTCCCGCAGAAGGACACGTCCATGACGGCAACGCCCGATCTCGCCCACGCCCCGACGGTCGCCACGCCCGAGCTCTTCCGCTCGGTCTTCCGCCGCCACGCCGCGGGCGTGGCCGTGATCACGGCCAGGGGGGAGCGCCCGGTCGGCTTCACCGCCACCTCGCTGACCTCCGTCGCCGCCGAACCCCCGCTGATCTCCTTCGGCATCGGCACGACGTCCTCCAGTTGGCCCGTGCTGTCCGAGGCCGAGCACGTCGGCGTCCACATACTCGGCGAGCACCAGCGGGAACTGGCCACGACGTTCGCCCGCAGCGGGGCCGACCGCTTCGGCCCGTCGACCGACTGGAGCAGCGGCCCCGAAGGCGTTCCGCTGCTCGCCGGCGTGTCCGCCTGGCTGGTCTGCCGCGTCGTGAGCCGTGTCCCGGCCGGGGACCACCGCATCGTCATCGCCGAGGTCGTGGCGGGAGCGCCCGCCGGAGCCGATCGTCCGCTGGTCTACCACCAGGGACGGTTCACGGCTCTGCGAGACTGAGCTCACGCACGCACAGGCCCGCCGCGTTGGCAAGGTCACAGTGCACAGCGCTTGCTCACGGGTAAGAGACTGGGTGTACTGGCGAGTAATATCGGGCTCGGAGCCTCGGTCGTCCTGACCGGATTCGGCCCGACAAGGCGCCTATGCTGCGTGCAACAAGGCAGCCCAGAAATGACGATGCAGTAGGAGAGCCGGCGTGAGCTTGAGGATCGTTGTCTGTGTGAAGTACGTGCCCGACGCGACCGGTGACCGGCGTTTCGCCGATGACCTGACGCTGGACCGTGAGGATGTCGACGGTCTGTTGTCGGAGTTGGACGAGTACGCGGTCGAGCAGGCGTTGCAGATCGCTGACGAGGCTGATGATGCGGAGATCACCGTGGTGACGGTGGGTCCGGAGGATGCCAAGGACGCGTTGCGCAAGGCGTTGTCGATGGGTGCGGACAAGGCGGTTCACGTCGAGGACGACGATCTGCACGGCAGTGATGTGATGGGGACGTCGTTGGTGCTGGCGAAGGCTGTGGAGAAGACCGGGTATGACCTGGTGATCTGCGGGATGGCGTCGACGGACGGTGTGATGGGTGTGCTGCCGGCGTTGCTGGCGGAGCGTCTGGGTGTGCCGCAGGTGACGTTGCTGTCCGAGGTCGCGGTGAATGACGGTGTCGTGACGGGGCGGCGTGACGGTGACACGGCGTCCGAGGAGTTGGAGGCTTCGCTTCCGGCGGTGGTGTCGGTGACCGACCAGTCGGGTGAGGCGCGTTACCCCTCGTTCAAGGGGATCATGGCGGCGAAGAAGAAGCCGGTCGAGTCGCTGGATCTGGATGATCTGGGTCTGGAGGCGGACGAGGTGGGTCTGGCGGGTGCGTGGACGGCGGTGGACTCCGCGACGGAGCGTCCGGCGCGTACGGCGGGCACGATCGTGAAGGACGAGGGTGAGGGCGGCAAGCAGCTCGCCGAGTTCCTCGCGGGCCAGAAGTTCATCTAGCCCCTCCCTTCCCCCTCCCTCTGTCTCTTCCCTTCTCTTCTGGAGTGCGTTGTCATGGCTGAAGTTCTTGTTCTGGTCGATCATGTGGACGGTGCGGTCCGTAAGCCCACGCTGGAGCTGTTGACGCTGGCGCGTCGGATCGGTGACCCGGTCGCGGTGGCGCTGGGTGCGGGTGCGGAGGCGACCGCTTCGGTGCTGGGTGAGCACGGTGCGGTGAAGGTCCTGGTGTCGGACGCGTCGGAGTTCGCGGACTATCTGGTGGTTCCGAAGGTCGATGCGCTGCAGGCGGCGTTCGGGGCGGTGTCTCCGGTGGCGGTTTTGGTGGTGTCCTCGGCCGAGGGCAAGGAGATCGCCGCGCGCCTGGCGCTGCGGGTCGGCTCCGGTGTCATCACCGACGCGACCGATCTGGAGGCCGGCGAGCAGGGCCCGGTCGCCACGCAGGCCGCGTTCGCCGCGTCGTTCACGACGAAGTCCCGCGTCTCCCGGGGTGTTCCGGTCATCACGGTGAAGCCGAACTCGGCCCCCGTCGAGCCGGCCGCCGCCGCGGGTGCGGTGGAGGCGCTGTCGGTGTCGTTCGGCAAGAGCGCGACGGGGACGAAGGTGACCTCGCGCACGCCGCGTGAGTCGACGGGGCGTCCGGAGCTGACGGAGGCGGCGATCGTGGTCTCGGGCGGCCGTGGGGTCAACGGTGCGGAGAACTTCCCCGTCATCGAGGCCCTCGCGGACTCCCTGGGTGCCGCGGTGGGTGCGTCGCGTGCGGCGGTGGACGCGGGCTGGTACCCGCACACCTCGCAGGTCGGGCAGACCGGCAAGTCCGTCTCCCCGCAGCTGTACATCGCCTCGGGCATCTCCGGCGCGATCCAGCACCGGGCGGGCATGCAGACCTCGAAGACGATCGTCGCGATCAACAAGGACGCCGAGGCCCCGATCTTCGAACTCGTCGACTACGGCGTCGTCGGCGACCTCTTCGCCGTCGTCCCCCAGCTCACCGAAGAGATCAACACCCGCAAGGGCTGACATCCCCGGAGAGCAGACCCGTCCTGGGCCGCACGGTGCACCCCACCGTGCGGCCCAGGGCCGTTCCGGGCGACCATTGACGCAGGTCGAGCAGCCTTATAACTTCACTATACGGATTGTTGATTCCGGGAAGCGGAAACAACGAGAGCGTGGAGGGTACGGTCATGGGTCAGCAGGAGAAGGTGGCAACGAGCCTCGCCGGTGCGGTCAGCGAGGAGATCAGCGCCTCCCTCACGGCGGTCGACGCGGAACTCGCCCGCCGCTACCCAGGCGATCCCGGGACCCGCCAGCCCGTGCACACCGTCTATGTACCCGGTGACGTCTTCGAGCCCGGCACGCTGCGTTCCTGGGGCGACCAGGCGCTGGCCGCCCTCGACGAACACGCCCCCGACGCCTCTTCGTTCGCCGCCGTCCTCGGCATCCCCGAGGAGCTGGCCGGGCCGGTTTACGACCGCGTACGCGCCAAGCTGGAGCGCGAGCCCGTCGAGGACCTGCGCATCGACTTCGAGGACGGCTACGGCCCCCGCCCGGACGCCGAGGAGGACGAGGCCGCCGCCCGCGCCGCCCGGCTGGTCGCGGAGGCGTACGCGAACGGCACGGCGGCCCCGTACATGGGCATCCGGATGAAGTGCATGGAGGCCGGTGTACGGGACCGGGGCATCCGCACCACGGACGTCTTCCTCAGCGGTCTGATGGCCACCGGCGGGCTCCCCGAAGGGCTCGTGCTGACCCTGCCGAAGGTCACGTACCCCGAGCAGGTCACCGCCTTCGTCCAGCTCCTCGAAGCTTTCGAGAAGGCCCACGGCCTGGACGCCGGACGCATCGGCTTCGAGATCCAGATCGAGACCAGCCAGTCGATCCTCGCCGCCGACGGGACCGCCGCCGTCGCCCGCATGATCGACGCGGCGCGGGGCCGGGCGACCGGACTGCACTACGGCACCTTCGACTACAGCGCCTGCGTCGGCGTCAGCGCCGCCTACCAGGCCAGCGACCACCCGGCCGCCGACCACGCCAAGGCCGTCATGCAGGTCGCCGCCGCCGGCACCGGCGTACGCGTCTCCGACGGCTCGACCAACGTCCTGCCCGTCGGCCCGACCGACCAGGTCCACCAGGCCTGGCGGCTCCACTACGGCCTCACCCGCCGCGCTCTGGCCCGCGCCTACTACCAGGGCTGGGACATGCACCCCGGCCACCTGCCGACGCGCTACGCGGCCGTCTACACCTTCTACCGCGAGGGCCTGGAGCCGGCCGCCGCCCGGCTCGCCGCCTACGTGGCCAAGGCGGGCGGCGACGTCATGGACGAGCCCGCCACCGCCAAGGCGCTGAGCGGCTACCTGCTGCGCGGCATCGACTGCGGCGCGCTGGACACCGCCGAGGTCGCCCGGCTGACCGGCCTGACCCGCGCGGACCTGGACGCCTTCGCCTCGCCGCGCCGGGGAGACCTGACCGTTACGGCTCCGTAGGGGGCCGTCAGTAGGCGTCGCGCCCCGGCGGAACGGCCAGTCCCGCCGGGGTGTGCAGGCCGGCGGCGGGCAGCGTGCGCTGCCCGCCGCGCACCGGCAGTTGCACCACCCGGTCGTTGTTGAAGTCCGCGATGTACAGCGCGCCCGCCGGGTCGAAGGCCAGACCGTACGGGGAGTTGAGCCCGGCCGCCGGAACGGTCCGCTGCGGCCCGCCGCCTGCCGGCAGCCGCACCACCCGGTTGTTCCCGCTGTCGGAGACGAAGAGGTCCCCTCGTCCGTCGAAGGCGAGTCCGGTCGGCTGGGAGAGCCCGGTGGTGGGCACGGTCGTCTGCGGGCCGCCGTCGGCGGGGACCTTCACCACGCGGTCGTTGACGAAGTCCGCCACGAAGAGGTTCCCCGCACCGTCCAGGGCCAGCCCGTTGGGGTGGAGCAGCCCGCTGGTGGGGACGGTGACCTGGCCGCTGCCGTCGGCGGGCACCCTCACCACCCGGTCGTTGAAGCTGTCGGCGATGTAGAGGTCGCCGTCCGCGTTCAACGCCAGCCCGATGGGGCGGGAGAGATCGATGGTGTCCACGGTGACCTGCGGGCCTCCGTCCCCCGGCACCCGTACGACCCGGTTGTTGCCCGTATCGGCGATGTAGAGGTCCCCCGAGGCGTCGAGCGCCATCCCGGTCGGGCGGGTCAGGCCGTTCGCCGCGACCGTGACCGGCTCGCCGCCGCCGGGCGGCAGCCGGAGCACGGTGTTGTCGGTGTAGTGGGAGACGTACAAGGGTGCCGCGCCGTGCACCGGAGGGTGTCCGTCCGCCGTACCGGGTGCCGCGGAGGCGATCGGCGCCGCGCACAGCAGCAGCAGTGCCGCCGCCATCGCCGCCGCCCGCCGGCGAGGCCGCCCGCGGACCGGCTTCGGGGCATCCCGCCCCGGCCCGCCGGAATCCGTGGACGTCGACGGGGCTGTTACGAGATGGCTCATGAGGTACGCACCTGTTCTGGACGTGCTGCGGCTGCCGCTGAGGTACGGGCCCGGGGCGTGTTCGGCGTATCCGGCCCTGATTCGGCGGACAGCGCCCCCGGGGCGCCGGCGGCCGACGTTAGGAATCGCCCCCGCCGATCCGTCGGCACCACGCCCCGACGGGCCCGGCCGCCACCCCAACGGCCCCCGACGCGCCCGTCGCACCCCGCCCGGCGCATTCCGGCCGGATCTCAGGCGTCCTTGCGTGCGGTTGCTCCGCCACGGGCTCGGTAGGCGCGCATCTTGTGCCGCGCGCCGCACACGTCCATGTCGCACCAGAGGCCGTTCGACGACGGCGCCCGGTCGTAGAAGATCCAGCGGCACTCCGGGGCCGCGCAGGCCTTGAGGCGGCCGGCGTGACGCCCGGTCAGGCCGTGGACCAGGAGGGCTTCGAGCACCGGGCGGACCACCTCCGCCACCGCCCCGCCGGAGGCCGGGCGCAGGGTGAGCGTGCCGTCGGGGCGCACGGCCGGTGCCCCCGCGACCTCGGCGATGAGTCGGTTGAGCGCGTCGACCGCCTCCGGTGAGGTCCGCTCGACCAGGAAGGCCCGTACCGTCTCCCGCGCCTCCGCGAGCGACGCCAGGTCTCCGGGATCGCTCAGTACCGGGAAGCCGTGCGCGACGAGCCACCGGGCCGCCGACTCCGGGCGGGCGAGGTCGTCCTCGCCGTGGAGGTGGGTGGCCGTGTTGCAGAACTCCTCGACGCATTCGAGCTCCGCGGGTGCAGGGTTCCTTCGCATGATCACCACTTTACCAACGTTACCGGCAAGCCACCTTTGCTGGTAACGTCGATCGTCCGGCGGGGTCCCGCCCCTCCCACCCGCACATCAGGAGGCACACCATGAACGGGAATCTGACCAGGACGTTCGAGACTCCGGACGGGGCGGTGCGCTGGGATGTGCTGGGGGAGGGGGAGCCGGTGGTCCTGCTGCACGGCACCCCGTTCTCCTCGCTCATCTGGCGCGACATCGCACCGGCCCTCGCCCGCGACCACCGCGTCCACCTCTTCGACCTGCTCGGGTTCGGGCAGTCGGAACAGCGCGACGGGCAGGACGTCGGCCCGGCGGCGCAGGCGAAGGTGTTCACCCGGCTCCTGAAACACTGGGGGCTGGAGCGGCCGCGCGTGATCGCCCACGACATCGGCGGGGCCGTGGCCCTGCGGGCCCTGCTCCTGGAGGGGGCGCGGTACGCGGACCTCACCCTGGTCGACGCGGTGGCCTGCGGGGAATGGGGCACCGGGCTCTTCCGGCTCATCAGGGAGAACGCCCACATCTTCGAGCAACTCCCCGGTTACGCCCATGAGGCGCTGGTCGAGAGCCATCTGCGCCACGCCACCCACACCGGCTACCGGCCCGACGTGCTGGCCGCCCATGTCGATCCCTGGCGCGGCGAGCGCGGCCGGGCCGCGTACTACCGCCAGTACCGGCAGGCCGAACAGGCCGCGACCGACGATTTCCAGCACCTGCTGGGGACCGTACCGGTGCCGACCCGGATCATCTGGGGACGCGAGGACCGATTCCTGCCGGCCGGCTTCGCCGAGCAGCTGCACGCACTGATCCCGCACTCCGAACTGCACTGGATCGAGGGCGCGGGCCACACCGTGCAGGAGGACGCCCCCGCACAACTGCTGGCCCTGCTGACCCGGGAGTTCCGGGCGGTCGGCGCCGGAGTCTGACCGGATCCGCCGTGGTCCGCCGTGGTCCGACGGGCCTCAGGCCGGGGGAAGTTCGCCGGAGCCGCGCGGGATCAGCGTCGTCGGCAGCTCCACCCGGGCCGTGGCGTGGTCCGCCCCGTCGAGGCGGCGGAAGAGATGCTCGGCGGCGGTCCTGCCGACCGCCGCCGCGTCCTGCGAGATCACGGTGATGCCGAGCAGATCGGCCAGCTCGATGTCGTCGAACCCCACCAGCGCCACCGGCCGCTCCCGCTCCGCGATCACCCGGACCGCCGTCACCGTCACCCGGTTGTTGCCCGCGAACAGGGCGGTGACCGGCTCGGGTCCGCCGAGCATCTCCTCGGCGGCGGCCCGCACCCGCTCCGGCTCGGTGGAGCCGAGGGAGACCCAGCCGTCCTCGACGGTGATGCCCGCGTCCGTCATGGCGGCGTGATAGCCGCGCAGTCGCTCGGTGGCCGTGTGGATCCGCGGCTGGTCGCCGATGAAGCCGATCCTGCGGTGACCGTGCGCGATGAGGTGCGCCACGCCCTCCCTGGCCCCGCCGAAGCTGTCGGAGAGCACCATGTCGACGTCCACATGGCCCGCCGGGCGGTCCACGAAGACCGTTGCGATGCCCGCCTTGATCTCCGGCTCCAGATAGCGGTGGTCGTCGCCCGCCGGGATCACGATCAGACCGTCCACGCGGCGGGCGCACAGCGCCAGCACCAACTCCTGCTCCCGTTCCGGATCCTCGGCGCTGGAACCGTTGATCAGCAGCGCCCCGTGCGCGCGGGCGACCTCCTCCACCGCACGGCTCAGCGGACCGTAGAACGGGTCCGCCAGATCCTCCAGGACCAGTCCGATGGATGCCGTACGGCCCTTGCGCAGCACGCGGGCGCTGTCGTTGCGGCGGAAGCCGAGCGCGTCGATCGCCTCCTGCACGCGGCGCTCGGTGTCGGGCGTGACGCCGGGCTCGCTGTTCACCACCCGGGAGACCGTCTTCAGGCCGACTCCGGCGCGGGCCGCCACGTCCTTCATGGTCGGCCGGTTGCCGTAGCGGGTCTCGGAATGACGGGCGGTCCGGTCCACGTGCGCTGTCCTGTCGTCGGATACGGGCGGGGCTGCGGTGCTCCGGCCGGGCCGGGCGGAGCCCGACTGGGGGCGCCGCGGGGGTGATCGGAGGCTGTGGCGTCGAGCATAGGCCCTGGACAACGTTGTCAACAGAATGGAGACTGTGCAGACTATGGACGGAACCCGCAGGTCCCGCCCCTTCACTGATCCGGAGAGCCCACACCGATGCATACCGACCTCGTCGCCGCGCTCGACATCGGCGGCACCAAGATCGCCGGCGCGTTGGTGGACGGCGACGGATCCCTCCTCGTACGGGCGCAGCGCCCGACGCCCGCACAGGAGGGCGCCGAGGCGGTCATGGGGGCCGTGGACGAGGTGCTGGGCGAGCTGATGGCCTCGCCGCTGTGGGGCAGGGCCGGTTCCGTGGGCATCGGCAGCGCCGGTCCGGTGGACGCCGCCGCCGGTACGGTCAGCCCGGTCAACGTCCCGGGCTGGCGGGACTTCCCGCTGGTGGACCGGGTGCACAAGACGGCGGGCGGGCTGTCGGTCGCGCTGGTCGGCGACGGGGTCGCGATGACGGCGGCCGAGCACTGGCTCGGCGCGGCCCGCGGTTACGACAACGCGCTCTGCCTCGTCGTGTCGACGGGCGTCGGCGGCGGCCTCGTCCTGGGCGGCACCCTGCGCCCCGGCCCCTCGGGCAACGCCGGGCACATCGGCCACATCAGCGTCGACCTGGACGGCGACCCGTGCCCCTGCGGCGCGCGCGGCTGCGTCGAGGGCATCGCCAGCGGCCCCAACATCGCCCGCCGCGCCCTGGAGAACGGCTGGCGGCCCGGCCCGGACGGCGACGCGACGGCCGCCGCGGTGGCCGTCGCCGCCCGCGCCGGCGACCCGGTCGCCATCGCCTCCTACGAGCGCGCGGCCCAGGCCCTGGCGGCCGGCATCGCCGCCACCGCCACCCTGGCGGACCTCGACATCGCGGTGGTCGGCGGGGGCGTGGCCGGGGCCGGCGACGTGCTCTTCGTGCCGCTGCGCCGCAGCCTGCGCGAGTACGCCACGCTCTCCTACCTCCGGCGGCTGACCGTGGCGCCCGCCGTGATGGGCACCGACGCGGGTCTGGTCGGGGCCGCGGCGGCGGCCATCGCGCTGCGCTAGGGCCCGACAGGCCCCAGCGTCCGTCGGGCCGCGTCAACAGCTTCCAGGGGGCGCCCGGTTCGTCAGGCCGGGCGCCCCCTGGGCCACCCCTCGCACGTTCTGTCCGACCCCGGATCGGGCCGGAGGACCGCATCCGGCCAACGCCGTCGCCGTCGCGGGGTTTCCGCGGCAGGGTGTTGCGGGCAAGCCACAGGGGGCTACGGAAGAGGGGGAACCGTGATCGTCTGGATCAACGGTGCGTTCAGTGCGGGCAAGACCAGCGCCGCGGGCGAACTGATCGATCTGATCCCGAACAGCACGCTGTACGACCCGGAGATCACCGGCGCGGGGCTGCGCGCCCTGCTGCCGCAGAAGAGGCTCGCCGAGGTCACCGACTTCCAGGACCTGCCGATCTGGCGGCGGCTCGTGGTGGACACGGCGGCGGCGCTGCTCGCCGAGGTGCCCGGGGTGCTGGTGGTGCCGATGACCCTGCTGCGACAGGAGTACCGCGACGAGATCTTCGGAGGGCTCGCCTCCCGGCGCATCCCCGTACGGCATGTGGCGCTCTCACCTGAGGAAACGATCCTGCGCGGCCGGATCGCGGGCCGCGAGGAGTTTCCCGGCGACGAGGAACAGTGCGAGCGGGTGCGCCGGTGGGCTTACGAGCACATCGGACCGTTCCGCGACGCCCTCGGCTGGATCACCGAGGACGCCCATGTGGTCGACAACAGCGCCCTAACACCCCGGGAGACCGCCGAGCGGATCGCGGACGCCGTGCGCACGGGGAGCGCCGCGCCGTGCCCGATCGTCCAGAGCCCCGAGCCGACCGCCGAGACGGTGGCCGCCGGGGTGCTGCTCTTCGACGAGCGGGACCGGGTGCTGCTCGTCGACCCCACGTACAAACCGGGGTGGGAGTTCCCCGGCGGGGTCGTCGAGGCGGGCGAGGCCCCCGCGCAGGCCGGGATCCGTGAGGTCGCCGAGGAGATAGGCCTCCGCCTCGACCGGGTCCCGACGCTGCTGCTCGTCGACTGGGAGTCGCCCCGCCCGCCCGGCTACGGCGGACTGCGCTTCCTCTTCGACGGCGGCCTGTTGCGCTCAGAGGACGCCGGCCGGCTGCTGCTGCCCGGCTCCGAGCTGCGCGGCTGGCGCTTCGTCACCGAGGAGGAGGCCGCGGGGATGCTGCCGCCCACCCGGTACGAGCGGCTGCGCTGGGCGCTGCGGGCGCGCGAGCGGTCGACGGTGCTCAACCTGGAGGCGGGGGTGCCGGTGGGCTGAGCGGGCGTGCCCGGGCTCTTCACGGCAGGCCCTCCACGCGGACGCCCTCAGGCGCCGTCGGCCGCAGCCCGCATCTCCGCGGCCGCGTCCTCGGTGAGCGGGTCGCCGTGTCCGCAGCAGACGGTACGGGGCGCGAGCGCGGCCAGCCGCCGGAACGTGGCCGCCGCCCCGGCCCGGTCCACGTTGAACACGCCGAGCATCACCCGCTCCACGGAGGCGACGGCGTCACCGGTGAACAGCACGCCGTGGCGCGGCAGATGGAGGGCGATGGAGCCCGGTGTGTGACCGGGGGCGTGGACCACCCGCGCACCGTCCCCGAACGGCAGCACCTCGTCGCCGGTCACCTCGCGGTCGACCTGGGTGGGCGGGGCCTCGGGGCAGGTCAACCCATGTGCGTACAGAGGGCGTTCCCAGTCCAGCAGGTCCGGCTCCGGTACGGGGCGCTCGCCCCGGATCCCCGGTGCGTCCAGCGCGTGGGCGATGATCTCGGCGCCGTACCGGTCCGCCAGCTCCTGCGCGGCCCCGTAGTGGTCGCGGTGGCCGTGGGTGAGGACGATGCGGCGGATCCGGGCCGGGTCGGAGCCGAGCGAGCGGATCACGTCCTCGATCGCGGCGGCCGACTCGATGTCGCCCGCGTCGATCAGCGTCAGATCCGGTCCGTCACGCCAGAGATAGGCCTGACCGATCCGGAAGCGGAACATATGTAGCTGGGGGAGCACCTCGACGAGATCCATGCGGCGAACGTAAGCGGCGGCGGACGTCCGCCGCACGGATCTACGCTTCGGGCGACTTCGCCGACGGCGTAGCGGTCAGGCCTTCTTCGACTCCGCGTAGTTCCGCAGGAACAGCGCCTCGGCGACCGACATCCGCTCCAGCTCCTCGGGCGACACGCTCTCGTTCACCGCGTGGATCTGCGCCTCGGGCTCGCTCAGCCCGATCAGCAGGATCTCCGCCTCCGGGTAGAGGCCCGCCAGCGTGTTGCAGAGAGGGATGGAGCCGCCCATGCCGGAGGACTGCATCTCCTGGCCCGGGTAGGCGTCCCGCATCGCGTCCGCCATCGCCGTGTACGCCGGGCTGGTCATGTCGGCGCGGAACGGCTGGCCCTGGCCCACCTGTTCCACCTTCACCCGCGCACCCCACGGAGCACGCGACTCCAGATGTGAGGTGAGGAGCTTCGTCGCCTCGGCGGCGTCCTGGCCCGGCGGCACCCGCAGGCTGATCTGCGCCCGCGCGCTCGCCTGCACGGACGGCGTCGCGCCGACCACCGGCGGGCAGTCGATGCCGATGACGGTGACGGCGGGACGCGCCCAGATCCGGTCCGCGACCGTGCCCGTGCCGATCAGCTCCACCCCGTCCAGCACCTTGGCGTCCTGCCGGAACTCCGCCTCCGGGTACTGCAGTCCGTCCCAGTCGGCGTCACCGGTCAGACCGTCGACCGTGGTCGTGCCGTCCTCGGCGCGCAACGAGGCCAGCAGCTGGATCATCGCGGCCAGCGCGTCCGGGGCCGCGCCGCCGAACTGCCCCGAGTGCAGGTTGCCCTCAAGCGTGTCCAACCGCACCCGCAGCATCGTCATCCCGCGCAGCGTCGAGGTGACCGTCGGCAGTCCGACCCGGAAGTTCCCGGTGTCGCCGATGACGATCGTGTCGGCCGCCAGCAGCTCCGGATGCGCCTCCGCGTACCGCTCCAGACCGCCGGTGCCCTGCTCCTCGGAGCCCTCGGCGATCACCTTCACCGAGACCGGGACGCCGCCGTTCGCCTTGAGGGCGCGCAGCGCGAGCAGGTGCATGATGAACCCGCCCTTGCAGTCGGCCGCGCCCCGGCCGAACCAGCGCCCGTCGCGGTCGGTGAGCTCGAACGGCGGGGAGATCCACGCCGACTCGTCCAGCGGCGGCTGCACGTCGTAGTGCGCGTAGAGCAGCACGGTCGGCGCCCCGGCCGGCCCGGGCAGGAACCCGTAGACGGACTGTGTGCCGTCGGGGGTGTCCAGCAGCGCGACGTCCGTGAACTCCTCGGCGCGCAGCGCGTCGGCGACCCACCTCGCCGCGCCCTCGCACTCGCTCCTCGGGAACACCGCCGGGTCCGCCACCGACTGGAACGCCACCAGCTCGGCCAGCTCCTCCCGGGCGCGGGGCATCAACGAGGCGACGGTCTCGGAAATCGGACGGGCGGTCATGGGCACGCTCCTCGTGGGTGCGACGTTATGGGTAGGGCGCGGTGTGTACGCGACCGTGTACGACGCCGTTGATGCGGCGACGCGTGTACGACGAAATCATGGCCGATCCTCCCACAGGAGGGCTCGGCCGGAACGCGCCGTAGGATGCCGTGAGCAGCTTGGGGCCACTGGTCGGATCGGGAGCAGAAGCACATCGTGAGCAGCGAGAACGCAGACGCCGGACATGAGCCGGAAGAGTCGTCCGTGTGGGATGTCGTCGTGGTCGGCGCCGGACCGGCCGGCGCATCGGCGGCGTACGCGGCAGCAGTGGCGGGCCGAAGAGTCCTGCTGCTGGAGAAAGCGGAACTGCCGCGCTACAAGACCTGCGGCGGGGGAATCATCGGCTTCTCGCGGGACTCCCTGCCGCCCGGGTTCGAACTGCCCCTGAAGGACCGCATCCACGCGGTCACCTTCTCGCTCAACGGCAAGTTGTCGCGCACCCGCCGCTCCCGGCGCATGCTCTTCGGGCTGATCAACCGCCCGGAGTTCGACGCCGGGCTGGTCGAGGAGGCGCAGAAGGCCGGGGCCGAACTGCGTACCGGGGCGTCGGTGGTGCGGGTCGAGCAGCACGGTCCCGCCGTGCCCGACCGGCGAACGGTCGCCGTGGTGCTGGCCGGTGGCGAGACGGTGCTCGCGCGGGCGGTCGTCGGCGCGGACGGCAGTGCGGGCCGGATAGGAGCCCATGTCGGGGTGAAGCTCGACCAGGTCGACCTCGGCCTGGAGGCGGAGATCCCGGTTCCGGCCACCGTCGCGGAGGACTGGGCGGGCCGGGTGCTCATCGACTGGGGCCCGATGCCGGGAAGTTACGGCTGGGTCTTCCCCAAGGGGGACACGCTCACCGTGGGCGTCATCTCGGCGCGCGGCGACGGCGCGGGCACCAAGCGGTATCTGGAGGACTTCATCGCCCGCCTCGGCCTCGCCGGGTTCGAGCCGGCCGTCTCCTCGGGCCATCTCACCCGCTGCCGCAGCGACGACTCACCGCTCTCCCGCGGCCGGGTCGTGGTCTGCGGGGACGCGGCCGGACTGCTGGAGCCGTGGACCCGCGAGGGCATCTCCTTCGCGCTGCGCTCGGGCCGGCTCGCGGGGGAGTGGGCGGTCAGGATCGCCGAGTCGCACGACGCGGTGGACGCCCGCCGTCAGGCCCTCAACTACGCCTTCGCCATCAAGGCGGGGCTCGGCGTGGAGATGGGCGTCGGCCGCCGCATGCTCAAGCTGTTCGAGCGCCGCCCGGGCATGCTGCACGCGGTGCTGACCGGCTTCCGCCCGGCGTGGAAGGCGTTCGCCGGGATCACCCGGGGAACGACGTCGCTGGCCGAGCTGGTCCGTACGCACCCCATGGCGCAGCGGGCGCTGTCCGCGATGGACCGCTAGACACCGACATCCGGGCACGCACGCCACGACCGCACTTCTCGGGGTGCCGTTCCGCCTTCCGGGCGGAACGGCACCCCGAGCCCGTGCCGGGCACGGCTCAGGCCTCGACCGTGATGCGGAAGACCGGGTGGTCCGGGCAGGCCGCCAGCAGTTCGGCGTCCGTGGACTTCGCCGTGATCCCCTGGAAGTACTGGTTGACCTCCCAGCCCCACCGCTCCAGATAGGCGCGGACGATCCGCGCCTTCTGGGCGTCGTCGGCGATCTCCACGGCGGTGAACCGGCTGACCTTGCGCCCCAGCCGCAGCTCCCCGCCGCCCGCGACGCGCATGTTGCGCACCCACTGCGAGTGGCCGCGTGCCGAAACGATGTACCGCTCGCCCTCGAAGCTGTGGGTATTGACCGGGACGCGCTGCATCCGGCCGCTCTTGCGCCCGCGCACCGACAGCTCGGCGGAGCCCATCAGGCTGAGGCCGTGCCGGGCCAGCCAGCCGACGATCTTGTTGAAACGGTTGGCGGAGGCGCTCGCCCGGAGGTAGTAGGCCTGCTGCGACATGGTGACTCCCGAAGTGTCCTGAAGCATGGGGAGAGCGGTGCTCTCGCTTGAGATCAGTGTGCACGGAAGAGGTGTTCAAAAGCAAGAGCACTGCTCTCGTTCTTGGTCGGTGCTCCGTACGCATGGCAGACTGATCGCATGAGCACCATCCGGGGCGCCAGGGAACGCGCACGCATCGAAGTGACCGCGGCCATCAAGGACGAGGCCAGGAAGCAGCTCGCCGAGGAGGGCGCCGCGAAGCTCTCGCTGCGGGCCGTCGCCCGGGAGCTGGGCATGGTCTCCTCCGCGCTCTACCGCTACTTCCCCAGCCGCGACGACCTGCTCACCGCGCTGATCGTCGACGCGTTCGACGCGATCGGCGAGGTCGCGGAAGGGGCGGCGGAGGACACGGCGGAGGCGGCGGAGCGGGCCGGGACGGTGCCACCCGTCGATCGCTGGGTCGCCGTGGCCTGTGCCGTACGGGAATGGGGGCTCGCCCACCCGCATGAGTACGCCCTGATCTACGGTTCGCCCGTCCCCGGCTACATCGCCCCGATGGACACGGTGGGGCCCGCGTCGCGGGTGGGCCTGGTCTTCATCGACATCGTCCGCGCCGCGTTCCGGGCCGACGCTCTCGACGTGCCGCCGCTCGCCCCCGGCCTGGGCGCCGACGCGGAGCGGATGGCCGCCGACTTCGCCCCGGGCGTGCCTCCGGGGGCCGTGGCGGCCCTGGTCGCCGCCTGGGCCCAGCTGTTCGGCCTGATCTCCTTCGAGCTGTTCGGCCAGTTCAACCGGGTCGTCGAGGCGCGCGAGCCGCTGTTCCGGCAGGCCGCGGGTGAGCTGGCCCGCTCGGTGGGCCTGCGCGGCGTCGTCACGGCCTGACGGTACGCCGCCGCCCTCCCCGGCGGCGTACTCCCCACGGAGTACGGGTGATCACCACGCACGGCGGACGCCTCCGCACCCGTCCGCCGTCTAGCGTGGCCGCCATGGACGAACAGCGACCCTGCGGTTTCCCCGGGCCCCGGCCGCCCGGACGGCCGGGGCGGCGGGGCGGACCGCCGCCGTGGCTGTCCGGCGCGCGCTCGCGGACCGCCGCCGGGCTGCCCTGGGTGACGACCGCCGTGCTCCTGGTGTTCGTCATGGTCGGTACGGGCTTCGCCGAACAGGGACAGGACCGCCGGCCCCTGGACCCGGCGGCCCGGCTGCTGCTGTTCGTCGCGGTCGGCGTGCTGCTCTTCCGCCACCGCCGCCCGGTCGTCGCCGTGGCCACCACCTGCGCGGTGACCCTGGTCTACCTCGCGGCGGGCTATCCGTACGGGCCGGTGTTCGTCGCCGTCGCCGTCGGCTGCTTCAGCGCGATCGTGGCCGGACACCGCAAGGCCGCCTGGTGGGCCCTGGGCGCGCTGTGGGCCGGGCATGTTCTGGTCGCCCACTGGCTGTACCGCTGGCTGCCGCCGGACGGCGACCCGGCCGCGCCCTGGGCGCAGGAGGGCTTCATCACCGCGTGGGTCGTGGCCGTCGTGGCCGCCGCCGAACTGCTGCGGGTCCGCCGGGAGCAGTGGGCGGCCGCCCGTGCGGAACGGGAGGCGGCGGAGCGGCGGCGGGCCGACGAGGAACGGCTGCGCATGGCCCGCGAACTCCACGACGTGCTGGCCCACTCCATCTCCGTCATCAACGTGCAGGCCGGGGTCGGGCTCGCGCTGCTCGACTCCGACCCGGAACAGGCCAGGACCGCCCTCACCACGATCAAGGGGGCCAGCAAGGAAGCGCTCGACGAGGTACGTCAGGTGCTCGCCAACCTCCGTACGCCCGGCGACGCCCCCACGGCCCCTGCCCCCGGCCTCGACCGGCTCCCCGAACTCGTCGAACAGGCAGCCGGCGCCGGACTCGCCGTCACCGTGGAGAGCGAGGGCGATCCGGCCGCCGTCCCGCCCGGCGCCGGTCTCGCCGCCTTCCGCATCGTCCAGGAAGCCCTGACCAACGTCGTCCGCCACTCCGGCTCCCGTACCGCACAGGTGCGCATCGGCTACGGCCCCGGGCGTCTCCGGCTCCGTATCGACGACGCGGGACCCGCCACCGGCGACGACGCGGGCGGCAGCGGCAACGGACTCGTCGGGATGCGGGAGCGGGCCGCCGCCCTGGGTGGCACGATCGAGGCGGGACCCCGCCCCGACGGAGGCTTCCGGGTTCTCGCGGAACTGCCGTTCGCCGGTCCGGACCGCGACCGGAACCGCCAGGACCCGCCGGAGCCCTCCGAGGAGACACCGTGATCCGCGTACTGCTTGCCGACGACCAGCTGCTGGTACGGGCAGGCTTCCGGGCCCTACTGGACGCGCAGCCGGACATCGAGGTCGCCGGGGAGGCCGCCGACGGCGACGAGGCGGTCCGGCTGGTACGCGAACTGCGCCCCGACATCGTGCTGATGGACATCCGCATGCCCCGCCTGGACGGGCTGGCCGCCACCCGGCGGATCACCGGCGACCCGGACCTGGACGAGGTGAAGGTGGTCATGCTCACCACCTTCGAACTCGACGAGTACGTCTTCGAGGCCATCCGCAACGGGGCCTCGGGCTTCCTGGTCAAGGACACCGAGCCGGAGGAACTGCTGCGCGCGGTACGGGCCGTGGTCGGCGGGGACGCGCTGCTCTCCCCGGGTGTGACGCGCCGGCTGATCGCGGAGTTCGCGGCCCGCTCCAAGGAGCCGACGGCCGCCGCCTCGCTCGCCCGGCTCACCGAACGGGAGCGGGAGGTGATGGCGCTGGTCGGCATCGGCCTGTCGAACGAGGAGATCGCCCGCAGACTGGTCGTCAGCCCGCTCACCGCGAAGACCCACGTCAGCCGCACGATGGTCAAGCTCGGAGCCCGCGACCGGGCCCAACTCGTCGTCCTCGCCTACGAGTCGGGGCTGGTACGTCCCGGCTGGCTCGGCTGATCCGGGGCGGGCGGTTCGGTGCCCCCGTGTCGCGGGAACCGCCACAGCACATGGACGACCCGGAGGACGAAGGACAGTGCGGCGGCCGTGGCGGCGGCATACAGGAGCACCCGCCGCACGGTCGGGCCGGGATCGAAGAAGAACAGCGCGGGCACGAGAACGCCCGCGAAGGTCAGGCCGGCCACGAAGGCCGCGCTGACCAGCGCGTAGCCGATCTCGACCGTCATCGCGTCCCGCCCGGCCTGCGTCCGCCGCCGACCGGCGGCGGCGTCGGACCCCTGAGGTGTCCGCTCGGGCTGTGGCGGTCCGGAGCCCCTCACCAGCTGACCGCGGAGTTGTCCGTCCAGAGACGGGCCACCGCACGGTCGCCGCGCAGGGTGAGGGCGGTGAGCGGCAGCCGGTTCCAGAGGGTGAGGTAGAGCCCCTCGGCCGTACCGCTCAGCTCGCAGTCGACGCCGTCACCCGGGTCGGAGCCGCCCACCGCACGTACGGTCTCCGGGGGGTCCTCCGAGATCCGTACCGTCCAGGTCGCCTCCGCGTCCACGGCCCGCACCCGCAGCGTGCGGGGCTTCCTGGAGCGGACCTTGCTCTTGGGCCGGGCGTGGAAGCCGGTCAGGAGTTCGTCGATGCCGTCGACCGCCCGGTCCGCGGCCACCGGGGTCAGCGGACCGCCGAGCGCCGACTCCGCGTCCACGCGGTGCACGGTCGTCTCGTTGAGCTGGCGGCGGGACCAGAAGGCCAGCGGCGAGGGGGCCGGCAGGAAGGTCCAGCAGTCCAGGTCGGCGGGCGCTTCCTCCAGGGACCGGACCAGATGGCGGTGCCCCTCGCGGAACCAGGCCAGGAGTTCGGCGCCGTCGAGGGCGGGTTCGCCGCCGTCCGGTCGGTAGGTGGTGTGGCCCTCGGTGACGAACGCCGCCGCCCATCGGTGCACCATGCCGGTGTGCCGCAGGAGATGGCGTATCTGCCAGCCGGGGCAGGTCGGGACCGATGCCCCGGGGCCGGCCTGCTCGGCGGCGGCCGCGAGCAGCCGCCCTTCCTCGGACAACGACGCGATGTGCTCGGCGATCTGCATGGCGGTGATTGTGCCAGGGCCGTGCCGGCCGTCCTACGGGTGTCAGATGCCCTGCGGGTGCGCGGATCCGGCCGATCCGGCCCGGCGCACCAGGCGGACGAACCAGCCCAGGGCCAGCGACTGGACGAGGACCGAGACCACCAGGCCGAGGACCAGGAACCACGCGGGCCCGCCCGCCTCGGCGCCCGCCAGGGAGCTGCCGAAGAAGAACAGGAAGACGGTCGGGGCCGCGAGGAGGAACAGCCAGACGCCGGAGAACGAGGCGTCCTCGTGGGTGACGAACAGGGTGTCCACGGTGACGAAGAGCGTCGCCGCGAGCACCAGCCCGAGGTAGATCAGGGAAGCGGGGTTGCGGAAGGTCAGCCGGACCACGGCGTTGAGGTGCGGGTGGTCGGTCAGTCGGTTCAGCCGATTCAGCCGCTTCATGGTGTGCTCCCCTGCTTCTTGTGCTTCTTGTGCTTCTTGTGCTTCTTGCTCGGTCGAGGCCTCCATCGTGCGCCGGGGGAGCGGGCGGCGCCTGAGTACGGCTACTCAATCGACCAGGTGTGCGGTGATCAGGCGTGCGCATCCGACGTGGCGTTGCGGGCCCCGTACCCCAGGGCGGCCGCCGCCGTGGCCAGCAGGGCGACCGTCGTCAGGGCCAGGGGCAGCGAGAACCAGTCGGCGAGGAAGCCGATCGCGGGCGGGCCGAGCAGCATCCCGCCGTAACCGAGCGTCGAGGCCGCGGCGACCCCGCTCGGCCCCGCGAGTTCGCCCGCGCGTCCCACCGCGACGGGGAAGATGTTGGCGAGCCCGAGGCCGGTGACCGCGAACCCGGCCAGTGCCAGCCAGAGGGTCGGCGCCAGCGAGCCGAGCAGCATTCCGGCCGCGGCCGTCGCCCCGCCGAGGACGAGGGTGCGGGTCTGGCCGAGGCGTTCCAGGAGCATCGTCCCGGTCAGTCGGCCCGCCGTCATCGTCAGGGCGAACAGTGCGTATCCGGCCGCCGCGAGCCCGGGGTGCGCGTCCAGGTCCTGTTCCAGGTGCAGTGCGCCCCAGTCGGCGAGAGCCCCTTCCCCGTACGCCGTGCACAGGGCGATCACGCCGAAGAGCACGACGATCCGGCGGGCCCGGGGCGACAGCCGCCGCTTCGGCTGCTGCGGGGAGAGGGACTCCGGAGCGGTGGGGGCCGGGCGGTGGCGCAGCAGGGAGGGTCCGGCGAAGGCGGTGACGAGCAGGCCGATCCCGGCCAGCAGGAAGAGGTGGGTGGACGCGGAGAGACCCCCCGCGACCAGCCCGCCGAGCCCGGCGCCGACCATGCCGCCCAGGCTGAACGCCGCGTGGAAGCTCGGCATCACGGGCCGGCGCAGTTGGGCGACGAGGTCGACGGCGGCGCTGTTCATCGCCACGTTCATCCCGCCGTACGCCGCACCGAACACCAGCAGCACGAGGCCGAGGGAGAGTGCCGAGTGGGTCTGGGCGGGCAGGGCGATGCTCAGGGGGAGCAGGACGCCGCAGACCACGGTGACGGCGTGGCTGCCGTAACGGCGGCAGAGCCGGCCGGTGAGCATCATGGTGATCACCGCACCGGCGGAGACGCCGAGCAGGGCGAGGCCGAGGGTGGAGGCCGAGGCGCCGGTCTGCTGCTTGATGGCCGGGATGCGGACCACCCAGCCGGCGAAGAGGAACCCGTCGAGGGCGAAGAACACGGTCAGCGCGGTACGGAGGCGGGCCGACGCGGGTGGGGCGGTGTCTCCGCCAGGTCCCCCCGGTAGGGCCGTCCGCAGTTTGTTTAGTTGCGGCACAAACTCAGCATAGAGGCGCTCCGGAGCCGGACGCAACACTGCTGCGCACCGGACGTTCCCGGGGCTCGGCCGTGGCCGGAACGGGGTCCCCGGACCGGCCCTGGGCGTCCGGGGCGCCTCCGGATCATGGGAGACTCGCCCCCATGAACGGCAAGGCGACCACCACCCGGACGAAGTTGGAGAGGGGCCGCAGTGCGCTCGGGCCCGCACTGGAACTGGTCCACACCGGACGGGCCCCCACCCGGGCCGTGCTCACCTCCGAACTCGGTGTCACCCGCGCCACCGCCGGGGCGGTCGCCGCTGAACTGGAGGCGCTCGGGCTGATCCGGGTCGACTCCAGCCCCGGGTCGGCGGCCGGATCCCAGGGCCGCCCCTCGCACCGGCTGTCCGTCCTGGAGACCGGTCCCGTCGTCCTCGCCGCCCAGGTGCACGCCGACGGCTTCCGGGCCGCGCTCGTCGGGCTCGGCGGCCGGATCGTCGCCACCTCGCCGGGCTGCGTCGCGGTGATGGCCGACCCCGCCCAGGTGCTCGGCGAGGTCGTGGAGGCGGGAGCGGAACTGCTGCGCGAGAGCGGGCTGCGCTGCGTCGGGGCCGGGCTCGCCGTGCCGTCCGCGGTCGCCGAGCCGGAGGGAACCGCCCTCAACCCGCTGCACATCGCCTGGCCCGCGGGCTCCCCGGTCCGGGACATCTTCGCCGCCTGCGTCCGCGAAGCGGGCATCACCGGACCCGCGTTCACCGGCAACGACGTCAACCTCACCGCGCTGGCCGAGCACCGGCACGGCGCGGGGCGCGGCGCCCAGCACCTGCTCTGCGTGGCCACCGGACACCGGGGCGTCGGCGGGGCACTCGTGCTCGACGGCCGCCTGCACAGCGGCAGTTCGGGCCTCGCGCTGGAGGTGGGCCATCTCACCGTGAACCCCGAGGGGCGGCCCTGCCACTGCGGCGGGCGCGGCTGCCTCGACGTGGAGACCGACCCGCTGGCCTTCCTCACCACCGCCGGCCGTGAACCGGGCCCCGAGGAGTCCCTCCTCAAGCAGGCCGGGAACCTGCTCCGCACGGAGTACGGCGACCCCGCCGTGCGGCACGCCGCCGAGGCGCTGATCGACCGTCTGGGTCTCGGGCTCGCCGGGCTGGTCAACATCCTCAACCCCGACCGCATCATCCTCGGCGGACTCCACCGCGACCTGCTGGAGGCGGACCCGGAACGGCTGCGCGCCGTCGTCGCCGACCGGAGCCTGTGGGGGCGCAGCGGCAGTGTGCCGATCCTGTCGTGCACCCTGGCCCACAACAGCCTGGTGGGCGCCGCCGAACTGGCCTGGCAGCCGGTCCTCGACGACCCCCTGGCTGCGCTGGCGTGAAGCCCGCGCCGGTCTGAAGCCCGCGCCGGTCTGAAGCCGCGCGGTCCTGAAGCCGTGCCGGGGCGAGGCCCGACGGCCCCCGACGCCGCCTACCTGCCGTTCACCACTGCCGCCCCCGCCGTAGCCGGCCGGCCTCCGGTGCCGACAGGTGCAGCACCTCGTAAACTTCGCCCGCCGCCCCGGGCTCCGGCCGCTCCCACAGGGTGAAGTGCACCAGCTCCCAGCGGCGCGGATCGACCGCCAGCGCGGTGGCGACCACCCCGGGCAGGGCGGCGATCCGGTGTGTCTCCTCCAGGGCCGCTCCGACCGCGTCGGCGGGCCGTACGTCGGCGGGCACCGCCTGCCGCAGCCGGACGGCCGCGCGGGGGAGCGCGCCGGACGACGGCCCCTCCTCGTAGGCCAGACCCGTCCAGTGCTGGACCTCGGGGCGGCCGAAGTCGTCGGCCAGGCCCTGGAAACCCGCGCCCCACAGGAAGGTGTTCATCCCCTCGGGGGCGTTCCACAGGTAGAACGGGGCGTACTGGTTCACCGGGGAGCCCGCCTCGCGCTCCCGGATCAGATAGGCCTTGAGGCCGAGCCCCGGGAAGTCGTCGAGGAGATGGCCCTTGGTCGCGACCCGGGTGCGGATGATCCCCATGTCGTAGTCGGCCGGGAGCGTGATCTCGTACTGCATGGCGTGCACGCGGGACTCCTCAGATCTGGTGCGTACGGGCGGCGAGCAGCGACAACAGGCCCTCCACGGCGCTGTCGAAGGCGGCGGACGAGCCCGAGGCGCGGGCCAGCACATAGCCGCCCTGCACCGTGGCGACGACGGCCGCCGCGACCGGCCCGGGATCGGTCCCCGGAGTGAACTCGCCGGTGTCCACGCCCTCCTGGACGATCGCCGCGATCCGGCCGCGCAGCCAGTCCAGCGTGGCGTCCACCGGTGCGCGCAGCTCGTCGTCGGCGATGACGTCCGGGTCCATCGTCAGCCGCCCCACCGGGCAGCCGCGCAGCACATCGCGCTCGCGCAGCAGATACGCCGCGATCCGCTCGTACGCGCCTCCGGGGCCGTCCAGCAGCCGCCCCGCGGTCCGGCGCATCTCCTCGGCGGTACGGGTGATGGCGGCGAGCGCCAGCCCGGGCTTCCCGCTGAAGTGGTGGTACATGCTGCCCTGGCCGGCGCCGGCCAGCTGCTGAATGGCTTTGGGACTGGTGCCCACATAGCCGCGCTCCCACAGGAGCTCCTGCGTGGCCTCGATCAGCCGGTCCGGGGTACTCATGGAGGGAGTGTACATACCAGTAGGTACAGAAGAGGAGGGGGTGGGCCGGCTCCGGCTGCTCCCACCGGAGTACGCACACGGCCGCCGGGTGTACGACGCCCCGGAGCCCCTCCTCCGGGCAGGCTCGAAAGCGACCGGAAAAGGCACCACGCCCTTCCGCGAACGAGGGAGCTGACCGAGATGAACACCCTGGCGCACTCCGGCGGACCCGGCCCCTGGGTCCTGCTCTTCCCGCTCTTCTGGGCGGCGGTCGTCATCGGGATCGTCACCCTGCTGCGCCGCACCGTGTGGCGCGGGCGCCGAGGCCCGTGGGGTGCCGCCCGCACTCCGGGGGCCGGCCCCGGCGAGGCCTCGCCGATCACCCTGCTCGGCCGCCGCTTCGCCGCGGGTGAGATCGACGAGGACGAGTACTGGCGCCGGCTGTCCGTGCTGGACGAACAGTTCGGCCCGGCCGCGGGCGGCGGCAAGGCGTGACCCCGGCCGCCCCGCCGCCCTTCGTTCCCGCCCCGCCCGGTCAGCCGACGACGGCCGACCGGGCGGGCACGGCCACGATGTCGTCGGGGGTGATGGTCACGGCCCCGAACGGCCCGTCGGTCATCGACCCGTACACCGCGAGCGGTGGCAGGGTCGAGGCGGTGGAGGCCGCGGGGAGGGTGAACCAGACGGCCTTCCCGGCCGAGCCGATCGGCCGCACGCCCCAGCTCTCGCTGACGGCGGCGATCAGCGCCAGGCCCCGGCCCGACGTGGCGAACGAGTCCGCCTCGTTCACCGTGGGCAGGCGCGGGTCGTGGTCGTGGACGGAGACCGTCAGGCGGTCGAGCAGCAGCTCGATGTCGACGGTGCATGACTTGTCCGGCTGTGCGTGCCGGTGAACGTTGGTGAGAAGCTCGGTGACGCCCAGGGCCGCCTGGTCGATCAGAGGATCGAGATGCCAGTAGCGCAGTTGCGCCGAGATGATTCTGCGGACCTGACCGATCCGCGACGGCAGGGCCTGGAGCTCCACCGTGCAGTGCCTGCTTGGCTCGCTGATCACGGCTGCGACTCCCCGAAATAGGTCCGGAAGAAGAGAAGAGATACGAACGGAGCCGGCGGACGACTGACTGCCGAATCCGCTCTGCTCTTGTCGTGTCTGCTCGTGTCGCGCGACCCGGTCCGTGGAGCGGATCGCTCTGTCACCGAGGGTGCACCTTCAGTGACGTGGATCCAGCGTGGCTCAGGGGATACGGCTCCGCAACTCGCGGCGGAGCCCGGCGGCCCGGGAACCGGCCCGCCGTGTCCGTACCGGTCGGTCAGTCCCGGCGGCCGCGCGCGCTGCGCAGCGTCTCCAGAAAACGCCGCAGCGGAGCCGCCCCGTCGCGTCTGCGACTGCGCTGCCCCATCGTCAACCGGTAGCGCACCCCGTTCACCCGGGCGATGACGGAATCCGCCGCGATGAACCACCACTTGCGTGCGCTGACCGTGCCCACCGGGGCGCTGTCGATCTCCCGCCCGCTGCTCGTGAGCAGGGACAGCCGACCGTCCTTGACGACCACCTGACCAGCCCTGGTCAGGGATCGGGTGAAGCGCTCGATCCTGACCCCCGACGCACTGAACTCGACGTCCGCCATCGCGGATTCGCCCCCCTTCGTCACCACTCCTGCTGTGCAGTGTGCCCCGGTACGGGCCGGATCGCCAGAGGGCCCGGAGCCCTGTCGCGCCGCCGCCCGCACCGCCCGCGACCGCCGTCCCCGCAGGCACCGGTCAAAGGCAGCGCTATGGACCACCAAAGTGACCGTTTGTGCAGGTGGGGTGCATATCGTGGAGGCACGAGCACCGGATCGACGAGCAACAGGAGCAGGCCCATGGACACCAGTGAGCACACACCCGGGCACGGGGCCACGGCGACCGTGGACGTCGACCGCAGCGACCCGGAGTACCGGGCCTGGCTGAAGGAGGCCGTCCGCAAGGTCCAGGCCGACGCGAACCGCTCCGCCGACACCCACCTGCTGCGCTTCCCGCTGCCCGAGGCGTGGGGCATCGACCTCTACCTCAAGGACGAGTCGACGCACCCCACCGGCAGCCTCAAGCACCGCCTCGCCCGCTCGCTCTTCCTCTACGGGCTCTGCAACGGCTGGATCCGGCCCGGCAAGCCGGTCATCGAGGCGTCCAGCGGTTCGACCGCCGTGTCGGAGGCGTACTTCGCCAAGCTGATCGGCGTCCCGTTCATCGCCGTGATGCCGCGCACCACCAGCCCCGAGAAGTGCCGCCTGATCGAATTCCACGGCGGCCGGTGCCACTTCGTCGAGGACTCGCGCACGATGTACGAGCAGTCCGCCGCCCTCGCCGCCGAGACCGGCGGGCACTACATGGACCAGTTCACCTACGCGGAGCGCGCCACCGACTGGCGCGGCAACAACAACATCGCGGAGTCGATCTACCAGCAGCTGCGTCTGGAGCGCTACCCGGAACCCGCCTGGATCGTCGCCACCGCCGGGACCGGCGGCACCTCGGCGACCATCGCCCGCTACGTCCACTACCTCCAGCACGACACCCGCATCTGTGTGCCCGACCCGGAGAACTCCTGTTTCTTCGACGGCTGGACCCGCAACGACCCGCTCGCCACCAGCGACCGCGGCTCGCGCATCGAGGGCATCGGCCGCCCGCGCATGGAGCCCAGCTTCGTGCCCGGGGCCATCGACCGCATGATGAAGGTGCCCGACGCCGCCAGCGTCGCCGCCGTCCGCGCCCTGGACCGCGCCATCGGCCGCAAGGCGGGCGGCTCCACCGGCACCGGCCTGTGGAGCGCGTTCAAGCTGATCGCCGAGATGGTGGAGCGGGGCGAGCAGGGCAGCGTCGTCACGCTGCTGTGCGACCCGGGCGACCGCTACCTGGACAAGTACTACTCCGACTCGTGGCTGGAAGAACAGGGCCTGGACATCGCCCCCTACACCGGTGCCATCGACGCGTTCCTCGCCACCGGGACCTGGCCCTGCTGAGGTCTGTCCGAGCGCGCCGGCCGGCCTGTCCGGGGATGAGGCCGACCATTACGCTCAGGTCCCGGACCCTGGACGACGTCACCGAGGATCTGGTCGCCATCGGGCTGGCTGCCCTGCCGGACCCGTGGCGGCTGGGCGTTTCGTTCTCGCCACGGGCCGACCTGGTCGCGACGCTCGGCGTACGCCACGGCACCTGGCGGATCACGCCCGCGGAGTGACAGAGGAGTCGACCCCCAGTGGCCTCAGACGTTCGCAGACGGACGGTGTGAGGTGAACTCCGCCTTGCGCAGCCAGTCGATGTACCAGTGGGCGAAGGCCATCGGTTTCCCGGCCCGGTCGAGGAGCGGGGCAAGATCGGCGTCGTCCGCCCGGCAATCGGACCAGACTGTGCCGCGGTGGGTGCCGCTGATGATCAGCCACTCCCGCTGGGCGCAACCGAGGTGGGAGATCACGATGGCGCCGGCTGTTCGCTCGGGGGCGAACAACAGGGCTTCCCAGCGTTCGTCCCACGCTTCGATGGCCTCGTCGAAGTCCTCGATCTCGTCGAAGTCCTCTTCTTCAGGACGAACGGCGAGAAGCGCGTCGAGGTCTTCGGGATCCGGACCGTGGTCAGGAAAGGGCCTGGTGAGCATGGTGAGATCGGCCAGGTCAGCACCGTCTCCTTCCCAGCGCCAGCGGCCCTGCACGCGGCGAACGGGGAAGAGGCCGTACGCAGGGCCGGCGCCGCCGGCGCCCACGCAGGTGAGGAAGCCGCGGTAATCATCCGGCAATCGCACGCCTACCTGCGCCTCCAGTTCGGCAAGTCCGTCATCCGTCAGGGGGTCTTCCAGGACCCACCTGTGCCCGAGAGAGCCGAACACCGTTCCGCTTGATGGCTGGTCGCCCAGCGCGATCACACGCTGCCGGACCCCGCTCCACTGCTGATCAACCATGTGGAGACCGTACGCGGAGCCAGTGACAGCGAAACCGGCCCGGGGTGGTCACCCCATGCCCGTGGCCATCTCGAAGGCTTCCACGGGCCAACCAGAGCGATCAGGGGCCAACCGAAACGTTCAGCCGCGTGAGGCCGGGCTCCCGGCGCGCCGCTCAGGGTGTCGTCGTCGCCAGTCGCGCGTCCAGGCGGCGCACGGCGTCCCGGAAGGACCGGCCCACCCCTGCCCGCGCCAGGCTCAGCACCAGGCGGAACAGCCCCGTCCCGTCGGCGGCGAAGGTCCACTGCACCCGGGTCCCGGACCCCTCAGGGGTGAGCCGCCACTCCTCCAGCAGGGCCCGCAGACCCGGGGCGTTGGACTCGTCGGCCCGGTAGGCGTAGCACGTGTCCGGTTCGGCGGCCACGATCGTCTCGCGGAACCGCACCCCGCCCCGCAGCCGCACCTCACGGCCCGCGCCCGCGTCGGTGGGCGTGGCCCGGGTGACAGCGGTGAACCAGGACGGCCACGACGCGACGTCCTCGGCGAGCGCGCGGTACACCACGTCCACCGGCGCGGACACCTCGGCGGCGAACACCAGACGTAGCGGCGCGGAGTCGGCGAACTCCCGTCCCACGGTACGGAGTCGGCGTGCCATCCCGTGCACCTCCCGGAGGTCTGTGGCGTGCGGAGCCGGGCACACCATAGCGGCCGGGCCGTCAGTTGTCTGTACCACTGCCGGCCATCGGTACGCGGCTCTTCTCCTCGGCGGCGGCCGCCTCGGCGATGTTGCGCGCCATGCCGCCGAACACCACCGAGTGGAAGGGCCACACGCTCCACCAGTACGCATGACCGGGCAGCCCGCGCGGATGGAACAGGGCGCGCTGCCCGTACACCGTCCGGCCCCGCTCGTCGCGGCGCACCGACAGCTCCAGCCAGGCCAGGCCCGGCAGCCGCATCTCGGCCCGCAGCCGCAGCAGTTCGCCCGGCACGATCTCCTCCACCCGCCAGAAGTCCAGCGAGTCGCCCACCCGCAGCCGCTGGGCGTCCCGTCGGCCGCGCCGCAGCCCCACCCCGCCGACGAGCCGGTCGAGCCATCCGCGGACCGCCCAGGCCAGCGGGAAGGAGTACCAGCCGTTCTCCCCGCCGATGCCCTCGATCACCCGCCACAGCGCGTCCGGGCCGACCGGCACGGCCAGCTCCCGCTCGTCGCGGTAGAGGCTGCCGCCCGCCCAGTCCGGGTCGGTGGGCAGCGGGTCGCTCGGTGCGCCGGGTACCGAGGCGTTGGACCATCGGGTGTCGACCCGTGCCTCCTGGATCCGCTTCAGGGCCAGCCGCAGCGCCCGGTCGAAGCCGATGGCCCCGTCCGGCGGATCGGGGACGTACTCCTTGATGTCGTGCTCCCGGCAGACCACCTCGTGCCGCAGCGACTCCGTGAGCGGCCGGGCGATGGAGCTGGGCACCGGTGTGACCAGACCGACCCAGCGGCTGGAGAGCGTCGGAGTGAGCACCGGCACCGGCAGGATCAGCCGCCGCCGCAGCCCCGCCACCCGGGCGTAGCGCTGCATCATGTCCCGGTACGTCATGACGTCCGGGCCACCGATGTCGAAGGCCCGGTTCACGTCCCCGGGCAGCGACGCGCATCCCACCAGATACCGGACCACGTCCCGTACGGCCACCGGCTGGATCCGGGTCCGTACCCAACTCGGGGTGATCATCAGCGGCAGCCGCTCGGTGAGATACCGCAGCATCTCGAACGAGGCGGATCCCGAACCGATGACGATCGCCGCGCGCAGCACCGCCGTCGGCACCCCGGAGTCCAGCAGGATGTGCCCCACCTCGGCCCGCGAACGCAGATGCGGCGACAGGCTCTTCTCCGGCACCCCGGCCGGGGTCAGCCCGCCCAGATAGACGATCCGGCGCACCCCGGCGGCCCGCGCCTGTTCCCCGAAGGTCCGGGCGGCCCGACGGTCGGTCTCCTCGAAGTCCGCACCGGAACCGAGCGCGTGCACCAGGTAGTACGCCACGTCGACGCCCCGCATCGCCTCCGCCAGCGACGCGGCGTCGGTGACATCGCCGCGCACCACCTCCACCCGGTCCGCCCAGGGGTAGTCGCGCAGCTTCTGCGGCGTTCTGGCCAGGGCGCGCACCCGGTGTCCGGAGTCGAGCAGGGCGGGCACCAGGCGGCCGCCGATGTAGCCGGTGGCCCCGGTCACCAGACAGCGCGGAGGCGAGCCGCCGGGGCCGTGGTCCGGACCGTCGGGAAGCCTCAGGTCGCCGGAGCCGTCATCAGAGCCGTCGTCAAGATCCGTCACCTGTCCGAGTCTGGCACCGGACGGCCCGCACGACCGGTCGGGGACTCCGTACGGCCGCATCGGCCGCATCGGCGGCATCGGTACGGTGACGGCTCCCCGGCCCTCGCGTCCGCTCAGCGCACCGCCGTGAGCGTCCCGCCCTCGCGCAGCGACGCCGTCAGCTCCACGTCGGCGTCACGCGGCGCCCGCACCGCGAACGTCGGACCGCCCGCCGCGCCCCGCACCGCCCCGCTCGCCTCGATCCGGGTCACCGCCCGGCTCCCCGCCGCCAGGACGTACCACCGGCCGGAGGCCGCCTTCCAATGGGTGCCCGCCAGGACGTGCTGCCCGAACCTGCTGCACAGGGCCGTGTCGTCGCGGTCGGCGACCACCGCGGCCGGGTCCGTGGGCGAGGCGGCGGGCCCGAGGAACTGGACCAGGACCCGGCCGGGGCCCCGCCAGGTGTCCGCCCGGGTGCACAGCCAGCCGGCCGACGCACCGCCCTCGGGCAGCTTCTGCTCGGCGAAGGCCCAGTTGTTGACCGCCCGCACACCGGAACCCGCGAGCGCCCGCAGCGAGCACGCCGTACGCGCCCAGGCGAGCAGCGCGTCCGTGCCCGTCGCCTCACGCGGCTGCCGGGCCGGCGCGCCCCGGCCGGGCTGCGGCGTGTACGTCAGGTGCGCGGGGGCCAGGTCGCCCAGATCCGTCACCAGGAACGCGTGCTTCTCCACGATCCGCTCGGAGGACCGCAACTGGAGCACCGGCCAGGAGTCGCACCCGCCGCCCGCGCCCGGCCGGGGCACCGCGGCGGTGACCCCGTCCGGGCCCACCTCCAGCGGCCGTCCGGGCGTGTCCGGCGCGAGCAGGTCCCGGGTGGTGGACTCCGCGATCCAGGGCGCGAGCAGGAACCGCGCGCCGTCGCCCGTACGGCTGACGACGACGGCCGCCCCCGTCGTCACGCCCGCGTCGTCCGTCCTGGCGAAGTCGAGGGCCGCCCCGCCGGACCCGGACAACGGTTCCGCGTACCGCACCACCCGGACCCCGCCGTCGTGGAACAGCACCACGGCCGCCCCGTCCACCTCACCGGCGAACAGCAGCCGGGGCGGCTGTACGGGCGGCACCGCGACCGTGCCCGGCGTGGTGGACACCCGGACCGTGCCCGGCGGCCCGGACCAGGCCCGCAGCGCCCGGCCCAGCAGCTCGCCGTCGCCCGCGCGCCCGCCCCGGGCGGGCCAGGCCGTGAAGTCGACGCGCGAGGTGTCCGCCCACTGCTCCGCCGCCGTCCGCAGCAGCTCGGCCGGATCGAGCACCGGGGCGAACACGCCCGCCGGGCCCCGGTCCTCGCCCGTGCGCCGCGTCCCCTCCTCGACGGCCACCGCCAGCCCGCCCGCCACCACGCACAGCGCGGCGGCCAGCGCCACCGCCCGTGCCCGGTGCCTGCGCCGCAGCAGGTCGCTCGGCCGGGTCTGGACCGTGCACGGGTCGAACTCGCCCGACCTGAGCATCGCCTGCGCCCCGGCCCGGTCCGGCTTCCCCAGCCGGGCCGCCCGGCGCACCGCACCCGCCGGATCCACCACCTCCGCCTCGGCCAGCAACGCCCGTGCCGCGCGCTCGTCGAGACCCTCCAGCAACTCCAGGGCGAACGCCGCCCGGACCGCCCCGGACACCGTGGACAGGGCGCGGTCCAGGGCCAGTTCGTCGACACCGCCCGCCCGGGGGAAGAGCCGCAGCCCCCACACCACCGGCACCGTCGGACGCAGCGCGGCCGGAGCCGGGAGCCGCCCGGGCCACCAGCGGGGCCGCCGCTCATGGGCCAGCGCCGCCCGCAGCACCCGCAGCCGCACCCACCCGTACGCCCCGCCCGAGAGGCCCCGGTCCTGCCCGGCGACAGGCGCGGGCTCCGCGCCCGCCGGGGTGTCGGACCGGCGGGACTGGGCGGGAACGCGCGGGCTCCGCACACTGCTTCCGGCCGTGGGCAGGGCCCGCTGGACGAGGGCGTGGGCGGCCAGGACCCGGCGGTGCCGGCCGAGCGCCGGCGGCAGAACGACGTAGGCGAGGCGCACCAGGCGGGGGTAGTGCTCCACGAGGGCGGCCTCGGCCTGCTGCACGCCCGTGCGGTCGGGGCGTACATCGGTCCGCTGCTGCGGTTGATGGATCGGCATGAAATGGGTGCCTTCCGGGGCCGTGGCGGGATGTCATACCGACAAACGAGTCAATCGTGTGACGGTCACATCGCCGGTGACGCCGCCGGTCCTGCCGGTCGCCGGTGGCCCCGGCGGTCCTACCGGTCGTCGGGGGAGGCGAGCAGGGCGTCCAGGACCCTGCCGAACACCCGGCGCCCGGTGGAGGCGAGCAGCGGATCGCCCCACCGGGGCACCAGCCGCACCCGCAGTTCCTCGACCCAGACCACATGCGAACCGGAATCCGTGGGCAGCACGTCGATCGAGGCCCGGCCCAGCACCACGGACCCCCGCTTCTCCAGCAGGCAGACCCCGGCCCGGCCCCCGGCGGGCGGCGTCCACCGCACCACTTCCATCGGATCGTCGAACGCCAGCGGGCCCAGCCCCGTACGCGCCACGAAGACCGTCCCGAGCTGCGAGGGAAGCCCGGTCGGGACCGAGATCGCGGTCAACGGCACCTGCGCGGCGTGCCGTTCCCAGTCGGTCACCCGCCGCCAGGCCTCGGCTGCGGGGAGAGGGGAGAAGCGCTCGATCCGGAAGACGGCCACACCACGATCCTATGGGGTGTCCGGCGGACCCGCGCCGAGCCGAACGGAATCCGGAGCGCCCGCCTCAGCCCTCGGTGGCGGGCGAGGCGTCGGCGGCCCCGGCGGTCGCGGCCGTCCCGGCGGGGGTGTCGCCCGCCACCAGCAGACCCGGCAGATGTTCCTCGATCTCCGCGCGCGTCCCGGGAGCCAGGCCGGCGTCCGTGACGAACGTGTCGACCTCCTCCAGAGCGGCGAAGGAACTCAGGCCCACCGTGCCCCACTTGGTGTGATCGGCCACGACCACGATCCGGCGCGCCGCCCGGACGAAACGGCGGTTGGTCTCCGCCTCCGCGAGATTGGGCGTCGAGAGCCCGGCCTCGGTCGAGATCCCGTGCACACCGAGGAACAGCACATCGAAGTGGAGGGAATCGATGGCCCGGTCCGCGACCGGCCCCACCAACGAGTCCGAGGGCGTGCGCACCCCGCCCGTCAGGACCACCGTCGCCGCCCCGGGCCGCGCGCCGCGCCCCCCGGCCGGACGCTGCGCGTCGTGGAACACGTCCGCCACCCGCACCGAGTTGGTCACCACCGTCAGATCCGGCACGTCCAGCAGATGCCGGGCCAGCGCGAACGTCGTCGTCCCGCCCGAGAGCGCGATGGCGCTGCCGGGCACCGCCAGCGCCGCCGCCGCCCGCGCGATGTCCTCCTTGGCGCTCAGCTCCAGCGCCGACTTCGCCTCGAACCCGGGCTCGTGCGTACTCGCCTCGACGACCGGGACCGCACCGCCGTGGACCTTTTCGATGACGCCCTGGCGGGCCAGCGCGTCCAGATCCCGGCGGATCGTCATGTCGGAGACGTTCAGCTTGCGGGTCAGCTCGTTGACCCGGACCCCACCACGCCTGCGCACCTCGTCGAGGATCAGCGCACGGCGCTGCTCCGCGAGCAGGTTCTGATTCTCGCTCAACGCCGGGTCCGGTCCTTCCCTCTGCCGTACGGTCCGCAGCGGTCTGCGCGACACGCTCATCCTGCCACGCAGGCATGTCCGGCGTATCACCTGGGGAGATTCCGTGTGACCGCTCACGCCCCCGCCCCGCGCCCGGAATCCTGGGTCCGGGCGACCGGCGGGTCACCATGCCCGGAGCCCACGGCGTCCCGGCCCGCCCCACCCGCTCCTGTGCACGTCCCCGCCGGCCGCGAGGCCGGCGCACCCGAGAGAGAGTTCCCCCTTGGCTCCTGCCGCCCCGCCCTCGCCCCCGCCCCCGTCGGCCTCCCCGTCCCCGTCCCCGCAGCACACCGGGACCGCACTGGAGCTGCTCGTCCACGGCGTCGGCGGCGCCACCCCGCAGGAGATGCTGGGCGACCCCCGTACCGTCCGGGTCACCGGGGACGCGACCGCCGCCGTGTACCGGCGCACCGAGGACGCCCACGGCGAGAAGCACCCCGAGCGCTACCGGGACGAGCCTGTGGCCGAGGCGTACTGCTGGTCCGGCCTCACCTCCGGCAACGGCTCCCGCGCCCTGTGGCTGCTGCTCCTGCCGTTCATGGTGGTCAACCTCGCCCACTGGATGCGCCCCACCGCCACCGGACGCACCCGCGCGGTCCGGCTGTACGGCGTCCTGGTGCGGCTCGTCGCGCTCAGCCTCACCGTGCTGCTCACGGCGGCCGCCTGCGAAGTCGCCCTGGACCTGCTGGCCTGGCAGTGCGCGGGCGCCGAGGCCTGCGCCGAACGGCGTTCCTGGCTCGGCTTCCTGTCGGCCCATCAGGGCGGCTGGTGGTCCCAGCCCGGCCGCCGTCTCGCCCTGGCGGCCGTCGTGCCCGCGGCCCTGGTCGGGCTCCTGTGGTATCTGTCCAACCGGACCTGGAGCGCGTACGAGGCCCAACGCCCCCTGGACGGCGGCGAGATCGACGCGCACGACCCCGACGGTTCGCAGGAGGCCCACGGCCCCGGCGCGCCCGACCCGGACGGAGACGGAGCCCCGCACCCGCCCGCCCCGGTCCGCCCCGCGCTCGGCAGGCCCGGCTTCTGGTACGGACGCCGGCTCGTCGCCCGGCTCCGCGCCGCCCACACCGCGGCCGGGTTCCTGACCGTCGCCGCGGCCGTCGCCGGCGCCGCCGCACGGCACGACCGGAGCGCCGGGGGCCCGGTGCCCCCGTTCATCGGCGCGGCCGTCGAGGGCGGCATCGTCCTGTGCGCGCTCGTCGTCGTCTGGGTCGTCTGCCGCCGTGGCCGCAGCGAACGGACCCGCGACACCCGGCTGGACGCCGCCCTCATCACCTATCTGCCCGGCTCCGCACTCGCCCTGCTCGCCCTCTCCGTCCTGTACGCCTCCTGGTCGCGACCGGACTGGCAGTCCTCCGGCTCCCTGCCCGGCGAGACCACCTTCCGGCTCCTCGCCCTCGGCCAGGGCCTCCTCGTCGTCGTCCTCGCCGTCGTCGCCCGGGACCTCTACCGGCGCACCCCCGAACCCCGCACCATCCTGTACGGACTCGGCGGCCCCGCCGTCGCGATGCTCGCCTGCGCCCTCGGCGGCGTGATGACCGGCGGCGTGGCCCAGCGCGTCGCCGACTGGCTCGACGGGTCCGGGACCCCGGGCATGGGCCACGGCGCCGACATCGCCGGGCCGCCGGTCCTGCTCAGCTGGCAGGCCTCCGTCATCCCGGTGCTCCTGCTGCTCCTGCTCGTCCCGGTCCTGTTGCTGATCGTCCGCACCGCGCGCACCGCCCGCCGCCTGGGCCCGGTCATCGAGGCGGAGTACGCCCCCGAACCGCCCGACGAGGGCCGTACCCGCCGGATCGCCCGGATCCGCGCGACCGCCGCCCTCACCGACTCCGCCCCCTGGATCGTCGGCGTGGTCTCCGCCGCCACCCTGCTGCTCGGGGCGGGCGCGATCGCCGGCTCCTGGCGCAGCGAGGAAGTGCCGGGCCGGGCCGCCGACGGGAGCGGGCCGCTCCTCGAATCGTTCGCCGAGGCCGCCCAGTCGACCGGATCCTGGCTCATCGGATTCGGCTTCGTCCTGTTCGTCGCCGGCGGCCGCCGCGCCTACAAGGACGCCTCGGCCCGCCGCACCATCGGCATCCTCTGGGACGTGGGCACCTTCTGGCCGCGCGCCGCCCACCCCTTCGCGCCCCCGTGCTACGCCGAGCGCGCCGTCCCCGACCTCGCCTCCCGGATGTCCGCCTGGACGACGACCACGCCCCGGGGCCGGCTCGTCATCTCGGGCCACTCGCAGGGCAGCGTGCTCGCCGCGTCCGCCGTCTGGCAGCTGCCCGACGCCACCCGCCGCCGGGTCGCGCTGCTCACCTACGGCTCGCCCCTGGAGCGGCTGTACGGGCGGTGGTTCCCGGCCTACTTCGGCCCCGAGCCGCTGCTCGGGCTGCACCGCTCGGTGCACTGCTGGCGCAATCTGTGGCGGGCCACCGACCCGATCGGCGGCCCCGTCCGCATCTGCGCCGACCCCGACCCCGGCGTCGACCGGGGCCCCCTCAAGGACCCCCTGGCCTACGGGCGGACCACGAAGCTCCCGCTGCCCGAACCGATCCTCGGGCACTCCGACTACCAGGCCGACCCGGTCTTCGCCGAGGAGCGCGCCGCCCTCCTCGATGAACTGGGCCCGCTGGTGCCCCGACAGGCGGAGGCACGGCTTCAGAAGGGCAGTTCGGGGAGGTCCTCCGGATAGAGCAGGGTCAGGTCGTCCGTGCTCGTCTCGGCGAGCTGGGCGACCCGGCCCGCGTGCCGCTCCACCATCGACTCGAAGGTCTGCCGGGCGGTGCGGCCGTTGCCGAATGCGGGGCCCTTGGGGAGCGCGGTGAAGTACTTCAGGAGCGCCTCCCCGGTGCCCTCCGCCAGGCTGTACTCATGCTCCTCGGCCTGCTGCTCGACGATCCGCAGCAGCTCCTCGGGGAGATAGTCGCTGAACGTGATGGTCCGGGAGAACCGCGAGGCCACCCCGGGGTTGACGGTGAGGAACCGCTCCATCTCGTGGGTGTAGCCCGCGACGATCACGACCACCGCGTCCCGGTGGTCCTCCATCAGCTTCACCAGCGTGTCGATGGCCTCCCGCCCGAAGTCCCGGCCGGAGTCCTCGGGGGAGAGGGCGTACGCCTCGTCGACGAACAGCACCCCGCCGCGCGCCCGGTCGAACGCCTCCTGGGTCCGGATCGCCGTCGAGCCGATGTGCTCGCCGACCAGGTCGACCCGGGACACCTCGACCAGGTGGCCGCGCTCCAGCACCCCGAGCGAGGCCAGGATCTCCCCGTACAGCCGGGCGACCGTGGTCTTGCCCGTACCGGGGGAGCCGGTGAAGACGAGGTGGCGGCGGACGGACGCGGCCTTCAACCCGGCCTCCTGACGGCGGCGGCCCACCTCGATCATGTCGGTCAGCGCCCGCACCTCGCGCTTGACGCTGTCCAGGCCCACCAGCGCGTCCAGTTCACCGAGGACCGCCGAGGAGTCCCGGGCCGGCTCCGCCGCCGGAGCCACCGGTTCGGGCTCCACGGCCCGCTGGCCGGGCATGGTGGTGAGGAGGCCGGGCGTCGACTGCGTGGCCGTCAGCACGGCGGGGGCCGGAGCCGGTGCCGTACGCAGACCGCTCTCGTCGCTCGTGCAGTCCTGGGCCACCGGCCCGGTCGCGGCAGCGTGGTCGCCCTCGGGGAACTCGTAACCGCCCCGGGCACACCGCTCGGTCCGGCAGCGGGTCAGCGTGGTGCGGCAGCCGTCCATGACATGGAAGCCATAGCCCTCGCTGCCCGTCACCCGGCAGCTGTCGAAGGTGCCCCGGCCCTCCGCCGAGACGTAGAACCCGGCCTCGGCGGGCGAGGTGACCGTGCAGCGCTCGATCGTGGGATCCGCGCCCTTGGTGACGATGACCCCGGTCTGCGCCGCGTCGATCGTGCAGTTGTTCAGCGTGCCGCCGCTGCCGTGGTCGCGGAACCAGGCGCCCGTGGACGCCTCCCGGATCCGGCAGTCGTCCAGCTGGGCGGTGGCCCCGTCGCTCACGGAGACGGCGGTGTTACGGATCTGGGAGAGGTCGCTGTCCACCACGTCCGCGCGCGAACCCCGGTCGAGGACGAACAACGCGTCGGGCACGTCGTGCACCCGGCAGGCGTCCAGTATCACCGTCGCGCCGTCGCTGACCCAGACCGCCGGGTAGTCGCCCGTGCTGTCATGGATCTCGCACTGGTTGGCGTCGACCCGGGTCCCCGGATCCCAGACCGACAGCCCGTTGCGGCCGAAGCGGCGGACCGTGGAACGGGTCAGCGTGAGCACCGAACGCGACCGCAGGTCGATCGCGTTCTCCGGAATGTCGTGGATGTCGCAGTCGGCGAGCGTCAGCACCGCGTCGGTGTCCAGCGTGACGCCGTCCGCCGACGTGCGGTGCACCGTGCAGTCGGTCAGATGGGCCGAGGCGCGGGCGGTGACCTGGATGCCGCTGCCCTTGATCTCGTACACCTCGCAGCCGAACGCCTCCAGACCGCTGCCCTCGCCGGTGACGCCGATGCCCGCCCCGGACGCGTGATGGATCCGGCAGCGGTCCAGGCGCGGATGCCCGCCGTCGCGGACGGAGACCCCGGACTGGCCCGCCGAGACGATCTCGCACTCCTCGAACACCCCGCCCGCACCGTCCAGCACGGCGATGCCGACCCCGGCCGGATTGTCGACCGTGCAGCGCCGCACGGTGGGCCGGGCCGCGCCGCGTACCTCGATGCCCGCGGCGGACCGCGTCACGATCCGCAGGTCCGTCAGCTCCGCCGTGCCGTCCTCGACCAGCAGCGCCGGGGCCGTCGAATCCTGGCCCTCGATGTGCAGCCCCTGGACGACCGCGGAGGCGCGCACGGTCAGCGGTACGCCGTCGACCGGCGCGATCCGCACGGAACCGACCGACCCCTCGGGGCCGCGCAGCGTCACCGCACGGTGGACGACGAGGTTCTCCCGGTAGGTCCCGGGCGCGACGGTGAGGACGTCGCCGTCGGCTGCCGCCTCCAGGGCCGCGGAGAGGGAGGCGTACTCGCCCGTGCGGCGGCGCCATCGCGATGTGCCGGTGTGCGTCACCTGGACCGTGCCCTGTGCCATGGAGTTGCTCTGCCCCCACCTCGTGCTGTGCGCTGCCTCGGGTCCGTCGCCGGAGAGGCGGACGGGGTCGGACCACCGTAGCGCGCGCGAGGGGCGGGAGTTGACGAGTCGGCCCCTCGGCGCGATGTCGCCGGCCGTCGTCCCGGGCCGGGGGAGAGTGTGGTCAGCCGCCCGTTCCGGCCCTGCCCCAGTCCGGACCCGCCGAGGCCCACTCCCGGTCCAGTCGCGCGTACCGCTGCCGCACCATGCGCCCTACGACGCGCCGCCGGCCCGCCTCGACGCATCCGGCGACGAGCAGGAACGTGCCGATGCCGCCCAGCACCGCGTGGGTCCGGGCGGTGCGTCCGTCCATCGGCGGCGGAACCGGCAGCCCCGCCGCGTCCGTCCAGATCCGCACCCGCGCCCCCGGAGGCCCGGGCCGCGACGCGGTGGTCACCTCGCCGGTGCGCGGGCTGCCGTCCGGTGCCTGCCAGGACGCCACCACCCGGGTGCGCGCGGCCCGTTCGGAACCGCCCTCGGGATCACCGGCGAACCGCTCCCGCCCCGGCAGCCGGCCCACCACGACCGCGTCGACGGCATGACGCTCCGCGTGCTGGGCGCGCACCGACCGCTGGAGAGAGGCGTCGGCGAACGTCCCGCCCGCCCAGCCCGCGGCCGGGGCGCCGACCACGAGGAGCAGCAGCGCTCCCAGCGCCACCCAGGCCTCGCGGCGGTCGGTGGCACGGCGCAGCGGATTGCCGCGCCCGCGCAGCAGTGCCCACAGGACCCACACGCCCGTGCCCCCTCCCCTTTCTCGCCGACTTCATCGCGCACACGCCGAGCGAGGACGTGGTGGTCACCGGCAGCGACTCGACCGGACTCCGTACATGTGGCTCTCCGGGGCGTCAGCCGCACACCCGTGTGTTCCGGATGCGGGCGGACGCCCGGTGCGTCCCCCGGCGCACCGTGCTGTACGGAGTCGCGGTTCAGTACCCCCGGCTCTGGTACGGCCGGTTGTACGGGTCCTCGTACGGCGACTGCGCCGGAGCGGGCGCGGGCCGCGGCGAGGCCGGGCGCATCGACTCGTACCCGGTGGCGGGCGCGGGGCGCTGCGGCTGGGGCTGCTGCGGATAGCCGCGGACCGCCGAGGGCTGCTGCGGGATGTACGGCGCGGGCGCGTGCTGCAGCTGGGCGGGCTGCATCGGCGCGTGCTGCGCCGGAGCCTGCTGGTACTGCGGCATCGGCTGCTGCTGCGGGTAGCCGTAGGAGCCGGTCTGCTGCGACGGGGCCGCGGGCAGCGCCGGCAGCGCGGACGGCAGGGCCGGCAGATAACTGCTGCCGGTGTCATAGGCGGCCGGCACACGGATGGGGGCGATCTGCGGGGTTCCCCGCTCCGCGACCAAGGAGTCGTAGATCGGAGTGTCGGGGAACGACGCGGCGTAGTAGCCGCCGCCGAAGGTGGAGCGGGGGGACGTCATGCCACCTAAGTTAAGCCCACGATGTGCTGTATGGGGAGCCCCAATCTTTGGGTTATCCGTTTTACGCTGGTTCTGTGCGCCCGGCCCGCCAAAACATCGTTAAAGCTTTCGTTAACGACAGGGGTCTTTCCGCTGGTGGGTGATGGCTTCGGGCCGCGCTCCCGACGGTGATCGGGAACGGCTTCGACGTACACGGGTGGGAAGCGAATAGGGATTGACCCAAAGCGCGATGCGCACGGCTCGTCGTAGTGAAGATCGTCCGCGGACGTGAAAGGCCCGGCCCCGGCTCACCGGCACGACCAGCAGGGCGGCCAGCCCGGCCATGAGGGCCAGTGCCGGATAGCCCTCCCGTGCGACGACCGGACCCGACGCCAGGCTCCCGGCCGCCCCGGCGACCGCGAGGCCCATGTCCACCAGTCCCTGTGTGGTGGCGCGCCGGTCCGGGGGCAGGGCGTCGGTGACGATCGCGGTGCCGCTGATCAGCCCGAAGTTCCAGCCCAGGCCGAGGAGTACGAGAGCGGCGCCGAGCGCGGGCACCGAGCCCGCCGGCGCCAGGGCGGCGAGCGCCCCCGCCGCCAGCAGCAGCGGTCCGGACGCGAGGGCGACCCACCGTCCGCCGATCCGGTCGACGAGCAGCCCGGTGAGCGGGGAGGGCAGGAACATCGCTCCGACGTGCAGGGAGATCACGAGCCCCGCGGCCTGGGCGGTATGACCGTGCGCCAGCATGTGCACCGGCGTCATCGTCATGATCGCGATCATCACGACCTGGGTCAGGACCATCACGGTGGTGCCGACGGCGACATCGTGGCGCCCGGCGGGCGCCGGCCCGGTCCGCTCCGGCCCCTCCGGGCCCGCACCGCCCTCCTCGCCGGTGTCCGCGCCTCCGCCCGGTCCTCCGCCAGGTCCACCGGCCGCCCGGGCGGCCCGTGTCTGGGCGAGCCGGAGCGGATCGGGCCGGAGCAGGACCGCGAGCAGGACCGCGGTGGCGGTGAAGGCCGCCGCCGCCAGCAGGAAGGGCCCGGCGAGCCGCGGTACGCCCCAGGCGTGCGCGACCTCGCCGGCCGGCGTCACCAGCAGGGGCCCGGTCACCGCCCCCAGCGTGGTGGCGAGGAGCACCGTGCTCACGGCCCGTCCGCGCCGGGCGGGGGAGGCCAGGTCGGCGCCCGCGTAGCGCGCCATGAGGCCGCTCGCGGTGCCGATCCCGTACACCAGGAGGGCCGGGAGGAGCAGCGCGACGCTCCCGGTGGCGGCGGCCACCACCACGCCGGTGCTGCCGAGCGCCCCGAACGCGTAGCCCAGGGCGAGTCCGGGACGACGGCCCCAGCGGGTGCAGAGCCGGCCGATGCCGAGCGCGCCGAGTGCGGCCCCGGCGGTGAAGAGCGCGCTCGGCACGCCCGCGAGGCCGGCCCCGCCGAGCATCTCCTCGGCGAGCAGGGCCCCGACGGTTATCCCCGCCGTCAGCCCCGCGCCGCTGATGATCTGGGCCAGTACCAGCACGGTCAGAATGCGCCGCTGTTCCGGAACCTCACCGATGGCAACCGGATATCTGGTGCGAGTCGACAAGGGAGTGCTTCCGATCGTCATGCCGGCGAGGAGCGTGGCGAAGAGGGTGACGAAGAACGTTCCGCTCAGGCCACGGCAACGGGTTTCAGATCCGCGATGTCCGTGAGTGAAATCCCCATCTGCTCATGGAGGAACCGCACCATGGTCCAGTGCGGCAGCGCGCCTTCGTCGAACGGCCCGAATTCCCGGCAGTACAGGGGGATCCAGCGCAATGCCTCCTCCAATGCCTGTTCGCGCCCCGGCTCCTCCTGGTAATCCTCGTAGGCGATGCTGCGGTGGTTGATGAAGAACCGTCCGGGAAGCCGCTCTTCGCACAGCTCGCGGTATTCGCGGGTCTGCAGGATGAGGTAGTGCCATATCTCGTCGATGTCCTGTTCCACCGGCAGGAAAAGCCCACTGAGCCGGTCCCGGTACCGGGAGACGAGGTAGAGGTACCGCAGACATTCGGTGATCTGGCGCTCCACGAAGTCCTGCGGTGTGTCCGGCGCCCTGTCACGGAAGTGCCGCAACACCTCGGTGTGCAGTGTGTCCCCGAGAAGGCGCTTCAGGTCGTCGGCGGAGAGTGTCTGTCCGCTGGTCATGGCACTCCGTTTTCCGAAGGGGGAGGTGGCGGGTCGTCAGACGCTGTGGGTGGCGAGCCAGGAGTACTTGCCGGAGCGTCCGACGGGAATATGGGTGCGGTGTTCGATCCGGCAGTGACGTCCGGTCAGTTCGCCGATGCTCTGCCGCAACTCCGCCGCTTCCGTGGCGTCGACGGGTACGTCGGTGAACGTCGTGTAGAGGAGAGTGGCGTCGGCGTGGCCGTGGAGGTGGAGTTGGTGCAGGAAGATCCGGGGGGAAGCGTCCGCGATATGCCGGTCGAGGTCGCCCTGGGCGACCGGGCCGTTCGGTGTGCTCAGCAATTCCTTCTGCCGGCCGCAGAACTGGGTGATCGCCGCGGGGTCCGGCGTGCCGTCCAGGGTGCGCACACAATCGCCCGACCGGTAGCGGACGAGCGGCATGTAGGGATTGCGCACACTGGTGACGATGAGCTGGTGGATCGTGCTTCCGGGGGCCACCGGCAGGAGTTCGACGCTCATCCCGTCGAGGTGCGGCCGGTACCGGCCCTCCCGGTCGCTGTAGTAGAGGTAGCCCAGTTCCGTGCTGCCGAACAGATCGATGACCGGGCAGTCGAAGCGCCGGCGCAGGAACCGCCGGACGTTCGCCGGGGTGTATTCGTAGGCGTGGATGATGCTGGCCGGCGCGGGGAACGCGTCCAGCAGGCCGAAGGCCTCGGCCTTCCGCACCAGGTGCGCCAAGTGGTAGCCGGAGCAGTCGAGGTGGTACTGGCCCCGCGGGTGCGTGCTCCGGGCCAGATCGATCTCGCGGAGCATCCGCACGACCTCCTTGCGGCCCCAATGCGCCGGTTCCAGCCGGAGGTTGAGGTAGCAGGTGCGCGGATCGAGCCAGCGGTCGGCCAGGGTGGGGGTCCCTCTGAGCTCCACGCCGCGCCGGGCGGCGTTGACCCGCGCCACATGCTCCGTCGCGAGCACCGTGGTCAGCGAGACGCGGCGGCAGCCCGACTCCCATGTCCCGGCGATGTCGGGGTGGTTTTGCCACAGCTCGTAGTAGGAGTGGAGCAGGAAGTACGGCGGCCGGATGATCTGCATGCGGGCGTGGTTGGTGCCGGTGGACAGGACGAACTCCGCCTCGCCGGTCTCCAGCGCCGCCGCCAGCCGGGGCGTCATCCAGTTGTCGGGGAACCCGCGGGCGATCTCCGGCTTGTCGAGCAGCGGGAAGTGGCCCTTCGCCAAGGACTCCTGATAGATCGGTATGTCGCGAATATGTTCGATGACATCGCTGGTCGGCTGGCCCTTCATTAATTCCTTCTCATGTTTCGCACGGCTGAAGAAATATGGGCTATGGGGGAGTCGGAGTCGGGGCGCCCGGAAACATGCTGCGGTGGGTGAAGAATCTCTCACCGAGCTGTTCCTGCGCGCCCCTGCGGCCGATCAGGAGATGCAGCCGGCCTTCGGAGCCGCGCTGATGCAGCCGTTCTTGGGTGCGGCGCTGATGCAGCCGTTCTTCGCGGCCTGCTGGGCCGAGTTGGCGGCGAGCCAATTCTGCCAGACGCTGTCCTGCGCCATCTTCTTGATCAGGTGTTCCATGAGGTCCTCCGGTGATAGTGCGGAAGGTACTCCCTGTGCGGGGCCGACGATGAATGGATATCTCGTCGACCGCCCGCTGAATGTAAAAGCGCGGTTGAGCAACTGTCAATGAACCGCAATGCCGAACCATAGGAAGCAGCCCTTGGCGGGCCTTGTTTGGCGCGATTCCGTCCCATGGGCGTCGCGTCGGCGCCACTATCGGGCGCGGCTCGCGCGCTCCGCCGCATCATCCGCAGAGCCCCAGCTCGAAGGGGGTGGCCCGGGTACGGAAGCAGTGCGGGACCGCCCGCCGGAAGCCGCCGTCGCGACGACGGATACGGCGGCGGCCTCCGATCATGAGAATGCTCTCCTCAAGTCCGTCCCCGGGCCCGTGCGAAGGCATCATGGTCCGATGCTGTGGCGTGGGGTGGGGTCCGTATTAGCGGGATGTGGAGCTGGGGCACTGGTGTTACTGGTCGTCTGGTTGTGGCCCGGGCAGAATGTGCCGCCCTCCCTGGGGCCCGTGGTGGTCGTGCCCGTCCTGCAGGGCCCGATGCCGTCGGCCACCTCCCCGCCCGACCCCGGCCCGCCCGCCGTGACCCAGCCCCCCGCTTCGCCCGGCCCGTCCTGCACCTATGTGGGCGGCCGTGCCGTGCCGCCCTCGCCGCCGCCCGCGGCCGACGACGGGAAGGATTCCTCGGGGAACGGCCCGGGGCGCACCGGGGGTGAGGGGGCGTCACAGGTCTCCGGGGACGACGAGAAGGCCTCACGGGTTCCCCGGGGCGACACGGACGAGGACGGGGACGAGGACGGGGACGAGGACGGGGACGCGGACGGGGACGCGGACGGGGACGACGAGGACGACGGGGACGACGAGGACACGGACGAGGAGACGGGCGGGGAATCCTCGCGCGGCCGTCGGGGGGATGCGGACGACGAGTGGGACGACTGATGCTCAGGCGCTCGCCCAGCGCACGGTCCCGGATCGTCGGCTGGATGCTCCTGCTGCTCAGTGCGGCCCTGGCCGTGCCCACCTTCGGGATCACGATCGTCTGGCAGGCGGAACTGGACCGCCAGGTCGACGCACAGCTCCTGTCCGAGGCCGACAAGCTACGCGCGTTCGCGCGCACCTCGCGTGACCCGCACACCGGCGAGCGCTTCACCTCGGGCGCTTCGCTGCTGACGGCGTTCATGGCGGTCCACCGCCCCGAACACAACTCCGCCTTCTTCAGCGTCGTCGACGGGCGTGCTGACCGGCGCAGCCCGGGCCCGGTGCCGGCCCGGCTGGACCGGGACCCGGAGGTCGTGGCCCTCATGGCGCGTACGGCCGACACCCGTATCCGGTGGCTGGACTCCCCGGCGGGCAAGGTCCGTTACGGGGTCGTCCCGGTCCAGATGGCGGGCGACAACAGCGACACCCGGCTCGCCCTGCTGGCCTTCCGGGACCGGGAACTGCGGCAGGAGCGCCACATGGCGCGGCTGCTGCTGATCTCGGGCTGCTTCGCCCTGGTGGTCGCGGGACTGGCGAGCTGGCTGGTCGCGGGCCGGGTCCTGGCCCCGATCCGGCTGGTGCGGCAGACGGCCGAGCGGATCAGCGAGACGGACCTGACCCAGCGGCTGCCGGTGCGGGGCAACGACGACGTGGCGGCCCTGGCCGAGACGTTCAACCACATGCTCGACCGCCTGTCGGGAGCCTTCACGGCGCAACGCCAGTTCCTGGACGAGGTGGCGCACGAACTGCGGACCCCCATCACGGTGCTGCGCGGACATCTGGAACTGATGGACGAGGACGACGAGGACGACGACAGCGGGCGCCGCCAGACCCGCGCCCTGCTCTTCGACGAACTGGACCGGATGCGGCGGATCGTGGACGACCTGCTGCTCCTGGCCAGGGCCGAGCGCCCCGACTTCCTCACCCTCGGCCGGACCAACCTGACCGATCTGGTGGTCGACGCGGCGGCCAAGGCCCAGGCGCTGGGACGCCGGCACTGGGCGGTGGCCGAGGTCGCCGACGTCAGCGTGAACCTGGACGAACAGCGGGTCACCCAGGCCCTGATGCAGCTCGCGGCCAACGCGGTCAGCCACACCGGCGAAGGGGACGCCATCGAGATCGGGTCCCGCCTGCGGCACGGCCGGGTGCTGCTCTGGGTGGCGGACACCGGTCCCGGTGTCGCCCCGGAGGACCGCGAGCGGATCTTCCAGTGCTTCTACCAGGGGGGCACCGCCGTCCCCGGCCGGGCCGCCACCGGCATCGGGCTCGGGCTCGCCCTGGTCCGCGAGATCGCCCAGGCCCACGACGGGACCGCTCGCGTCGAGGAGGCCCCCGGGGGCGGCGCGAGATTCGTCATCGACCTTCCCGCACGGCACCCCACGACGGAAGGAACCCATGGTGAGCAGGATCCTGATAGCCGAGGACGAGGCAAGAATCGCCGCATTCGTCGATAAGGGACTGCGCCGCAGCGGGTACGTCACCCGGGTCGTCACCGACGGCGTCGCCGCCTACGAGCACGCCCGCGGCCGGGACTTCGACCTTCTCATCCTCGACCTCGGACTGCCCGGCGACGACGGGCTGACCGTGCTGCGCAAGCTGCGCAAGGCGCGCATCACCCTGCCCGTCGTCATCCTCACCGCGCGCGACAGCGTGAGCGACATCGTGGCCGGCCTGGAGAGCGGCGCCGACGACTACATGGTCAAGCCCTTCGCCTTCGACGAGTTACTGGCACGCGTACGGCTGCGCCTGCGCCGCGAGGAGCCGCCGGAGAACTTCCTGCTGCGGGTGGGCGATCTGCTCCTCGACCTCCGCACCCGCCGGGCCCAGGCGGGCGAGCGCGTCACCGACCTGTCGGCCCGTGAGTTCGCCCTCGCCGAGATCCTCATGCGCAACCCCGACCGGGTCCTGTCCCGCGAGCAACTCCTCAGCCAGGTGTGGGGGTTCGACTACGACCCCGGTTCGAACATCGTCGATGTCTACATCCGCTATCTGCGGCGCAAGATCGGCGCCGAACGGGTCCAGACCGTGCGGGGCGTCGGCTACCGGCTCCGGGCCTGAACTGCGGGGCGGGGCAGCCCGCGCCGGGCGGCGGACGCACACCGCCGCACCCGATGGGACACGCACACCACCGCACCGATGAGAACAGTCTCACCGCTGTCTCACCGCCACCTCATCGCCCGCCCCGAGACTCCTCCTCACGGGTTATCGGTGACGCGATTCCCGTGAGCGCCGCGGACGGTCGCCGCGGCCCCGCCCGGCACCAGGGCGCCGCCGCCACACCGAACAGCAGGCACGGAGGCGAACCCTCCGGCGGCATCGCGGCGCGACCACCCGCACCTGATCCCCGTGGTACCCGGGCCACCCGCGTACCACGGGGGCCCGGTGGTGGGCGGGGTGAGAGCCCGCCCCGCGCGACGAGCCACACACCACTTCCGTATGGAGGACACTCCTGTGCGACGACTCATCGACCACGCCCGCACCTTCCGCTCCCGCTGCGGCGGAGCGGGCCGTGATCTCCAGGGCTTCGAGGGCGGCCAGCGGCCCTCCGCCATGTTCATCACCTGCTCCGACTCCCGGGTGGTCCCCACCCTGCTGACCGACTCCGGGCCCGGCGAGCTGTTCGAGATGCGCACGGCCGGGAACATCGTCCCGCCCTACGATCCGGACGCGCCCACGAGCGAGATGGCGACGATCGAGTACGCCGTCTGCGTGCTGGAGGTGTCCGACATCATCCTCTGCGGGCACTCCCACTGCGGCGCCGTCGGAGCCCTGGCCCGGGGCGAGGACCTGAGAACCCTGCCGGCGGTACGCGGCTGGCTCGGCCGGTGCGCCCCCACGGGCGGCTTCCAGCACCCGGACGACATCGGCCCCGACTGCGAACAGCCCGTACAGCGCCATGCGGTGGCGCAACTGGACACCCTGCGCGACTACCCGTGCGTGAGCCGGGCCGTGCACGAGGGACGGCTCGGTCTGCACGCCTGGTACTACGAGGTCCACACCGGCGCCGTACAGGCCCACCGGCTCTCCACCGGAACCTTCTCCTCCCTGTGACAGCGACACACCGGTGAGCACGCGGGCCGCTCCCGCAGCCACCCGCTGTCTCCCCCCACTCCCTCAGGAGCTGAAGCTCTCATGTCGTCTTCTTCATTACTCCGGTTACGTCCGGACACCATGTCCCGCGATCTCCTCGCCTCGATCGTGGTGTTCCTCGTCGCCGTTCCCCTGTGCGTCGGTGTCGCGGTCGCCTCCGGCGTACCCGCCGAACTCGGCCTGGTCACAGGCATCGTCGGCGGCCTGGTCGTCGGCGCGATGCCGGGCAGCTCACTCCAGGTCAGCGGCCCGGCCGCCGGGCTCACCGTCCTGGTGTACGAGGCCGTCACCACCCACGGCGTCGCGGCGCTCGGCATCCTCGTCCTGGCCTCGGGACTCCTCCAGGTCGGGCTCGGCCTCATCGGCTTCGGCCGCTGGTTCCGCGCCATATCGACCGCGGTCGTCCAGGGCATGCTCGCCGGCATCGGTCTCGTACTGATCGGCAGCCAGCTCTACGCCCTGGCCGGGACCACCGCTCCCGGCAGCGGTCTGGACAACCTGGCCGGGCTGCCGGGCCTGTTCACACGGATCACGGGAGCCACGGCGATCTCCTCCAGCGCGGTCGGCGTCGGCACCATCGTCGTACTGATCCTGTGGAAACGGCTTCCCGGACGCCTGCCCCGGATGCTCCCCGGGCCGCTGGTGGCCGTGGGGCTGGCCACCGGAGCGGTGGCGGTGTTCGACCTGCCCGTCGCCACCATCGAGGTCCGGGGCCTGATCGACTCGCTGCGGCTGACCGGTCTGGACGACTTCGGTCTGCTGGCGAACCCCGCACTGCTGGGCGTCGTCCTCGCCTTCACCCTCATCGCCTCGGCCGAGTCGCTCTTCAGCGCCGCCGCCGTGGACCGGATGCACGACGGTCCGCGCACCCACTACAACAAGGAACTCATCGCCCAGGGGACGGGCAACACCCTCTGCGGCCTCGTCGGCGCACTGCCCATGACCGCCGTCATCGTGCGCAGTGCGGCCAATGTGCAGGCAGGTGGGCGCACCAAGGCGTCGCGGATCCTGCACGGTGTGTGGCTGCTGGTGTTCGCGGCCCTGTTCCCCGCCGTACTCGCACTGATTCCCGTGGCCACGCTCGCAGGTGTCCTCATCCACGCCGGCGCCAAGCTCATCCCTGTCACCACCATCCGCCCGCTCTGGCGCGAACACCGGGGCGAGGCCGTGGTCCTGGTGGTGACCGCGCTGGCGATCATCCTCACGGACATGTTCATGGGCGTCCTGCTCGGCATCGGGATGGCCGTGGTCAAGACGGCGTGGGAGACATCCGCCGTCCGCCTGGACATCGACGAACAGGACGACCGCACCACGGTCGCCCTCAGCGGCAGTGCCACCTTCCTGCGCCTGCCCCTGATCCTCGACACCCTGGAGGCCCTGCCGAAGGACCGGCCGGTGGAGCTCGACCTCACACGGCTGCGCCACCTGGACCACGCCTGCCGCACCGCCCTGGAGGCATGGAGCACGCACAGCGGCGCCGTCCACGCCCCCGTACCGGCGACGGACGGCACACCGCGCGAGGCCGCCCTCGCCGCCGTCGCTCCGGACGGCGAAGGACCCCCTCGCCCGGAGGGCCGCTAGCGGAGGCCGCCGGGACGACCCGGGCCGCCCGATCCCGAGGGGCGGGCGGCCCGGGTCGTCCCGCTGCCGGGGGAACCCCGGAACGGTCTCCGGGCGGGTGCCGCACAACACGCCGGGCGTGGGGATTAGGTTGTGGGGGAAAGCCTGCGGGCAGCCGGACTCGTGATGGGGGCGAGCATGACCATGCAAAAAGGAACCAACGTTCCGGTGCCGGCCGGCACCGTGCGCGTCGCAGTGGGGTGGCACACCGCACCGGGCGCCCCGGACGTCGACGCCTCGGCGCTCCTGCTGGTGGCGGGGAAGGTCCGCAGCGACGCGGACTTCGTCTTCTACAACCAGCCGGCCCACGCGTCCGGCGCGGTCCGGCACGAGGGCAAGCAGACCGCCGCCGACCGTGTCACCGACACCCTCGTCGTCGACTTCGGCAAGGTGGAGCCCGGGATCGAGCGCATCGTCGTCGCGGCCTCGGCGGACGGCGGGACCTTCGGCCGGGTGACCGGACTCTCCGTACAGGTCACGGACGCGGCGAGCGGTGCGGAGCTGGCCCGCTTCGACAGCACGGACGCCACGGTCGAGACCGCCTTCATCCTCGGCGAGCTGTATCTGCGTCAGGGCGCCTGGAAGTTCCGCGCGGTCGGGCAGGGCTACAGCACCGGCCTCGAAGGCCTGGCGACGGACTTCGGCATCTCCGTGGACGAACCGCAGCAGGCCCAGCCCGCCCCGCCCGTCCCGCAGGCCCCGGCGGCCCCTGCCGCCCCTGCCGCCCCTGCGCAACCGTGGCCCGCCGCCCCGGCCCCCGCGCCGGTCGCCCCCGCACCTGTGGCCCCCGCGCCGGTCGCCCCCGCGCCGCCGGCGGCTCCCGCCCCCATGCCGCCGGCCCCGCCCGCCCCGGCCCCCGTACGGCTGACCAAGGTCACGCTGACGAAGAGCGCGCCGTCCGTCTCGCTCGCCAAGCAGGGCGGAACCTCCGGCGGACTGCGGGTCAACCTCAACTGGGAGGTGCGCAAGCAGTTCAAGGGCTGGGGAGCGAAGCTCGGCCGGGCCGTCGCCATGCACGCCGATCTCGACCTCGACCTCTGCGCACTGTACGAACTCGCCGACGGCCGCAAGGGAGTCGTGCAGGCGCTCGGAAACGCGTTCGGTTCGCTGAACCAGCCGCCCTTCATCCATCTCGACGGCGACGACCGCACCGGCGCGCTGTCCACCGGCGAGAACATGACCATCAACCTCGACCACAAGGACCTGCTGCGGCGCGTACTGATCTTCGTCACCATCTACGAAGGCGCCCGGAGCTTCGCCGACCTCCACGCCACGGTCACCCTCCAGCCGCAGAACGGCGCGGCCATCGACTTCTCCCTCGACGAGTGCGCCGTGCCGTCCACCGTCTGCGCCCTGGCCCTGATCACCAACAACGGCGGCGACCTCACCGTGCAGCGCGAGGCCCGCTATCTCGTCCCCGAGCGGGGCGTGAGCCCGCAGCGCACCATCGACGCCGCCTACGGCTGGGGCATGAACTGGACGCCCGGCCGCAAGTGACACCCCCCGGCCGCGCCCGGCCGCCCGCCTCCCGGCGGCGTCACCGGTCGGGCGCGGCCTCCGGGCGGGCATACGTACGGCCCTTCCAGGCGGCGCCCCGCCCCCGGTAGTGCTGCACCGCCGAGTCCACCGTCATCAGCAGATACAGCACCGCCGTCAGCGGGAGCAGCGGGCCCAGCCACAGCGACTGGCGGTAGTACGCCAGCATCGGCAGATACGTCGCCGTCATCACCGCCCACGCCGCACCGCCCGCCCAGGCCGCCGCCCCGTCACCCGTCAGCACCCCCGCCACCAGCGTCGCGGGCGGCGCCACGTAGACGAGCAGCAGCCCCGGCACGGTCCCCGCCAGCAGCAGCGGGCTGTGCCGCAACTGCGCGTACGCACTCCGCGCGACCATCCGCCACAGATCCGCGAGACGCGGATACGGCCGCACACTGTCCACCCGCTCCGCGAGCCCCAGCCAGATCCGGCCACCGCCGCGCCGCACCTCCCGCGCCAGCGACACATCGTCGATCACCGCCTGCCGGATCGAGTCCGGGATCCGCGCCCGCTCGGCGGCCTCGGTGCGCAGCAGCACACAGCCCCCCGCCGCGGCCGCCGTCCGCGACCCGGCCCGGTTCACCCGGCGGAACGGGTAGAGCTGCCCGAAGAAGTAGACGAACGCGGGCACCACCAGACGCTCCCAGACGCTCTCCACCCGCAGCCGCGCCATCTGCGACACCAGATCGAAGCCGCCCTCGCCCCCCGATCCCGCCGCGGCCACCAGATCGCGCAGGCTGTCCGGCTCGTGCGCGATGTCCGCGTCGGTCAGCAGCAGGAAGTCCGGCTTGTCCCGCCGGGCCACCGCGATCCCGTGCCGCAGGGCCCACAGCTTGCCCGTCCAGCCCTGCTCCGGCTCCCCGGGCGACACCACGGTCAGCGGCAGCCCGCCGTACCGGGCGGCCAGCTCCCGGGCCAGCCGCCCGGTGCCGTCGCTGCTGCAGTCGTCGACGAGGATGATCCTGGCGTCCCCCGGATAGTCCTGGACCAGCAGCGACGGCAGGCTCACCGGCAGCATCTCCGCCTCGTCGCGGGCCGGCACCACCACCGCCACCGACGGCCAGCGCGCCGGGTCGGTGCGCCGGGGGAGCCGCTGGTCGGTCCGCCAGTAGAAGCCCTGGCCCAGCAGCAGCCACACCCACGCGATCAGCGAACCCACGGCGATCCAGGCAACGGCGCTCATCCGCCGAAGTCTGCCCCACTGAGCCCGGTCCGCAAGGGCTGTCGGCTAGGGTGACCGGGTGAAGATCGCTCTCATGGACTCCGGAATCGGCCTGCTGGCGGCGGCGGCCGCAGTGCGCCGCCTGCGGCCCGACGCCGAACTCGTGCTTTCCTCCGACTCCGGCTCGATGCCCTGGGGCCCCCGCACCCCCGAGGACGTGACCGCGCGCGCCCTGGACGTCGCCCGTGCCGCCGCGGCCTACGGCCCCGACGTGCTGATCGTCGCCTGCAACACCATCTCCGTCCACGCCCTGCCGGCGCTCCGCGCCGAGCTGGAGCCCGCCCTGCCGGTCATCGGCACGGTCCCCGCGATCAAGCCCGCCGCGGCCGGCGGCGGCTCCGTCGCCATCTGGGCCACCCCGGCCACCACCGGCAGCCCCTACCAGCGCGCACTGATCGCCGAATTCGGCGGCTCCGCCGAGGTCACCGAGGTGCCGTGCCCCGGGCTCGCCGACGCCGTGGAGCACGGCGACGAGGCCGGGATCGACCGGGCCGTCGCGGCGGCCGCCGCCCTCACCCCGCCCGACGTGCGGGCCGTCGTCCTCGGCTGCACCCATTACGAGCTGGTCGCGACCCGCATCCGCGACGCCGTGCAGCGGCCGGACCGCCCGCCGCTCGCCCTGCACGGTTCCGCCGGTGCGGTCGCCGCCCAGGCGCTGCGCCGGATCGGAGCGGCCCCCGCCCCGACGGCCGAACCCTCCGGTGCGCTCACCGTGCTCCAGGGCGGCCGCCCCGCCGGCCTGGCGGAAGCCGCCCTGACCTACGCCGAAGGCCGGATCCTGACCGCGGCGGCCCCCGTCCGCTGACCGCCCTTCTCGCCCGATCGGCGCTCCGCATCCCCGGCCGGGAGCCCGGAACGCGGCTACGCTGCTGAATATGACGGACCACCCCGAGAGTGCGAGGCACGGGTCGAGCCAGGCGCCGCCCACGGAGTGGAACGGCCGCGCCACCAACCGGCTCCAGTGGCTGCTGGCCCTCGCGGGAGCGGGCTGTGTGGCCCTCGGCATCGAGCTCGCCGTCGACGGCGCCTGGACCTCGGGCATCGCCCCGCTGCTCATGTCGGTGATCGGCTGCCTCGCCGCCGGACTGCTGATCCTCTTCGGAACGCTCGCCTTCGTCCATGTGGCCGTCAAGGTCGACGGGGACAGCCTGGAGGTGCGCTGCGGCCACGCCGGTCTGCCGCGCCGCAGGATCCTGCTCAGCCATGTGACGGGCGCGGAATTCGTCCCCCGGATCAACCCGCGCCAGTGGGGCGGCTGGGGCTACCGCTGGCGCCCCGAGCAGGGCACCGCCGTCGTGGTCCGCAAGGGCGAGGGCATGGCCCTGCGGCTCGGCGACGGCCGCACCTTCACCGTCACGGTCGACGACGCGGAGACGGCCGTACGGTTCATCCGGCAGCGCCTGCACCTGCCGGCCACCGGCAACCGGCCCGGCGACCGACCGCGCCGCCCCGCGCCGTAGAGGAGCCCGCGTCCCGGTCCCACGCAGGTCAACGCCGCCGCTCACAGCCGCCCACCGTAGACTCCGCCGGGTGAGCGCCACCATGACTCCCGTCGACGACCCGCCGCCCCCCGCCGCGTCCCCGGCCACCGGACCGCTGCTGCGGCGGCTCCTCCGCCCGGCCGCCGCCGTGCTGTCCGGACTGCTGCTCTACGCGAGCTTCCCGCCCCGGACCCTGTGGTGGCTCGTGCTGCCCGGGTTCGCGCTCCTGGGCTGGGTGCTGCACGGGCGCCGGCTCCGGGCCGCCTTCGGTCTCGGCCTCCTGTCGGGCCTCGGCTTCATGCTGCCGCTGCTGCACTGGACCGGCGAGGACGTCGGCCCGGTGCCGTGGCTGGCGCTCGCCGCCGCGGAGGCGCTGTTCATCGCCGTCGGATGCCTGGGGATCGCCGCGGTGACCCGACTCGCGTACTGGCCCGTGTGGGCGGCCGCGGTCTGGGTCCTGGACGAGGCGGTCCGCGCCCGGATCCCGTTCGGCGGCTTCCCCTGGGGCAAGATCGCCTTCGGCCAGTCCGAGAGCGCCTTCCTGCCGCTCGCCGCGCTCGGCGGCACCCCGCTGCTCTCCTTCGCCGTCGTGCTGTGCGGCTTCGGGCTCTACGAGGCCGTGCGCCAGGTCATGGCCTACCGGTCCACCGGAAAGGTCCCGCGCGCGGCCGTCGCCGGCGCCGCCGCGAGCGTCCTCGTACCGGTCGCCGCAGCGCTCGCCGCGCTGCCCCTGGTCGACGACTCGGCGGAGAACGGCACGGCCACCGTCGCCGCGATCCAGGGCAATGTGCCGCGCCTCGGTCTCGACTTCAACGCCCAGCGCCGCGCCGTCCTCGACAACCACGCCAAGCGCACCACCCAGCTCGCCGAGGACGTGAAGGCGGGCAAGGAGAAGCAGCCCGACTTCGTGCTGTGGCCGGAGAACTCCTCCGACCTCGACCCCTACCTCAACGCGGACGCCCGCCAGGTCATCGACGACGCCGTCAAGGCGATCGACGCCCCCACGGTCGTCGGCTCGGTCGTCGAGAAGGGCTCCGACAGCCTCCGCAACACCCTGATCGAGTGGGACCCCGACCGGGGCCCCGTCGACACCTACGACAAGCGGCACATCCAGCCGTTCGGCGAGTACATGCCGATGCGCACGGTCGCCCGCTTCTTCAGCGAGGACGTCGACCGGGTGCAGCGCGAGTTCGTCCCCGGCGCCGAGGTCGGCGTCTTCGACCTCGCGGGCACCAAGGTGGGGCTCGTGACCTGTTACGAGGCCGCCTTCGACGACGCCGTACGCGACACCGTGACCCACGGCGGCCGGATGATCGCCGTGCCGAGCAACAACGCGACCTTCGGCCGCAGCGAGATGACCTACCAGCAGCTGGCCATGTCCCAGGTGCGGGCCGTCGAGCACGGCCGGGCCGTCGTCGTCCCCGTCACCAGCGGGGTCAGCGCGGTGATCCGCCCGGACGGCACGATCGCGCAGAAGACCGGGATGTTCACCCCCGGCGCCCTCGTCGCGGAGGTCCCGCTGCGCTCCTCGCTCACCCCCGCCACCCGGATGGGCCCGCTGCCCGAGGGCGTCATCGCGCTGCTGGCCCTGGCGGGCCTGGGCTGGGTGACCGTCTCGGCGGTCCGGGCACGCCGGAGCGAGGGGACCGCGTAGGAGCACCTGATCCGGCCACGTAGGCTCGGATCCATGGCTACTCCCGACTTCATCCGTGAAATCCGCGCCACCGCCGGGCACCAGTTGCTGCTGCTGCCCGGGGTGACGGCCATCGTCCTGGACGACGAGGGCCGCGTGCTGCTCGGGCGGCGCGCGGACACCGGGAAGTGGTCGGTCATCGGAGGAATCTCCGAACCGGGTGAGGAACCGGCGGCGACGGCGGAGCGCGAGGTGCTGGAGGAGACCGGCGTCCACTGCGTGGCCGAGCGGGTGGTGCTCACCCAGGCGCTGGAGCCCGTGCAGTACGCCAACGGCGACCGCTGCCAGTATCTCGACATCACCTTCCGCTGCCGGGCGACCGGCGGCGAGGCGCGGGTCAACGACGACGAGTCGCTGGAGGTGGGCTGGTTCCCGCTGGACGGGCTCCCGCCGCTCGGCGAGTTCGCCCTGTTCCGGATCAAGCAGGCCCTCACCGAGGGCCCCGCCTGGTTCCAGCCCACCCCGCGCACGGCCTGAACCGCTACCGCACGGTGAAGGTCCCGGTGGTCCCGGTGAACGGTGTGATCCTGCCGAGCAGGTTCTTCGCGTCCCCGTGGTGCACGATCCGGTAGCTGCCGGGCGCGGTGTCCGCCGCGATGTCCCAGGTGATCGTGGCCTTCGAGGTGCCGGTCAGACCGTTGAGCCTGCTCCAGCGGTACGTCGTCTCCCAGTCGCCGTCGTCCAGCACCCGCTTCCAGGAGCCGCTCTCCAGCCGCTGCACCTCCAGGAAGGTGGAGCCCCGGCGGACGTTGTTCTTCGGGTGGCCGGTGGCGAACTCGACGGTCGCGGTGGAGCCGGGGGCGTACGAGCTCTCAGGGGCCTTCAGGACCCCGCCGAACGCCGTGCCCGAGGGCGGGTTGTCGTACACGACTCCCGTCTGGAAGGTGAACTGCCGGCCCGACTCGTCCGGCGGCGCCGTGCCCCGCTCCAGGTCGGTGCCCTCGCGCAGGGACTCCGCGATCCGGGCGTACTCCTGCTGGTAGGCGGGCAGCGTGTAGCGGCCGTACAGGGTGGAGCCGCCCTCGTAGTTCTGCGTGTCGTACTCCTCCGGCGTCGTGACGTACTGGCTGTAGGCGTTGGCGTACCCCTGGAGCAGGACGCGGTCCAGCGGGACACCGAGCTGCTCGGCGACCGTACGGCGCACACGCAGACCGGACGTGATCGTGAACTCGCCCGGAGCGGCCACCAGGTGCAGCTCGCCGATCTTCATGATCTGCAGGGGGAGGGTCTTCGGCGTGACCGGGTGGACGTTGCTCAGCAGGCCCGTCGGGATCAGGCTCGCCTTCGGGTACTGGCAGGTCTGCAGCCAGGACGGGGTGTCGATGCGCAGCGCGTCGATGATGCCCGCGACCGGGGTGCGCGTGCCCTCCTCGAAGCCGGGGATCGCCGGACCGTCCTCGACGCTGCCCGCGAGCGTGGACGCGCCCACGACGGCGGGGCAGGTGCGGTGCTCCTTCCCGTCCGGGGTGAACTCGGGGCGTACGGTCACGTTCTCCATGTCGACATAGGCGAGCCTGGAGTCGACGCCTCCGGCGACGGGCCGCGCGTCGGCGTAGATCTCGCGGGCCTTGTCGAGCTGCCGCTCGCCGATGATGCGCGTGTTCTCGAACTCGTCCTCGGTGGGCCCGGAACCCGGCTTCAGATTGAGGTTCGGCGACATGTCGCCGGCGTTGGTGTTGGGGAAGGCCGCGACGAAACCGGGGGTGTCGTCGAGATAGCGCACGCCCTCGTGGTCGTGCTCCCAGGCGTAGGCGGCGTACCCCTTGTTGTCGGGGCTGATGAGCGTGTTCTTGTTGGTGATCGAGGTGTTGTGGGTGGCGAACCAGCTGATCGCGCCCGCGTCCTTGTCGCCCTGCTTGAAGCGCAGCACGGTCATCGCCGGGTCGATCGCGTCGGGGAAGGCCGCCCGGTCGGAGGCCGGGTTGCGGTCGAACGCCTCCCGCGAGCGGTTGACGCTGGCGTTGGTGAGGGTCCCCGTGCCCAGGCTCATCGTGCCGGGCCTCAGGTCCTCGTGGGCCTTCGCGACGGAGTCCGCTATGCCGTCGACGATCGCCCGGTAGGTCTCCTTCTGGAAGCCGAGGACGGAGAGGTTGTAGGCGACGTGGTGGGAGTGGCCGCCGGGCCCCGAGTGGGTGTGGGTCGCCGACAGCAGGACGTTCTCCTCGTCGTACAGGCCGCCGTAACGCTCCTTCAGCCGGGCGACGACCCCCTGCTGGACGGACTGGAAGATCATCGCGAGGTCGGCGTTGACGTACACCACGCGCTTGCCGCTCGACCGGTCGACGACGACGAAGGCGCGCGACCGCTGCCGCTGGTGGATGCCCGAGGTCTTCTGGTCGAAGCTGGAGTAGCCCATCATCCCGGTCTCGGCGGCCTCGCCCGTGACATCGGCGATGCCGCGCCCGACGAGATAGTCCCCGTCGTCGGCGGCGCCCGACGCGGACGCGGGGGAGGGGGCGCCGAGGGTGACCGCTCCGAGGGCGGCGGCGAGCACCGCGACAGGGAGCCTGCGCCGGGAGCGGCGGGCGGTGGGGGGTGGCATGGAACCTCCTGGGGCGGGAGACGGGGATGCCCGGGCCCGGTCGGCGGCCCGCCGAGGTGGAGGGGCCGGGGCAGTGCCCCGACGGTAGAGGAGTGTGACCTGCGTCGCATAGATGTCTACCGGCCAGTAAAGCGATGCGCCCGTGTCGTGTCCGCGTCTCGCCCGGCGGTGCGCCCCTGTCCGGCTCGTTGACATGGGCATGTCGCATTGTTCTACTGAGTGGCGGATCAATTGGCCAGTACGGGAGGAGGATATTCATGCAGGCAGTTGAAGAAAAGGTCCAGGGCGGAACGGACCGGAACGCCGATGATGTATTCGATCTGGTGATCGGCGATCTGGAACAGGAAATTCCGCCGCTCGCTTCACCGACGAACTCGGGCAGCGGTACCGCCTGTGGTTCGTGCGCGAGCATCTACTGCTGTTGACGCGCGCCGGGTGGTGTCGCTCATCCCCGGCGCCACCCGGGTGCGCCGTGCTTCCCCGGTGACGCATCGGACGAATCGAAGGGCTGCTGTGCCGGATTCAGCTGTGGACGCCGAGCCGCTCTGGGAAATGTGTGCCCCCGATGGTGACCTCGGCCGGGGCGCCGAACGGGACGGATCGCCCCAACTCTCCCCGGTGGCCCGGCGGATGATCGCGGCCGTCCGGAAGGGCGAGGCGGGCGGGCTGTTTCCGCCCGTCGTCGCGGAAGGCCCCGAAGGGACCGTCGCGATCGACCGGCTGCTCGGCGGCGAGGCCGATGCACGGATGATCGAACACGCGCTCCGCGACCGGCGGTTCGCTCCGCTGCTGAGCCTGTGGTACCGGCTGGACGCCTGGTGCGTATCCTCCGGACAGCGATATTCGGCCGTTGTCTCCGCCGGAATACTGGATATCACCAATGCCGACATCTTTGGCCCCGTGGTATCCGAGGCATTCGTGGCCTGCGCTGCTGGAAGGCCGCACTACGCCCATGACCGGGTGGCCGAGTGGGCGGAGCGCTGCGAGGAATTCCTGACGCTCTTCCTCGACCGATTGCAGCGTGACATGGACGCCTGCTGGCCCGATGAACCGGCGTTCCGGGGGCCGGTCGTCGGACTGTGGGCCCACGGCGAGGAGACCCACAACGGACGCCAGCGTGTCCTGCGCCTCGACTGCGCCGGCGGCGGCCGGGTCGCCTACAAACCCCGCCCGGCCTCCGGCGAGCTGCTGTTCACCGCGTCCACCGGAACCGCCTCGTCCACCGGAACCGGTACGCCCGGCTCGCTGTTCGATCTCCTCAACCACGCGCCCACGGCGTCCGGCGAGGTCCGGCTGCCCGTGCTGGCCTGCTGGCCCGGAGCCGAGCCCGGCTATCTGTGGCAGGAGTGGATCGAGCCGCCCGCACAGTGGGGACCGATCCGGGCATCCGGACCGTGGAAGCTGACCGGCACCCGGCTCACCCCGCGGGAGTCGGGGCGGTTCTGGCACCGGACCGGCTCGCTGACCGCCGCGATGTTCGCCTTCGGGATCACCGACATGATCGGCGGCAATGTGGTCACCGGGCACCGGCCCGGCGACCCGGAGCCGCTGCTCTACCCGATCGACCTGGAAATCTACTTCTGCCGGGTCCCGCGCCTCTACGACACGGGCCTCCTGCACGACGCGACCGCCGAGGTCGACCAGCACCACGTCGGCCTGGAGCGCACCGCCCGCTGGTGCAGCGCCGAGGGCCCACCGGTGTGCTGGACCGCGCAGCCGACGGGGGCGCTGCGCCTCCACCGCCGCCGCAGGTCCCTCGCCCGGGACGAGACCAGGAACGTCGTCGCCGACACCGACGGGCGGACCGGGTACGGGCCCTACCTCCCCGCCATGCTGCGTGGCATGTTCGACGCCTGGACCCTGATGTGCCGGCAACGGCCCGCCATCGGTGAGTTCCTGTCGACCGCCATCGCCGGCCACTACGTCCGGGTGCTGCGGCAGCCCACGTTCCGGTACTTCGACGCGCTCGTGCCCCGCTGGCTGTCCGGCGGCGGTGCCACACCCCACCCCGCCGACCCCGACGTCCACTTCGACCGGGCCGAACGCGATCAGCTGCGGCGCATGGACGTGCCCTACTTCGTCCGCTCGCTGGAGGGCGGGCCGGTGCTGCGGGTCGAGCCGCCGCCCCGGCCGTTCGGGACGGGACGGGTCGCGGCCCGGCCGGAGCCCGAGGGCGGCTGGCCCCCGCTGCCGGAGCTGCTGGAGGGCGCGAACCTCACCCTCGCCGGTCTCGGAGTGGCCCTCCGGGACGCCGTGGAGCACGTGTTCGACGATGTGACGGACCACGTCATCGCCGACGCCGCGCTGGGCGTCCGGCTGCATCTGCAGAGCCCCTCCGAGGGCCGGGTCGCCTTCGACTGGCCGGAGGCCGGCCGGCGGATCACCTACCTCTGGGACCGGACGAAGGTACGGCTGCGCATCGACCCGGTCGACGCGCCCGAGGCCCCGGTCGAGCCCGCGCCGGCCGGGGAGATCCGGCGCAGGCTGCTGCGGCTGGACCGGCTCGACGGCGCCGTCCGGACACCGTGGGCCGACGGTGGCATGAGCGACCCGGCCGCCGAGCGCCGCCTGCGGGACCTGACCGATGCCGGGATCGCGTGGCTCACCACGGTCGTGCACGACCACGGGTGGCCGGGGCACCGTCTGGTCGGCGCGGAGGCGGCCGCCGCCGCGAGCCGCCTTGTCCAGCACGCCCGGGAACACCTGGACTTCCGCCGCCACTGCCTGGAGCTGATGCGGGACGCCGCCGGGCGAGGCGATCTGCCGTGGCGGGAAGTCGCTTATCTGACCGACGAGTTGCGCGTGACCGATGGGCTCCCGCAGGTGTACGGAACGAAGTTCGAGCCCGTCGGTGGAGTGCTGGTCCCGTGGCCGGTCGAGGACCCGGAAGAAGTGGACCGCCGCCGGGCCGCTCTCGGTATGGAGCCGCTGGCCGATCACACGGACCGGATCCGGCGGCGGTTCCCCCTGGAGGGGACCGAGGGAAGGGAAGCATCATGAACACGCTGGCCCCCGTCGTGCGGCGGACGCCGGACGGAATCGACTGGGAGCTGTTCGCACAGCGCGACTGGGACCGGCGGCCCGTCCGGCTGCGCGCCCGGCCGCCGTTCGGCCTCGACGAGGTGCACCCCCTGAACGTCACCTCCTGCGCCCCGTTCCGCGCCGGCACCCGCTTCTGGGTGATGCCCGACGTCCGGTTTCTCCTCGGCGACGGCTGGCTGCGCGCCCCCGGCGCCCTGCTGCCGGACACCACCGACGCCACCCTGGACGACTACCTCGACCGGCTCGCCGCCGACGTCCCCGGACAGGGCTACTTGCTGACCGTGCGGCAGCCGCTCCTCCTGGACCACGCGCTGTGGTCCGCGGTACGGGACACCATCAGCGGGCTGTGGCGGCAGGTCGGCTGGCCCAACCTCCCCGTCGTCGCCGAGGTGCTGACCGGCGACCGGTTCACCCAGCACGCGGGGGCGACCGCGGCCCCGACGCACGCGGCCCTGACCTGGGTGCTGCGCGGACGGATGGACGTACGGCTGTGGGACGAGCACGGCGGGCCCCCGCCGGCGGACATCGCCGACCCGGACCGGGAGGTGCCCGGCGTACGCACCCTGAGCGCCGGTGCCGGGGAGCTGCTGTACTGGCCCGGCGACCGGCGGCACGTGGACACCTACTGCGAACGGTGCGTGGCCCTGCGCCTGCGGATCCCGGTCGACCGGGGGCTGCCGTTCACCACCTTGCGGGATCTGCTCGCCGACCTGGTGCACGGAGGGCAGGGCAACGACGAGACCGTGCCGTACTTCCCGTTCGGCCCCGGAACCCGTATCGACGACCGGGACGGTGTGCTGCCCCGGCTGACGGCGCTGGGCGACGAACTGCGGACAACCGTGGAGGGCGAACAGCTGCGCAGGGCGCTGCGGATCCGCTGGGCCGCGCTGCGCTCGGCCGCCGGGCTCGAACCGATTCCGGTGCCCCGCGAGGGCGTCACCATCACCCGGGACACCCGTTTCCGCCGCACCGGCGAGATCATCCGGATGCCGGACGGGCCCGCGCGCGAGGTCTGGGCGGTCGACGGGAACGTCTTCACCCTGCCCACCGCCGCGAGCGACCGGGTGTACGCCGCCCTCGGCGACGGGGAGGAGACCGGCGCCGACGCGGTGTGCCGCGCCCTCGCCGCGGGCGACGACGACAGGAACGACCGAACGGTGCTCGCGCTGCTCGACAAGCTGTACCGGCTGCGCGGCATCGACATGGCCGAGGAGCGGGCCCGATGACGCTGACCATCGAGAAGTCCTTCGACTGGGACACCTTCGCCGACCGGTTCTGGGACCGGGCGCCCGTGCTGTACAAGGGCCTCGACACGGTGCCGTTCGACGAGCCCGAGGTGTTCCGGGCCGCCGTGCTCGGCAGCCGCCCGCCCCACCCGCTCGCCGTCCCGGGCAACCTCCAGTTCCTCGTACGGCGGCGGCAGCAGACCCGCCCCCACGACTACCTGCCCGAACTGCGCGACGGCTCGCTCGACGGCTACGAGCGGCGCATGGCCGACCGGCTGGACGGGCAGCGCTACGCCCTTGTCATCCACCGGTTCCACTCCTTCTCCCACCCACTGTGGGACCGTGCGCAGCGGTTCTACGCCGGGCTGTGGGAGCGGGTCGGCCAGCCCACGCACTCCGCCGGTTCCACGCTGTTCCACGGCTCGTACGAGCACAGCCCGGTCGGCGTGCACCAGGACCGTTTCGCCACCTTCATGTTCTGCGTACGCGGCGCCAAGCGGATGCGGTTCTGGGCCGAGCGGCCGTGGTCGGACCCGGTGCACACGGTGCTGGACTACCAGCCGTACCTGTCCTCCTCGTTCGTCGCGGAGGTCGAACCGGGGGACCTGCTGTACTGGCCCTCGCGCTACTACCACGTGGGGGAGAGCGCCTCGGACGCCCCGGCGACCAGCGTCAACGTGGGCATTCCGCGCCGCGAGCACCGGCCGTACTACGAGATCAAGGACCTGTTCCGGGGCACCCGGCCGACGGCCTCCGCCCCGCTGTTCACCCCGGACGCGGGCCCGGGCGGCCGACTGAGCGGTGAGCTTCCCACGGCGTTGGCCGACGCCGTGGACGCCTTCGCGGAACACCTGGACGAGGACCGGTTCGCCGACCGGGCCACCGCGCTCGCCCTGCGGGTCAGAACGGCGGGCGGCTTCTGGCCGACCGAGCCGCCCGCCGAGCCCCGCCCTCTGGACGACGACACCCTCGTACGCGGCTGTGCCCCGCTGCTGCCGGCACCCGGCGATGACCCGCGCGGGTGGGCCGCCAACGGCCATGTCACCTCGGGTGCGACCGGCGCCGAAGCCCGTACGGTGCTGCGCCGGCTGGACGCCGGCGAGGCGGTGCGGGTCGGCGAAGTGCCCGAGGTCCGGCGCGCGGACGTCCGCCGCTTGTTGCAGGAACTGGAGAGCTTCCGTGCCATCACCCGTGTCGACCCCCGCTGACCGGACGCCCGTCGACGGCGGGCCCGCCGACCGGACGCCCGCTGTCGGGACAGCGACCCCGACATCGGAACCGGCGCACCGGCAGGCCGCCGCCCGGGTCGTCGCGGAGGTCGCGGACCGGCTGGCGGACCCGGAGCGGGTGGCCCGGATCGCGGGCGTGCCGGACAATGTGATGCGCTACCCGGGCGACCCGCAACCGGTGTGGGACCCGCTGCATCTCTCCGACGGCCACCCCGGAGTCGCCCTGCTCCACGCCGAGTTGGCCGCCACGGACCCGGGGCTGCGCGACCGGGCACACGCGCATCTGTCCGCTGCGCTCGCCGCCGGTATCCGGCTGCTGCCGCAATCGCTGTTCGGCGGCATGGTGGCGCTCGCGTACGCCGGACACACCGCGGCCGCCGGCTCCGGCGGCTACGCGACGATGCTCGCCGGACTGGACCGGCACATCGTCGGCCAGGCCCGTATCCGCGTACGCGCCGACCGGGAACGGACGCTGGCCGGGGAACCGGCCGGCGCGTGGAGCCGCTACGACGTCCTCGGCGGCACCGCTGGGATCGGCCGCTACCTGCTGGCCAGGCAGCAGGCGGCGGACGGGCGCGCGGAGCGGGAGGCGGCCGGAGCCGCGCTCACCGAAGTGCTCACCTCCCTCGTGGCGATGGCCACCGCCGACGACATCACCCGCCACGGCGCCCGGCTGCCCGCATGGTGGATCACCGACGGTCTCGACCACGGCCTCGCCGAACACGTCAACCTCGGTCTCGCCCACGGTGTCCCCGGGCCGCTCGCGCTTCTCTCCGTCGCCTGGCGGGCGGGGGTCCGGGTGGACCGCCAGGACGAGGCCATCGAGCGGATCATGGCGCTGCTGTCCCGCCTGAGCACCACCGACGCGGCCGGTCCGCGCTGGCCCCACCTGATGCCCCTGGAACGCATCGAGAGCGGAGAACCGCCGGAACGCGGACGGGACTCCTGGTGCTACGGTGCCGCCGGCGCGGCGCGCGCCGTCCATCTGGCCGGATCCGCGCTGGACCGGGCGGACTGGCGCGCCGAGGCGGGGGCCGCACTGCGCGGCGCGCTGACCGTGGCGAGCGACGAGCTGATCCGGGACTCCGCGCTGTGCCACGGCTGGGCCGGGCTCCTGCAGATCGTCCTGCGTACGGCCCACGACAACGACGACCAGGACCTCCATGCCGTCGCCGACCGGCTGGCGGCACGGGTGCTGGACGGGTTCGACCCCGAGGCTCCGTTCGGCTTCCGCTACGCCCACACGCTCGCGGCGCGCGCACTCGACCGCCCCGGCTTCCTGGAAGGGGCCGCGGGCATCGCCCTCGCCCTGCACACGTACGCCACCGGGAATGTGCCGACGACATCCTGGGACAGTGCCCTGCTGCTGAGCTGACCCTCGGCCCGTGCGGGAACAGCCGTGCGACGGTGCGATAGTTGGGAGCGCGTCGGCACGGGGCCGGCCGGAGGGGGTGCCGTGCACTACGAACTGGCCGACCGACTGGTCATCGGGATCGCGTCCAGCGCTCTCTTCGACCTGACCGAGTCGGACGCCGTCTTCCGGGAACAGGGCGAGGAGGGCTACCGCGCCCACCAGGAGCAGCACGTCGGCGACCGGCTCCGCCCGGGAACCGCGTTCCCCTTCATCCGACGTCTGCTGTCGCTGAACGACCTGGGCGAGGTGAACGACCCCCTGGTCGAGGTCATCGTCCTGTCCCGCAACGACCCCGACACCGGACTGCGGGTCATGCGCTCCATAGAGAGCCACGGACTGCCCATCAGCCGCGCCATCTTCATGCAGGGCCGCTCGCCCCACCGGTTCATGCCCGCCCTCAACATGTCCCTCTTCCTGTCGGCGAACGAGCAGGACGTCCGGGAGGCGGTCGCGGCCGGGCTGCCCGCCGGACACGTCCTGGGCGCCCCCTACGAGGACGACGAGGACGACCACGACCTGCGGATCTCCTTCGACTTCGACGGGGTCCTGGCCACGGACGCGTCGGAGCAGGTGTTCCAGGAGGGCGGGATCGAGAAGTTCCGCGCCCACGAGGTCACCAACGCCGGGGTTCCGCACGACGCCGGGCCGCTGAGGGACTTCCTGGCGAACGTGAACCGGATCCAGCAGCGGGAGGAGCAGGAGCGCCTGAAGAACCCCGACTACCGGACCCGCCTGCACGTCTCCATCGTCACGGCACGCAACGCCCCCGCGCACGAGCGTGCGGTGCAGAGCCTCAAGGGGTGGGGCGTGACCGTCAACGACGCGTTCTTCCTCGGCGGCATCGACAAGGGCCGCATCATGAAGATCCTGAAGCCGCACATCTTCTTCGACGACCAGCAGGGCCACCTGGAGAGCACTTCGCGGACCACCCCGAGCGTGCACGTGCCGTTCGGCAAGCTCAACGAGGTGCCGGCGCCCGAGGCCCCGGACGCCCTGAGCCGGACGGGCGAGGGGCACGGCCCGTCCCCGCTGCGTGCCGCCGGGTGGCGCGGTACGGTCGCCACCGGAGGCCCGGTCGGCGGGAATCCCGGCCAACCGCCTGGTACGGGCAGTGAGTAGAGGAGAGACATGAGCGTCGACGACGACGACTTCCGCCGCAGTATCCGGTCCGACGTTCCCCACTCGGCGCGGGTCTGGAACGCGTGGCTCGGCGGCAAGGACCACTACCCGGTGGACCGGGAGCTGGCCGAAGTGGTGAGTGCGGCCTACCCGCAGATGGTCGACATCGCCCGTGCCTCACGCGCCTTCCAGATCCGCGCGATCCACTACCTCGCCTCGACGGGGGTACGCCAGTTCCTGGACGTCGGGACCGGGCTGCCGGTGGCGAACAGCACCCACGAGGTGGCGCAGAGCATCGCACCCGAGTCGCGCATCGTCTACGTGGACAACGACCCGATCGTCCTCGCCCACGCCGAGGCGCTCCTGACCAGCGCCCCGGAGGGCCGCACGGCCTATGTGGACGCCGATCTGTCCGCGACGGACACGGTGGTGGACGAGGCGGCGAAGACGCTCGACCTGTCCGAGCCGGTCGCCGTGCTTCTGCTCTCGACCCTCGGGCACCTCGACCCGGCCGAAGGCATCGCGGTCGTCCAGCGGTACCTGGCCCGGATGCCGTCGGGAAGCTGTCTGGTGCTCTGCGACACGGTGAAGACACCGCAGACGCTGGCGGCCCAGGAGGCGTACGCGTCCGGCGACAACCCGCCGTACCTCGTCCGGGAGCCGGAGGAGATCACCGGCTGCGCCGAGGGAATGGAGTTGGTCGAGCCGGGATTCGTCCCGATCGACCGCTGGCGGCCCGAGGAGGAGGACGCGGTGTCGGTCGACCAGTGGGGGCTCGTCGCCCGCAAGCCGTAACCCCGCGGCGGGACGCCGGGCGGTCGCGTGAAGCGCCCGGCGTCCCGCACGGTGGTGCGGAGGCGCTACCGGCGGATCGTCACCGGCTCGATCTCCGCGTTGTTGTGCCGGCGCGCCCAGTTCTCCAGGGCGACCCGGCAGGCGTGGTCGAGGTGGCGCAGTCCGGTCAGGTCCAGCTCTATGGGCTGGTCCTGCGGGAGCTTCTCCAACTGTTCCAGGATGCGGGGCAGTCGGAGGAAGGTGGCGTTCCCGGTGAGGGTCACCACGACCCGGCCGCCGGTGAGCTCGTGGGTGATGAGCTGGACGTGCGAGGTCTCCCAGGCCGACTTGACCACGGCCAGCAGCAGGCCGAGCACGACTCCCTCGAAGAGGTTGGTCACCACGATGGCGATCGCGGTGATCGCCAGCAGCACGGCTTCCCCCCGGTGTTCGCGCCACAGGGGGCCGAACTCCTTGGCGGGCACCAGCTTGCACCCGGCGTGCACGAGGATCCCGGCGAGCGCGGCCAGCGGGATGATCCCGATGGCGGCGGGCAGCAGCGCGGCGAAGAGCAGCAGCCACAGACCGTGGGCGATGCGGGAGAGGGAAGTCGTCGCCCCGGCCTGGACGTTGGCGGCGCTGCGGACGATGACCGCGGTCATCGGCAGCGCGCCGAGCGCCCCGCAGAGGGTGTTGCCGACGCCTTGGGCGACCAGCTCCTTGTCGTAGTCGGTGCGCGGTCCGTCGTGCATCCGGTCGACGGCCGCCGCGCTGAACAGGCTCTCGGCCGAGGCGATCAGGGCGAAGGCCAGGACGGTGCCGATGACCGCCACATCGGCGAGTCGGGCGAACTCCGCCCCGCCGGGCAGATCGATGGCGTGCAGCAGCCCGTTCACATCGGCCACCGCCGGCCGCATACCGGCCAGCGAGGCGACGGCGGTGGCCAGGGCGACTGCGGCCAGCGGCGCCGGGACCAGGCGCACGGAGGCCGGGAGCTTCGGCCACAGCAGCAGCACGGCGACCGTTCCGGCGCCGAGGCCGAAGGCGGTCAGTGCCTCCTGGTTGGTGACGATCTCGACGACGAGACCGGGGAGTCCGGCCAGCTTGGCCAGGCCGCTGCCCGGCTGTTCGGTGTCGGCCATGGCGTACACCTGGCCCAGCACGATGATCAGGCCGATGCCGGCGAGCATGCCCTGCACCACGGAGACGGAGATGGCGCGGAACCAGCGGCCGAAGCGTGCCAGGCCCAGCACCACTTGGAGCAGTCCGGCGGCCAGCACGATCGGGCCGAGCGTGCTGAGGCCGAATTCCTTGACCGCCTCGTAGACGAGCACGGTGAGTCCGGCCGCGGGCCCGCTGACCTGGAGCTTGCTGCCCGGCAGGAAGCCGACGACGAGCCCGCCGACGATCCCGGTGACCAGGCCCAGTTCGGCCGGGACCCCGGAGGCGACGGCGATGCCGACGCACAGCGGTAGCGCGACGAGGAAGACGACGAGTGATGCCAGCAGGTCACGCCGCACGACGTGGGGGTTCTTGAGTTCCTTCGCGGAGATCACGGTGGATTCCCTTGTGGGGTACGGATCGTGCCCGGAGGGGGCCGGGCACGTGAGGGTGGTGGGGGAAGGGAAGCCGTCAGAGGCGGGCGAACTCGGTCCCGCGCTCCGGCCGGTGGACGCTGATGGAGCCGGTGTCCACTTCGTAGTACCAGGCGTGCAGGCCGAGGGAACCCTCGGTGAGTCGCTCGCGCACCGCGGGGTAGCCCCGCAGGGTGTCGAGCTGGGCGAGGGCGTGGGCCTGGATCGCCCCGGGGAGGTCGGCGGGGTCCGCCGCCGGGTCTCTGCCGTCCGTGGAGTGCTCCAGCCAGTGGCGGACGGCGGGCATGGCGGAGAGGTCGTCGCCGCGGAACACGGCGCCCACCGCGCCGCAGTGGGAGTGCCCGCACACGATGATGTCGCGCACCTTGAGCATGCGCAGCGCGTACTCGATGGTCGCGGCCTCGCCGGTGGGCCGGTCCTGCGCGGGGTAGCGCGGCACGATGTTGCCGGCGGTGCGGAGCTCGAAGAGCTGTCCCGGGCGGGCGCCGGTGAACAGCGAAGGGACGACACGTGAATCCGAACACGTGACGAAGAGTGCTTCGGGGGTCTGGCCGTCCGCGAGACGTTCAAAATCCTTTGCGTTCGCGGCGACGTGCTCGGTGAATGTCCGGGCGTGGTCTACGAGGGACTGCATGGTGGCCTGCCTCCTGCATCCGGCGGTGCCGGGGAGCGGTGTGGTCGGGTCATATTGACGAATGCGCTGTTTGTATCCGTATGAATGTTCGGAATGGGAGGGGTGTCTCACCTCGCGGTTTGCCGGATGGCAGCCGTCATGAGGCCCACTCCGGTCGCTCCTCGCGGATACGACTACAGCTCAGCATATAGACCAGAACTTTGCTATCGCATTACCTTCTTGTGAAGGAACGCAAATGCGCCACCCTTGTCATTCATTCGGCTTGTTCTTTGTGATAGCCAATGGTCAAGGCGTGCCGTGTGGGAACGCTGCGCCGTTAGTTGCGGCGGTTAGCTGGCGGCCGTGCAGGAACAGGTGCGGCTCGGGCATGCCCGCCGGGTGATCCGGGGTGAACAGCGCGCTGTGCGTCCACTCCACGGCGATCCCCGCCCGCGCGGTCAGAGCGGTGAACTCCTCGGCGCCGAAGCTGGAGACCCGGACCGGCTGCCCCATGAACACCGCGTCGACGCCCGCGACGTCCACCGGCACCGTCGCGACGACCAGCAGTCCGCCGGACCGCAGCGCCCGGGCGAGCCGCCCCAGCAGCTCGCCCTGCTCGCCGCGCTCCATCTGCAGCAGCGAGAAGTACACACAGACCGCGTCGAACTCGCCCTCGGGCAGGGGGAGATCACGGATGTCCGCGCACCGGAACTCGGCCTCCGGCACCTGCCGGGCGGCGAGCGCGGTCATCACCGGCGACACATCGACACCCAGCACCCGGTGCCCCGCGTCCGCCAGGGTCCGCGCGGTCGGCCGGCCCGTCCCACTGCCCACGTCCAGCACCCGGCTCCCCGGGGCGAGGTCCGCCAGCAGCCGATCCAGCGACTCCCGGTGGGCGGCCGAAGCGGCGAAGGCCTGTTCGTACTCCGCGCCCAGCGCGTCGAACACCGCCGCGGCCGGACGTCCGTGACCGTGCTCCACCGGCCCCTGGCCGTCGCGGTGTTCGCCGTTGTCGCCCGGTCCCTGGCCGTCACCCATCGAGGCGCTCCCTCCGTGCTCCTGCGGCCGGGCCCGGATCCGTGCACCCGGCCGCTGTGAGCGTCCCCCGGCGAGCGGATGAGTATGCCGGTCCCGCGCCCCTGAGTACGTTGCCCGATGTTCCGGGTCCCCGGGCCGCTGTTCGATGGCCGTATGACCTCCGAAGCGCCGCGCCGCCCCCGCATCCAGCACGTCACGACCGCCGGTTCCGCCCTGGCCGTCACGCTGCTTCCGCTCGTGGTCGGCGTGCTGCTGGCCAAGACCATGGCGGCGGACCCGATGACGTCGGTGAACGCGCTCGTCACCAACGGCGGGCACCGTCCTCGGGTGTCGCCGAAGGAGTGGCGCCGGTGCGGCGGCCACGCGCTGCGCCGACTGCGGACCGCCGAGCGGAGGGCTCTCACCCGCATCGGCACGCGCTGACGCCGCCCGGCCGGTGAGGTCCGGCCGAACGGCGTGGGCAGGGGTGAGGCTGGGGGGCTGGGGCTGGGTCTGGGTCGGGGACGCCGGGTCAGTGGACCGGCTGGACCGGCCGTTCGCCGTCCGAGGACGGCCGCTCGAACTGGGTGCGGTACAGCTCCTCGTACCGCCCGCCGGCCGCGAGCAGCTCGGTGTGCGTGCCGTTCTCGACGACCCGGCCCGCCTCCACGACCAGGATCCGGTCGGCCGCCCGTACGGTCGAGAGGCGGTGGGCGATCACCAGGGCGGTCCGGCCCGCCAGCGCTTCGGCCAGCGCCTCCTGGACGGCGGCCTCCGAGGTGGAGTCGAGGTGCGCGGTCGCCTCGTCGAGGATCACGACCCGCTGACGGGCCAGCAGCAGCCGGGCGATGGTGAGGCGCTGGCGCTCCCCGCCGGAGAGCCGGTAGCCGCGCTCGCCCACCACCGTGTCGAGCCCGTCGGGCAGCGAGGCGATCAGACCGTCGAGCCGGGAGCGGCGCAGGGCGTCCCAGATGTCGTCCTCGGCGGCGTCGGGCCGGGCGAGCAGCAGGTTGGCCCGCACCGACTCGTGGAAGAGGTGCCCGTCCTGGGTGACCATGCCGAGCGTGTCCCGGATCGAGTCGGCGCTCAGATCGCGTACGTCGACCCCGTTCAGCCGTACGGAACCGGTGTCCGCGTCGTACAGCCGGGGCAGCAACTGCGCGATCGTCGACTTGCCCGCGCCGGAGGAGCCCACCAGGGCGATCATCTGGCCCGGTTCGGCCCGGAAGGAGACCTCGTGCAGGACCGGTGTGCCGCCCCGGTCGTCGAGCGTGGCGACCTCCTCCAGCGAGGCGAGCGAGACCTTCTCGGCGGAGGGGTAGCCGAAGGAGACCCGGTCGAACTCCACGGAGACCGGACCCTCCGGCACCGCTCGGGCGTCCGGCTTCTGCTCGATCAGCGGCTTCAGGTCCAGGATCTCGAAGACCCGCTCGAAGCTGACGAGCGCGCTCATCACCTCGACCCGGGCCCCGGCCAGCGCGGTGAGCGGGGCGTACAACCGGGTCAGCAGCAGCGCCAGCGCCACCACGGCCCCCGGCTCCAGGCTGCCGCGCAGGGCGTAGAAGCCGCCGAGCCCGTAGACCAGGGCCAGCGCCAGGGCGGAGACCAGGGTGAGGGCGGTGATGAACGCCGACTGGGCCATCGCCGTACGGATGCCGATGTCACGCACCCGGTCGGCGCGGGCGGCGAACTCGGCCGACTCGTCGGAAGGCCGCCCGAAGAGTTTGACGAGCGTCGCGCCGGGGGCGGAGAAGCGCTCGGTCATCTGGGTGCCCATCGCCGCGTTGTGGTCGGCCGCCTCCCGCTGGAGTCCGGCCATCCGGGCCCCCATCCGGCGGGCCGGCACGACGAACACCGGGAGCAGCACCAGCGAGAGCAGGGTGATCTGCCAGGAGATCGTGAGCATTACGGCGAGCGTCAACAGCAGGGTGACGACGTTGGAGACGACGCCGGAGAGCGTATTGCTGAAGGCCCGCTGGGCGCCGATCACGTCATTGTTGAGCCGGCTGACGAGGGCGCCGGTCCGGGTCCGGGTGAAGAAGGCCACCGGCATCTTCTGCACATGGTCGAAGACGGCGGTGCGCAGGTCCAGGATCAGGCCCTCGCCCAGCGTCGACGACAGCCAGCGGGTGAGCAGGCCGAGACCGGCCTCGACGACGGCGATGAGCGCGATGAGCAGGGCGAGCCGGGTGACCGTCCCGGTCTCCTCCCCGTTCACGATCGCGTCGACGACCTTCCCTGCCAGCACCGGGGTGGCCACCGCGAGCAGCGCGGTCAGGACGCTCAGCAGCAGGAAGCGGTAGATCCGCCGCCGGTGGGGCCGGGCGAAGAGCACGATGCGGCGCAACGCCTTCCGGGAGAAGGGCCGGCGGTCCTGCTGGGCGTTCATCGCGCTGTGCAGCGAATGCCACGCCGTGACTTCCATGTCCATGGGGCGCTCCGAAATCTGATGGCCTGCGGAATAGCGGAATAGCGGAATAGCTGAATAGCTGATGGCTTGCGGATCCCGTCGGCCGTACGGCCCCGGGTTCACTCGGAACGCTAAGACCTGAAGTTTGGTTGAGGTCAAGCGGTCGCGGGGCGGCGGTGCGAGTCTGGGAGGCGACGGACGAGCAGGCGAGGGAGTAGCGGCGTGCGCATCGATCTGACGGGCAAGAACGCGGTGGTGACCGGTTCCTCGCAAGGTATCGGCCTCGCCATCGCGACAGGGCTGGCCGCGGCCGGCGCCGAGGTCGTTCTCACCGGGCGGAAGGCGGACCGGCTGGACGCGGCGGCGGCGACCCTGCGCGCGGCGGTGGCGGACGCGTCCGTGGTGACCGTGGCCTGCGACCTGACCGCCGAGGAGGGCGCCGAGCGGCTGTACGCCGCCGTGCCCACGGCCGACGTCCTCGTCAATAATCTCGGCATCTTCGGGTCCAGGCCGCCGCTGGAGATCAGCGACGCGGAGTGGCGGACGTACTTCGACACGAACGTCCTCAGCGCCGTCCGGCTGATCCGGCACTACCTGCCGGGCATGACCGGGCAGGGCTGGGGGCGGGTGCTGAACATCGCCAGCGACTCCGCGATCGTGATCCCCGCCGAGATGATCCACTACGGCATGTCGAAGACCGCGCTGCTCGCCGTCTCCCGGGGCTTCGCCAAGGAGGCCGCGGGCACCGGCGTGACGGTGAACTCCGTGATCGCCGGCCCCACGCACACCGGTGGCGTGGAGGACTTCGTGTACGAGCTCGTCGACAAGGAGCTCCCCTGGGACGAGGCCCAGCGTGCGTTCATGCGGCTGCACCGCCCGCAGTCCCTGATCCAGCGGCTCATCGAGCCCGAGGAGATCGCCAACCTGGTCGTCTACCTCAGCTCCGCGCAGGCCTCGGCGACGACCGGGGCGGCCGTGCGCGTCGACGGCGGCTACGTGGACTCGATCGTGCCCTGAGCGCGGCGGTCGCGGCGGTCGGAACGGTCATGCGGGGCTGGCATGATCGGGGGATGAACGAGAGCATCATCGCCGCGTGTGACGGGGCGTCGAAGGGAAATCCGGGACCGGCCGCCTGGGCGTGGGTCGCCGCCGACGCGCAGGGGAATCCGGTGCGCTGGGAGGCCGGTCCGCTCGGCACCGCGACGAACAACGTCGCCGAGCTCACCGCTCTGGCGGAGCTGCTGGAGTCCACCGATCCGGCGGTGCGCGTCGAGGTGCGGATGGACTCGCAGTACGCCATGAACGCCGTGACCAAGTGGCTGCCGGGCTGGAAGCGCAACGGCTGGAAGACCTCGGGCGGCAAGCCCGTCGCCAACCGTGAGCTGGTCACCCGCATCGACGCCCTGCTCGCCGACCGCTCGGTGACGTTCCGCTATGTGCCCGCACACCAGGTGAACGGCGACCCGCTCAACGCACTCGCCGACCAGGCCGCCAGCGAGGCGGCCGTGTCCCAGAGCCCGGCCGGTACGGCGCACGGCGCCACGGCGCTGCCCGTACCTGCGCCCGCGCGGTCCACGAAGGGGCGCACCGAGGCGTCCGGAGCGTCGGGCGGTGGCAAGGGGCGGAGTGCCGGGGGCGCGTCCCGGGGCGGGCGGTCCAGCGGCACGATCGCGGCGCGTTTCGCGGGCCGGTGCCACTGCGGAAAGTCGTACGCGGCCAAGGAGCCGATCGCGAAGAACCCGAACGGCTGGGGCCACCCGGAGTGCCGCACCGCTCCCGCCTGATCACGCCGGGGCGCCGCGAGGACGTGTTCGCGGGGCGGCCCGGACGGGGGTCATGCGGGAAGGACGTGGGGCGGGCTCAGACGTCGGCCCAGACGAGCCGGCCCGCCAGTGCGGCGCGGGTGCCCCAGCGGGCCGCCAGTGCGTCGACGAGCAGGAGCCCTCTGCCGTCCTCGGACAGACAGTCGAGCACGTCGCCGCCCACCGCCGGGACCCCGGCGACGGGAAGGCCCGCCGAGTCGCCCGGGGTCGCCGGGGCCGGGATCCGGGCCCGGCCGCGATTCCACACGCAGATGCGCACGCCGTCCGCGGAACGCAGGAGACGGCAGCGGATCCGCCGGGTGGTGGTGTGCTGCACGGCGTTGGTGACCAGCTCGGTCACTATCAGAGCCGCCGCCTCGATCCGGTCGGCCGGTTCGCCCCAGGCCCGCATGGCCTCCTGGACCCGGTGCCGGGCCTCCGGCACGCCCCCGGGCAATCGGGGAACCCACCAGCTGTGTGCGCCTCGGGCACATCCGGCACCTCGGACACCTCCGTCATCGGGAGCACGCTCCGCGCAACTGACTATTTCCGACATGTATGCACTCTCGGCGCAAAACGCATACTTTGCAAGCGACAGAGTGTGTAATGCTCCGCCGCGGGGCTCGACAAGGAAGGTTTGCGCATGCGAGCCCGTTCAGGTCCCACCGTGGAGCACCGCGTCCTCGCGGTCCGCCTCCGCATGCTGCGGGAACGCGCGGGCATCAGCCTGCGGGCCGCCGCCGAGGCGCTGGACGCCCACCCCGCCACCGTCCGGCGCATCGAACGCGCCGAGACCGGACTCGACGCCCGGCAGGTCGGCGAACTGCTGCGCTGCTACGGAGTGCCCCCGGCCGTGGCCGAGCGCATCATGGCCGGGCTCGGAGCCGCGAACCGGCCCGGCTGGTGGCACCGGTGGCGGGACGCGATGGAGAGCTGGCAGCAGGACGTCATCGGCGTGGAATCCTCGGCGAGCCTCGTACGGACCTGGCACCCGGCACTGGTGCCGGAGCTGCTGCGCACCCCCGCGTACGCCGCCGCGCTCTACCGCACGCAGTACCCCGAGGACAGCCCCGCCCGCCGGGAGCGGCGCGTCGAGCTGCTGCGGGAGCGCCGCCGCCGCATGTGCGAGCGCGGGGCCGCCGTGTGGGCCCTCTTCCCGGCGGCGGCCCTCCACACGCGGGTCGGCGACCGGGACACCATGGACGAGCAGCGGGCCGCGCTGACCGAGACGATGAAGGAACAGCACGTCACCGTCCAGGTGGTGCCCATGGATCACCCACCGCATCCCCTGACCGGGGTACCGCCCCTGCACATCCTCCGGGTGCCCGCACCCGAGATCGGGGACCAGGCGGTGCTGGAGACCCCGGGCGTCCGCGTCGACCTCATCGACGACCCCGAGGCCGTGATGGCCCACCGCATCCGGCTGGACGCCGCGTGCGCCGCCGCACCCGGACCCGGGACGCCGCTGCCGGAGTGACCCGGCCCGGAGCGGCACCCCCGGCCGCCGCCGGGATGCGGCGGGCCCCGGCGCCGTACAGCGTGGGGGAGTGGTGCAGCTGCGCAGGGCCAGGTGGATCCCGCTGGGGGTCGTCGTGCTGGCCGTCGTGCTGGACCTGGCGACCCCGACGGACGTCACCTCCGCGCCCCTACTGATGGCCGCCCCGGTCGCCGCGGCGCCGCTGCTGAGCCTGCGCGGCATCATCGCGGTCGGCGCCCTCTCCATGGCCGTCCACGCGGTCCTCGCCCGGGTCGACGGCACCTTCGGCTGGCAGCGGGGCGTCGCCAACCAGCTCACCCTTCTGGCCGTAACCGTGCTGGCCGTCCTCATCAACCGCTCCCTGGAGGGACGGGACGCCCGGACCCGGCGCGCCCGCCACATCGCCGCCGTGGCCCAGAGCGCCGTCCTGCCGAGGCCTCCCTCGCGCCTGGGTGAGCTCAGGATCGCCGCCCGGTACGTGCCCGCCGAGAACGAGGCCATGATCGGCGGCGACCTCTACGTCGTCCAGGACACCCCGCACGGGGTGCGTGTGATGGTCGGCGACGTACGCGGCAAGGGCCTGGGCGCGGTGAGCGCGGTCTGCGCGGACCTGGGGGCGTTCCGGTACGCGGCGGACGAGGCGGAGGACCTGCCCGGCCTGGTGACCGCGCTGGAGCGGGCCCTCCTGCGCGAGGGCGGCCGGCGCGGTGGCCAGGAGCAGGACGAGGGGTTCACCACCGCGCTGATCGCCGAGTTCGCCGAGGGCCTCGACGTCGTACGGGTCGTCAACCGGGGGCATCCGCCGCCGGTGCTGCTGGACGCCGAGGGCCGGGCCACCGTCCTCGAACCGTCCGAGGAGGCGCCCCCGCTCGGCATGAGCGCCCTGGGGACCTGGTCGTCCCCGGTCGACGCGTTCCCGTTCCCGCCCGGCGCCACCCTCATCTGCTACACGGACGGGGTCACCGAGGCCCGCGACGAGTCCGGGATCTTCTACGACGCGTCCGTCCGGCTGCCCCTCCTCGTCCACCACCGCGCGCTGATCGGCGACCCGGCCACCCCGGCGCAGATCCTCCACCTGCTGATCGAGGACGTCGGCTACCACACCGGCGGCCGGATCCAGGACGACCAGGCGCTCCTCGCCCTGCACCGCCCCCGGGTCCGCCCGCCCGCGTAGCGGCCGCCATGCGCTGCCGATGACCCGATGTGCCCACCCGATACGTGTTTGAGGCGCCGATCGTCGGTCACCCGCACGGAAGACGCGTACGGCAAGCGGAAGACGCGTACGGCAAGTGACTGACGACGTATCGACATCGGGAGTGAGCAGAGTTGAGCAGCGCAGAGTCGAGCGGCATGGAGAACTGGCGCCTGCACGCCGCCTGCCGCGAGGAGGACCCGGACCTGTTCTTCCCCATCGGGAGCACCGGCCCCGCCGTCGTCCAGACAGCGGAGGCCAAGGCCGTCTGCCGGAGCTGCCCCGTACAGGCCGCCTGCCTGGAGTGGGCCCTGGAGAACCGGCAGGACTCCGGCATCTGGGGCGGCCTGTCCGAGAACGAGCGGCGCGCCCTGAAGCGTCGCAGCCGCAGGCGGGCGGAGGCCCGGGGGCGCGGCACGGCCTGATCCGCACCGCCGCACTTTTCGGCCCCGGAGCGCCGGCATCGCCGCCACGGGTTCGTGATCCGGGAGCGAGTGGGTACACGATGAGCCATGGACACCACCGTTTGGCTCGTTCTCGGCGCCGTGGCCGCGCTGCTCATGCTGGCCCTGGCCGTCGTGCTGCTGGTGCGCGTCTTCAAGGCCAGGAAACTGCTGGTCGACGCCGGGATCCCGCTGCGGAACAAGGCGCTCGTCTGGGCGGCCGTCATCTACACCGTGTCACCCGTCGACCTGCTGCCCGACCCCGTCTACCTCGACGACATCGGCTTCCTGCTGGTCGCCCTGCGCTCCCTCCACTCGGCCGCCTCGGCAGCCGGAGTGCGTACGGGGACGCGGGCGAAGACCCCGGTGGAGAGCCGCCCCGACGCCGTGGGCTGAGGGGGCGGCGGTTCTCCGTCCGTTCAGCCGATCGCGGGTGCTCCCTGCGGGGCCGTCCCCGGTCCGGGATCCTGCGGGTCCGGGGAGTCCGGGCCGGGCGGCTGCGGGGCCGACTGCGAGTCGGGCGAACCCGGCGGGTCCTCCGGCGCGGGCTCGGTCCCCGGGTCGTCGGGCGGCGGCTCCGAGGTCGCCGGGTCGTCCGGCGGAGGCTCGGAGGTCGCCGGATCGTCACCGGGCCGCGACGCCGGGTCGTCCGGCGAGGACTCCGACGGCGTGGCCCCCGACGACGAGGGGCAGGGGTCCGAACCGGGCGGGCAGGGGGATTCGGAGGCGTCCTTCGGCGGGTCCGTCTTCTTGTCGCCGTCGCCCGTGTCGCCGGACGGCCGCTTGAACCAGTCGCCGTTCTCCGGGTCGACCATCACGAACTCCTTCACCGGCTTCTTCGACGGCTCCACCACGACCACGTCGGAGGCCCGGTAGCCCGGCCACGCCTTGCCCGTCTGCCGTGGATCCTCCTGGGCCACGGGCGGCAGCAGCGGGTTCCCGCACGCGCAGCGCACCCGGGGCACGCCCCGGTCGTCGACCATGACCGCCGTACCCGCCTGGAGCACCGCCTGGTAGGCGTTCGCCTCGCCGTCCCGGTAGCCGTGGTTGGTGACGCGGGTGTCCATGCGCAGCGTCACGGGGGTGAGCCCCCGCAGATAGCCGGGGACGGCGGACGGCTCGATGTCCTGGACCGAGGCGAACGCCCGGTTCTTGTCCGGCGCCGCTCGCAACACCTTGATCTGCTGCTCCACATCGCAACTGGCGACCTTGCGGGTGCCCCCGTAAAGACCCGGCGCCGCGCCGTCCACCCCACGTGTCACCTGCGCGCCGGTCGCCGACGCGCTCGGTGCCACGGAGGGGCTGGCGGTCCCGGGCCCGGGGGCGTCGTCCTCGGCCGTGGACTCCGTGAACGGATCGGGCCCGGACTCGCCCGCCGCCTGGAGGAACACCTCACCGCCCGCCTTCGACCCGCCGTCGGGCCGGGTCAGGACGACGACCAGCACCACCGCCGCGACGAGAGCCGTCGCGATCGCCGCGATCCGGGGGACCGAACGCCACCAGGGGCGGCCGGGGCCGGAACCGGGGGCGGCGCCCGAGCCGCTGCCCGGGTCGCCGGGACCGCCCGGACCACCGCCGGAATCCCCGCCCCCGCCGCCCGAGCCGCCCGGTCCGCCGTGGTCGCCGCCGCTGGGCGGGCCGGGCGGCGGGCCGGACACGGTCGGAGGGGGCGGTGTGGGGCCGGACTGCGAGGGGCCCGAGAGCGGGCCGGACGGCGGTCCTGTGGGGCGGCCGGATGGCGGTGGTCGGTCACTCACGGGCTCTGCTCCCCGACGTCGGTACCCGCCCCGGTCGTCCCTGCCCGGCCCCGTTTCCGTACCAGGGCCATCAGGCGACAATCCGGGGCATATCGCCTCATTGTCTGTCCTGTCGGGGTGGTCCCCGCAAGCGGAGGGAGGGACCGGTTTCCCCGGGAAGCGGAGCGTTCGGACCCTGTTTAGCGTGGGGGCGTGAACGTCCGCGCGAGCAACGACGAGAACAGCGCACCCGCCCCCCACGGCTGGCGCCACGCCCTTCTCGCGGTCCTCACCGGTGTGCTGGCCATGGTGGTGACCGCGGCGCTCGGCCTGTGGGCCGCCGGTGCGGCGGGGCTGCCCGGCGGCGCATTCCCGGCCGTGGTCGCCGCGGTCGTGGTGATGGCGGCGGGCGGCTCCGTCGGGCTGTCCGGGGACGCCGGTTCCCTCGTGGGGACGCAGGCCGACCTCTCGGTCCTGCCGCTCTCGGTGACCCTGGTGGGCGCACTGCTGATCGCCCGGGGCTTCCTCCGCCCGCTCCACCACCGGGCCGTCGCGGGAAGCCGCGAACTGGCCGGCTGGGCGGGCCGCGTCGCCGCCCTGTGGGTCGTCGCGCTGATCGTGATCTCGCTGATCGCCCGGCACACCTTCACCCTCTCGGCCGACGACCTCACCGGCAGCGACGCCGGGGATCTCCTCGGCAGCGACCCGAAGGTCGGATTCCGGGCGGAGATCCCCCTCACCCTGGTCTTCGGGCTGCTGTGGCTGGCCGGTGTCCTCGTGCTGGCCCTGCTCGTCTCGCGCCGGGCCCCGCTCCCGGCCCGGCTGCTGCGCTTCCAGGAAGCGGTGCGCCCGGCGGCGTTCGCCATGGTGGCGCTGCTCCTCGCCTGCGTCGCGCTCGGTGTCGTCGCCGGTCTCGTCGTGATGATCACGCGCGGGCACCCCGCCGAGACCGTCGCGGTCATCCTCCTCGGACTGCCCAACCTGGTCTGGCTCGCGCTCACCCTCGGCATGGGCGCGTCCTGGGAGGGCAAGGTCGAGGGACCCTTCGGGCTGCCCATGCCCCAGGTGCTCGACTCCGTCCTGCGCACCCCCGACCTCTCCACCCTGAACCTGAGCACCCTCGCCGAACAGGACGGGCGCGTCCGCTGGCTCGTGCTCGTCGTCGCCGTGCTGGTGCTCGCCGCCGCGTTCCTCATGGCGGCCAGATCGCCCGCCCGCACGCGCCTGTGGCAGCACGCGGTGCACATGGCGGTGGCGCTCACCCTGACCGTGCTGTTCATCTGCCTCACCGCCCGGATCTCCGCCCACTACGGACTGTCCCTCCTGGGCCTCGGGGACCTCGGCGGCGGACTCGGCGGGGAGGTGTCGCTGCGCCCGAAACTGTGGACGGCGCTCGGATTCGCGGTGCTGTGGGGCCTGGTCACCGGCTTCCTCGGCGGCCTCGCGGCCACCCGGGTGCACCGGCGCGGCGAGGTCAAGGACACGGGCCCGGACACCTGAACCGGCCTCACCCGAACCGGCCTTACCTGAACCGGCCTTACCTGAACCGGCCTTACCTGAACCGGCCTTACCTGAACCGGCCTCATCCGGACCGGCCTCATCCGGACCGGACCTCACCCGAACCGGCCTCACCGGACCGATCGGCCGGCTTCCGGGAACACCGGGTCGGCCCAGCGCGGCGGCGCGGGCGGAGCTTCGGGGGCCGCCGACCAGGAACCGGCGGGTGCGTCCACCCGGGTCGGCGCGTGCTCACCGGGTCCGATGCCCGCAGCCGCTGCCCGCAGCGCGGCGACGAACCGCAGACAGGTCTCGTAACGGTCCTCCGGGGACTTGGCGAGCGCCTTCGCCAGTACGCCGTCGACGGCGGCGGGGAGCCCGGGCCGCAGCCCGCTCGGCGGGGTGGGCGGGTCGTACTGGTGGGCCCACAACAGCGCCATGTCGTCGTCCCGCCGGAACGGCGGCGCACCGGTCAGGGTCTCCTGGACGACGCAGGCGAGGCTGTACACGTCGCACCGCCCGTCCACGGGCCGCCCGGAGATCTGTTCCGGCGCCACGTAGTCGAGGGTGCCGACGAACTGGCCGACCGTGGTGAACCCGGTCAGCGACAGTGACTTCTTCGTCAGCCCGAAGTCCGTGAGATACACGTGCTCCGGATGGTCGCTGTCGGTGCCCGCCGCCACCAGGATGTTGCCGGGCTTCACGTCCCGGTGCACGAGGTCGTGGTCATGGGCCGCGTCGAGCGCGGACGCGACCTGTGCGGCGATCCGGACGGCGGCCGTGAGGTCCAGCGGCCCGCGCCGGTCGATCAGGACGCGCAGATCGGCGCCCGCGACGAAGCGCATGGCGATGTAGAGCAGCCCCTCGGTCTCGCCCGCCTCGAACACCGGCACGATGTGGGGGTGGTCGATCGCGGCTGCCACCCGCGACTCATGCGTGAACCGCTGCCGGAAGGTGTCGTTGCGGGCCAGCTCCGGCGCGAGCAGCTTCAGCGCGACGATCCGGTCCAGCCGCAGGTCCTTGGCGCGGTAGACGACGGCCATGCCGCCGCGCCCGATCTCGGCCTCCACGAGGTAGCCCGCGATCCGCTTGCCGACGAGATCGTCCTCGCGCCCGGTGGGCAGCCCGGCGTCGTGCGACGGAGGAGGCGGTGGCGGCGGTGGTGGCGGTGGTGGCGCCATCGGCCGTCACCGCCCGGCATTCCCCGACGCGCCGCCGCCGGGCGGTTCGTCGGGCCCGGTGACGGTGATCGCCCGGGTGGGTTCGGGGGCGTCGGGGGGCGTGGGGCGGATGGGCTCGGGTTGGTCCGGAGTGACGACGCGGGTGGGCTCGGGCCCGTCCGGCGGTGCGATGCGTGTGGGTTCGGGAGCATCAGGCGGTGCGGCGGCGGGCGTGGGGTCGAACTCGTCCGGTGT